>JBKQHM010000135.1:0-20404 GCA_052148775.1 Isosphaeraceae bacterium | reverse complement strand
ATCGGCGTGACGAACGAGCAGGTGCCGGTGAGCCCGGCCAGCCCGTCGATCACCACTACCCCCAGTCCGACCAGCTTCACGCTGGGCACCACGACGGAGACCCTGAAGGACACGGCTGTGCTGTCCGGCGGCTATAGCCCGACCGGTTCGATCACTTTTACCTTGTACTACAAGGGTGGCGCCACCCCGGTGGATACGGAGACGGCGACGGTTAGCGGCAACGGCACTTACACCACGCCGACCGGCTACACCCTGCCGACGACCGGAACGGTGATCGGCACCTACCAGTGGGATGCCACCTACACGAGTAGCAACGGCAACAATCTCACGGCCAGCGACAACAACGACAGCAAGGAACAGGTGACGGTCAGCTCGGCCAGCCCAAGCATTACCACCACTCCGAACGTGACTACTGTCACCCTGACCACGTCCTCCATCACCATCAGTGGGACCAAGTACCTGGACCTGACCGGGAACGGCTTCACGTCCGACGATACTCCGCAGAGTGGAGTGACCATCGACCTCTATGAGCAGGTCGGCAGTGGCGAGACGTTCGTGGCCTCAACGACGACCGCGAACAATGGCACCTACAGCTTCACAGTCAACACCGCGGGCACCTATTACGCGCAGGAATCGGTGCCGTCGGGCTATGTCCAGACGGGCGGCGGGCCGAACGGGAGTGCCGGGAACACCTATTACACCATCAACGCCACCGCCGGCCATAGCTATTCCGGCTACAACTTCGACGACTATCAGCTTCCCAATTGCTGCCCATCCAACCTTACCTTCAAGGTGACGACCTCGAAAAACTCTACCACGAATGTCTCGAGCCTGTCCGGGAACACGCAGCAAGGTGACACCGTCTCCGTCGTGTTGCCCTCGGGATCGAGCCAGTACACCCTGGTGGTCTATACCGCGCCAGGATCCTCCTTCAGCGACTCTACCGCTTACGAGCAGGTGATCTTTTCCCAGGCGACCGGGACGTACTCCACAGCACCGAACCACACGTTGTCGGTCACGATCCCGAACAACTATTACCAGATCGACTTCGTCTGCGGCGCGGCGATCACTCAGTTGGAGCCGAACCAGAACGGTAACGCGTATGGTCCGGACAGTGCCAACATCCTCTATACTCCTCAGGATCGTCTCATCTCGTCGGACAACGGCGGCACCATGGCGGCCAATCCCACGCCGAGTCCGAGTCCTTCGCCGACGACGCCGGCCCCCACGTCTTCGACGACAGCCACTTCGACGCCGACTCTGACCGATTCGGCCGTGCTCTCCGGCGGCTATTCGCCGACGGGTTCGATCACCTTCACGTTGATCGCGCCGAATAAGACGACGGTGGATACGGAGACCGTCACGGTCTCCGGCGACGGCACGTACACCACGCCGACTGGCTACACCCTGCCCACCGGCGCACAGACCGGCACCTATCAGTGGAACGCCAGCTTCACCGACACCGACGGCAACAACTCGAACGTCAGCGACAAGGGCGCCACGGCGGAACAGGTGACGGTGAGTGGTCCGGCGAGTCCGTCGATCAGCACGACACCCAGCACGACCAGCACTCCGTGCAGCTCGACGTTGGTCCTGAGAGACACGGCGACGTTGTCCGGTGGCAATGACCCGACGGGGACGATCACGTTTACGTTGTACAATCCGGGCGGCACCTTGGTGGATACCGAGACGGTGAAGGTCAATGGGGATAGCAATTACACCACACCGACCGGTTATACGCTGCCCACCGGGTGTACCGTCACCGGCACCTACCAGTGGGATGCTAGCTACAGCGGCGACAGCAATAATAGCTCCGCCAGCGACTACAACGACAAGGCGGAGCAGGTCGTGATCGGCAAGGCCGGCCCGTCGATCTCCACGACTCCCAGCACCTCAAGCGCACCGTGCTCCTCGTCCTTGACTCTCAAGGACACAGCCACGCTGTCCGGCGGTGACGATCCGACCGGGACGATCACCTTTACCCTGTACAACCCGAGCGGCACCCTGGTGGACACCGAGACGGTGACGGTCAATGGGGATAGCACTTACACCACACCGACCGGTTATACGCTGCCCACCGCGTGTACCGTCACCGGCACCTATCAGTGGGATGCCACCTATAACGGGGACAGCAACAACAACTCGGCCAGCGATGTCAACGACAAGGCGGAGCAGGTCGTAATCGGCAAGGCCGGCCCGTCGATCTCCACGACACCGAACACGACCGTCGTTCCGCTGGGAACCTGCACGACCCTGACCGATACAGCCACGCTGACCGGCGGCGATAACCCGACCGGGACGATCACCTTCACCCTGTACAACCCGAGCGGCAGCACCAAGTTGGACACGGCGACGGTGACGGTTAACGGCGACGGCACTTACACGACGCCGGCCTACTCGTTGTCTGCGTCCGCCGCGGCAGGTGTTTACCAGTGGGACGCCACCTATAATGGCGACGGCAACAACAGCTCGGTCAGTGACAACGGCGACTCGAAAGAGCAGGTCTGGGTGGTCACCCCGTGCTGCAACCTGACGGGTATCTCGTATTCGCTGAGTGGCCAGTCCAAGCCGGTTACGGTCCTCCGCGGCAGCACCCAGCAGGGTGAGACCGTCACGGCGACTTTCACGGTGCCCAGCGGGGATTACGACCAGCTCTCGCTGGTCAGCTACGTCGCGCCGCAGTCGTACTTCAGCGCCAGCTCGGCCTACCTCCAGCAGGTCTCCCAGTCGGTCACCGGGGTGTTTGGACCGGGCACCCACACCCTCGGGCCGGTCACGATACCCAGCTCCGACTATCAGATTGACTTCGTTTGCGGGACGGTTATCTCCCAGCTCGGCTTGTCCCCGAGCGACTTCTACAGCGCCCAGAACCGGCTGATCGACGCCGACAACGGCGGCACGTGCGTCCCCTCTAGCTTGTCCGGTTCGGGCGTGTGTTCGAATCAGACGGCGACAACTTCGTTCTGGACCGCCTCGAACGGCCAGGGGCTGATCTGCAGCCTCAACGGTTCGTCGAGCTCCACAAACCTCGGCAACTGGCTGGCCACCGTCAACCCGAACCTCTTCGGCAACCTGTGTGGCGAGACAAACACCCAGATCGCGTCGTGCATCAAGTCGCTGAACAGCGGGTCGTCCAGTCAGAAAGACGCCGCCCAGGTGCTGGCGACGGATTTGTCCGCGTACGTGACGGATAGCTGCCTGGCGGGCACCCTTGGGAGCTCCTACGGGTTCACCGTCACCGCCTGCGGCTCGGGAGTGGATACGTACAACGTCGGGTCGAACGGCTCGCCACTCGGCTTGACCAACAACAACGCCTACAGCCTCGTCACCTCGATCGCGGCCGTCGATAGTCAGTCCAGTAGCGGCAGCATCAACTCCTCGGCGTGCAATGCGACGAGCTCGGTCTTCACCGCCATCAACACGGCCGGCGGTATCAAGAATGCGACTCTGAGCGATTCCGGGCTGGCCTACACGCCGGCCCAGATCCGGGACGCCTACGGCATCAACGACCTTTCGGAGGACGGCACCGGCCAGACGATTGCCATCGTCGATGCCTACGACGACCCGAACATCCTCGCGTCCGTGGACACCTTCGACGGGCAGTTCAGCCTGACGGACTCCGGACCGACGCTCTTCAATCAGTATGGGCCGGCATCCTCGTTCCTGACCGTGCTCAACCAGAGCGGCCAAACCAGCTCCCTGCCTTCGACCGACCCGAGCGGCGCCGGCGCCGATAACTGGGAAGTCGAGGAGGCGCTCGACGTCGAATGGATCCACGCCATCGCCCCCGGGGCTCAGATCGTCTTGGTCGAGGCCAACAGCCAGTCGCTGTCCGACCTGATGACCGGCGTGGCCACCGCCGCCAGTCAACCCGGTGTCTCGGTCGTGTCGATGAGCTGGGGCTTCCCCGAAGGCCAGTCCGTCTTCGCCGCCGATGAAGCGAATTACGACAGCGTCTTCAACGTACCCGGCGTGACCTTCGTGGCCAGCACCGGCGACTACGGCACGGCCGATCCCGAGTACCCCGCCTTCTCGCCCAACGTCGTGGCGGTCGGCGGCACGACCCTGAACCTCAACGCGGACAATTCCTATAGCAGCGAGACGGGGTGGGGCTACTACTCGGATTCGTTGGGCATGTCGATCGGCTCCGGCGGCGGCCTCAGCCTGTACGAACCTGAGCCGGCTTACCAGGAGGGCGTCCAGTCCACCGGCAGCCGGACCACGCCGGACGTCTCGTTCGACGCCGACCCGGCCACCGGTGCCTGGATCGCCGATTCGTACAATCTCGATCCTAGCAATCCGTTCGAGGTCGTGGGCGGCACCAGCTTGTCGTCGCCGGCCTGGGCGGGCCTGGTGGCGCTGGTCGATGAGGGCCGGGTGGCCGCTGGCGAATCCACCCTGAATACCGCGAGCCCGACCGAGGCCCAGCAAGCCCTCTACAGCCTGCCCCAGAGCGATTACAACGTCATCACCAGCGGCAGCAACGGCTATACCGCCAATGCCGGCTACAACCTGGTAACAGGGTTGGGGACGCCGGTGGCCAATCTCCTGGTGTCCGACCTGGTGGCCTACCAGGGCCCGGGCACCTCGTATTCGGGCCCGACCGTCAGCCCGCTACAGGATGCCACGCTCTCCAGCACCTGGGCGAGCGGCGACGGTGTCACCAATGCGTTCAACGTGTTCAGTGCCATCACCATGGGCAGCGGCGGGTTCGGCCATGCCCAGGCCGCCACGGCCGGCACGGACCTCAGCTCGCCTATCGGCGGGACGTCGGGGCCTGCCTCGTCCAACCAGATGGTGGCCACTCCCGTGACCGCGGTGGGGTCCACGCTCGAGCTCACGATCGGTCACTTCTCGCACGACGGATCCGCCCAGTCGCTCGGCTGGGGGACGAATTCCAGCCCGGCCGGCGCGATGACTCACTCTCTGGCCGGAGCCACAATGACGCCGGTTTCGAGCCGGCTCATGGCGCGGAATCCCGCCGGGATCACGGCACAACCCGCGGTGAACGCCCCGATCGCTTACGCGCAACCGGGCGGATTCCAGGCAACCGATCGATTCCGCCTCGACGATCTCATCGTCGCAAGGTCCCGGGTGGACCTGGTGTCCGATTCGGTCCTTGACGACCTGGCGTCCGACTCGGTCCTGTGGCAGGCGCAGCAGTGGGACGGGATCACCATCCCGGTGCTGCCACTGGGCACGGTCTCCGGCGTTGCGGTCCCGAGCGAGCCCACCACCCAGGACGAGCGAGCCCTGCCGCCCGCCGCGTTCGCGGAGCGACTGGCGGTCCTGGGGCTGTTCGCCGGTCTGTGGGGTGGTGCGGGCCTCGTCAACGCCCGGAAGCGGCGGTCCGGCAGCCTGTCTCCCAGCGGGAAACCCCTCGTGCCGAGCCCGAAGTGAGGCTCTTGAGTCGGTCGGGTGCCACCCTTCCGCCCGGGGGGGGTGGCTGCTCGATCAGGTCGACACCCAAGCCGGCGGGATTTCCTGACCGGCCGACTCGCAAACTCCAAGCTTCCAAGGGCCGCCCCGAATCGGGGCGGCCTTTTTTCGTTGGAGCGCCGTTGAGGGCTCAAGGTATGCGGAATGGGGAGTCGCGCAGGGAGACGACGCGCCCCATATCGGCGGCCTGTTGCGCCTTGATGGCGATCTCCGTGATGCGGCAACCCTCGTGCAACGTGAGCGGGGGCGGCGCTTCACCACGCAGTGAGCGGGCGAATTGCGTGAAGATGTCGGTCTGGGGGATCAGCGGGAGGGTGCGGGGCCGCTTGCCGTCGGCGATCAGCGTCACCTTCTTCTCGATCAGGGCCGTCTCGATGACGCCGCGAGCCCCCGCGATCCGCAAGCGTTCGTCCCCGTGGGTGGGCGCCGATTCCGGCCGGAGATAGTCGAGCGTGACCGATGCCACGCCGCCGTTGCCCATGGATAGCACGAAGGCCGCCTGGCTGGCGCAGGCCGGGAAGTCCGGGTGCGCCGTCATCCCCTCTCGGCCTTGCACGTCGGTGAAGACATCGCCGAGGATCCAGTGCAGCCAGTCGTAGGCGTGGATGCCGACCCAGGGCGCCAGGCCGGGGAACGTCTTGCGGCTGCGGTAGGCGTCCGGGCGCGACGTGCCCCACTTGTAGGTCTTCTGGCTGAAGCTCATCAACGGGTCGCCGATGTCCCCGTCGCGGACCGACTGCCGCACCGCCGCCAGCTCGGCGACGCCGCGCATCGTATGCATCGGGACGAGCGCCGCGCCGGTCTTCCGCGCGGCTTGGAACAGCCCTTCGAGCGTGGGCAAGTCCATCGCCAGGGGCTTCTCCGCCATGACCGGGAGTCCGCGTTCCAGGCAGATGAGAGACCAGGCGGGGATCCGGTCGTTGCGGCCGGAGACCTGCACCACGTCCAGCTTCTCGGTATCGAGCATCTTCCGGGCGTCGTCATAACGGTGTGTGTCCGCGGTGAGGCCCGGGGCGTGGTCGAACGCACCCGTCGTCTCCTCCGGACCGGCGGCGGCGACCGCGACCAGAGTCAGGCCGGGGACCTGCTTCAGGGCCGGTGCGTAGGTCTGCCAGTGTCCCGTCGAGCCGATCAGTCCGAGGCGCATGGTGTCTCTCCGCTTCGTTCGTGCCTTCGGTCGAGATGGTCTTGTGCGGTTCATGATCACTGTGCGTGTTTCAATTTAACTCCCGGCAAGGTGCGGATCGACAGCCTGGCAGGAACGGTCTTGCCTTCGTGACAGGACTGCTGTGCGGTTTCCGCGACCGATCCCGGTTAAACTGGGGCGCTTCGGGGTCGCGAACGAGCTCCGCCGTTCACCGAATCAGACGGGAGAAGATCTGTGAAGCGACAGGATCGGCCGATGTTCTGGACGAACATCCTGGTTGCAACCTTGCTCGGTGCGCAACCGGGGATCGTGCGAGGTGAAACGCTCGCGGGAGCCGCCGAGCCGGTCGAAGTGGTCCGGCACGTCGCGGCCGACGTCGTCCTCAAGGGGGGGACGCTGATCGACGGCACCGGCGCGCCGGGTCGTCGCGCCGACGTCGCCGTGCGAGGCGATCGGATCGTGGCCGTCGGCACCTTCGAGGTCGAGCCCGGCGCCAAGGTCATCGACGCCACAACCTTGATCGTCGCGCCCGGATTCATCGACCTGCACACGCACTCCGACGAGGGGATCACCAAGACGGCGACCCGGCTCAATGCGAATTACCTCGTCCAGGGCGTGACCACGATCGTCACCGGGAACTGCGGGGGCGGCGTCCTCGACGTCGCCAAGTACCTGGCGTTGATCGACTCCCACGGCGCCGGCAGCAATGTCATCCACCTGGTGCCCCAGGGAGAAGTCCGGTCGTCGATCATCGGCAAGGCGGACCGCGCCCCGGGCGCCTCCGACCTGGAGCGGATGAAGCAGGTCGTCGAGCGGGGCATGCAGGTCGGCGCCTGGGGCATCTCGTCGGGATTGATCTACGTGCCCAGCCGCTATGCACGGACGGCCGAGCTGGTCGAGCTGGCGAAGGTCGCGCACCGGCACGGGGGCCTCTATGCCTCGCATATCCGTAGCGAAGGGGCCGGCCTGCTCGACGCCATCGACGAGGCCATCGCCGTGGGCAAGGGGTCCGGCGCCCCGGTCCACATCTCGCACCTGAAGGCCAGCGGGAAGGCGAACTGGGGCATGGTCCGCCCGGCGCTGGAGCGGATCGCCGAGGCGCGTGCCGCCGGCCAGCTCGTCACGGCCGACCAGTATCCTTACATCGCCTCGAGCACCCGGCTGGCCGCGATGGTCGTGCCGCACTGGGCCGTCCAGGGGAACGCCGAGGACTTCGCCCGGCTGGCCGCCGATCCCGTGCGCGGGCCGGAGCTGCGCCGGGCGATCCAGCGGGAGCTCGATGAGCGCGACGGTGGCGCCTCGGTCCGGATCGCGCGGTACGCGCCGCATCCCGACTGGGCCGGGCTCGACCTTGTCGCGATCGCCGAACGAACCGGGACGACCCCGCTGGAGGTCGTCCTCGACATCCATCGACACGGCGGCGCCCAGGCGATCAGCTTCGGCATGTGCGAGCCGGACGTCCGCGAGGTCATGCGGCATCCGTTTGTCGCCACCGCCTCCGATGGCTCGACCCACCTGCCCGGCCGCGATGACCAGCCACACCCGCGTGCCTACGGGACCTTCCCGCGCAAGATCCGATACGCGATCGACGAGAAGGTCATCTCGCTCGAGCAGGCGGTCCGGTCGTGCTCGGGCTGGCCGGCGGAGATCCTCGGCCTGCCCGAACGGGGCGTCATCCGCGAGGGCGCCTTCGCCGACCTCGTCGTATTCGATCCCGAGACGTTCCGCGACGCAGCGACCTTCGAGAAGCCCACCCGGTATGCGACCGGCGTGAGTTACCTGTACGTCAACGGCGTGGCCCTGATCGCGGGAGGGAAACTCACGATGGAATCCGGTTCCAGGCGGAAGCTGCCCGGCCGGGCGCTTCGGCTTCATCGGGACGGCCCGGCCGCGTTGATCGTCAAGGCGGGACGGATCTGGACCGGCGACCGCGACCGCCCATGGGCCGAGGCCCTGGCTGTGCGCGACGGCACGATTGCCGCGGTCGGCTCCGTCGAGGAGGTCATGCGGTTCCGAGGGCCATCGACCCGCGTCGTCGACCGGCCCGGCGCGTTCGCCATCCCCGGTCTGATCGACGCCCATGGCCACATGGAATCGTTGGGCGCGGGCAAGGAGGAGGTCGACTTGCGCGGGGTCGCGTCGCTCGCGGAAGTCGCCCGGCGGATCAAGGCGCGGGTCGATGCGACGCCCGGCGATTCGTGGATCACCGGGCGGAACTGGGACCAGAGCCTCTGGCCGGGCGGCGCGTTCCCGACCGCGGCCGTGCTCGACGAGGCGGCTCCGCGCCGGCCTGTCTGGCTCGAACGGGTCGACGGACACGCCGGCTGGGCCAGCTCCGAGGCCATGCGGCGCGCGAAGGTCGACAAGGAATCCAAGGCTCCTCCCGACGGCCAGATCATCCGTGACCAAGACGGGCGGCCGACCGGCGTGTTCGTCGACGGGGCCATGAACCTGGTCGGCCGCGCGGTGCCGGCCCCGACCAAGCTCGACGTCCGGCGCCGGCTGCTCGCGGCCCAGGAGATGGCCCTCCGCGCGGGCCTGACCGGGGTCCACGACGCCGGCATCTCCCGACGCACGGCCGACGTCTACCGGGAGCTCGACCACGACGGCCAGCTCGCGATCCGGGTCTACGGCATGGCCTTGCCCCCTTCGGGCGATGAGGTCAAGTTCGTCGGCAAGCCGCCCCAGGCCGGCCCCGACGGCGCCCGGTTCGAGCTGCGCGCCATCAAGCTCTTCATCGACGGCGCGATGGGCTCGCGCGGCGGGCTCTTGTTCAGTCCCTACCACGACGACCCTGGCAATTCCGGCCTGCTCCTCATCGATCCCAAGGTCCTCGAGTCGACGACGACCGAGGCCTTGAAGCACGGCTGGCAGGTGGCCACCCACGCCATCGGCGACAAGGGCAACGCCCTGGTGCTCGACGCCTACGCCGCCGCGCGCAAGGCCGTCCCCCAGGCGCGCGACCCCCGGCTGAGGATCGAACACGCCCAGGTCGTCCGTAAGGATGACGTCCGCCGATTCGCCGAGCTCGGCATCATCGCCTCGATGCAGCCCTCGCACGCCAGCGACGACATGCGATGGGCTGACGCTCGCCTCGGACCCGGCCGGGTTGACGGCGCTTATGCCTGGCGATGGTTCGTCGACGCGGGGGTCGCGATGGCGTACGGGAGCGACTTCCCCGTCGAGATCGTCGACCCCTTCTGGGGCATCTACGCGGCGATCACCCGCCAGGACACCGAGGGCCATCCCGCGGGCGGATGGCATCCCGAGCATCGGCTCACGCTCGAAGAAGCCCTCCGCGGCTTCACCGCCGGCGCGGCGCGTGCGGCGTTCGCCGAGGACCGGCTCGGCATCCTCAAGACCGGATACCGGGCCGACATCAGCGTCCTCGATCGCGACCTGTTCCACGCCCAGCCCAGGGAGATCCTATCGACCAAGGTCCTCATGACCATCGTCGACGGCAAGATCGCCTTCGGCCAGCCGTAGGGTGCGCCCAGGGCGGAGGTCCGTAGCCCCCGCGACCGGCGTTCAGTGCAGGGTCGGAAGCCTCTGGGGGCGTCGCCCTGCGGGCGCCGACCCCAGCCACCCAGGGCCTGCCTTGCGGGGGGGGGGTGGGGTCGCGGCCGGCATCGCCGGCAAGCCCCCAGGAGTGCCCCTCGACTCGCGACTAACTGTGCAGCTTGTCGTACCCGGGGGTGACCTCCTTGATGTTCGGCGTGACATCCACGTCGACGCGGCCGGTCGCCCAGCCGAGGGCGCCGATCAGGAGCCCTTGATACATCGGGTTCTCCCAGACGTCCTCGCGGTGCCCCATCGAGGTGTAGAAGACCCGGCCCTTGCCGAAGTTCCTCGCCCAGGTCATCGGATAACTCGGGCGTTGATATTCGCGGCCCTTCATCCCCTTGGTGTTCTGGACGAGGATGACATGCATGTCCTCGGGCATATTCTTGAGGGCATACCATTCGTCGGTGATGCGGAACGACGGGCCCGACTTGCCGAAGCCCTCGGCCACGCCGGGGAACTTCGGGTCGACGATGTCGATCTCGACCTCTTGCTGGGCCCCGTGCGAGACGAACTCGCCGCCGATCATCTGGATGTAAGGGTCCTCGGCCCCCTTGTTCCGCTTGCCGTGGTGGCCGAAGGTGTCGGTGGCGCAGTGCATCCCGAGGAATCCCTTACCCCCGCGGATGGCGTCGTAGAACGCCTTCTCGCCCTCGGGTGAGATCGGAGTGGCCTTGTCGGTCCCCGGCGTGGTCAGGTCGCCGGTGGTCTCGAATACGAAGGCGTCCCACTGCCCGATCTGGTCGGGCTCGAAGACGCGCCCGTCCTTGGTCGAGATGACCTGGAACCCATGGCTCTCCCCGATGTCCCTCAGCACGCGCTCGGCGACGCTGGGCTGATCTCCCTTTCGGGCGATCACGGAGTGCTGGAAGCCCGAACTCTTGGTGAAGAAGAGGACTTTCTTGGGAGCGCCCTGGGGTCTCGCCAGGACCTGCCCCATCGCCCCCGCCCCCAGCCACGCCGCACCGCCGGCCAGCAACAATTCACGACGACTCAATCCACGCGACATCGTTGACGTCTCCTCCCGGGTAGGAATGCTCGATCGATCGATTGACCCCCTCCCCTTTTACCCCAGCCGGCCCGCGAAATAAACCGGGGAGACCTTCCGCTCCGCACGATTGGGGCGAAGCAAGGCTCCATCAATTCGACCGTCCGACTTTCATTTCTAATAAGGCGAATTGCCTTGCTTGACGACAACGATGGGCCGGTGTATGCTGCCGTTTCTTTGCCGGCTTACGTTCGAGAAAATCCGGCAAACTTTCGTTTCGCGTTCGAATGAGATCCCGACGACTGGGTCATCAGTCGATGGTCGCCGAGTTGATCGCGTTATCCGAAGGCGAGACACAACCGACGATGCCATACCTGCGTTTTCCCGACACCAGCGCCACGCTCCTTTCGACCCTCCGCAGACAGCCCGGCGATGCCGTTCTTTCCACTCTTCCCGCCGCCCGCGCCCGCCGACGACCGGGTGAGCCCCGAAACCGTCGAGGTTCAAGGATTGACGTCTCGCTTTCCGCTTGCGGACTTGGTCGAGGGCGATTAACCTAACGCTACTCCCGGCCATCATGCCGGCAACGGATTCCAACGATCGTTCGGGGAGATGCGATAGGGATGTCACAACTCACGGCAGAATCCGAGATCTCGGAAACTTCCCAACTTTCCAAACTCTGCGTGGCGATCCGCGGCAAGCTCCAGTTCATGGATTACCTGGTCCGTGCCGCCGTGGCGGACGCGGAGCGTTACCGGGACGAGACCGATCCCGGCACCCGGATCTTCATCCGGCAGCTCGTCGAGATGCACGCGGCCAATCTCCGGCTCGAAAGCCAGAACATGCGACTGATGGGAGACCTGTGCGGTGCGCTCCAATCCCTCGTCGATGGGACGTTCGACCCGCACGATCAAGGAGACATCGCATGAGCTCGGCAAGGAACGGGACGCACGGAGGGTCTGTCATGCATACGCTCGAGACGCCTCACGAGTCGTTCGCCGGCACCGCGGATTTCGCCAATCGAGCCGGCTCGACCTCCCCGGAACTGCGCCGGTCCCTGGCCGAGATCAAGGGGCAGGCCCAGTTCCTGCTCTACCTGGCCGATCAGATCGAAGAATCCCTCGACCAGCTCGTCCAGGAAGCCGACGCCTGCCATGGTGCCTTCCTCTGCAAGGTCCTGACCATGTACTCCGGCCAGCTCGAGAGCAAGCACCAGGGGCTGGGCGAGAAGGTCGCCGAGGCTTGCCAGGAAGTCTACGTGACCGTGCGCGAACGCGAGATGGGCTGAGGGACGAGGCTTCCCGGGCAAAGGAAACCGGAGCACCCAGACGCCGGACCGCTCCGGCGGCGTTTTCGCCGGAGTTCCGCGATGTCCACCCTACCTCTTGACCCCATTATGATTCGTTGAGAGCCGGCCCATCTGTCGCGATAGGCCGAGCTGGAAGAGGATCCAGAGCGCCGACATGGCTTCGCCCATGTTGATCTTGGACACGCCGGCCCGGCGGTCCTTGAAGACGATCGGCGTCTCTCCGAACCGGCAGCCGACTTGCTGGCACCAGAACAGGATCTCCTCCTGGAACGAATAGCCGCGCGACCGGACCAGGTTCAGGTCAATCTGCGCCAGCTTGCTGACGCGATAGCAGCGGAACGCGCCGCTGTTGTCGCGGCTCGATAATCCGAGCATCAACCGGGCGTACCCGTTGATCCCGGAGCTCATGAGCCGACGCTTGAGCGTGAAACCCCCTTCGACCCCGCCTCCGGGCACGTAACGCGAGCCGATCATCACGTCGCGATCGGCCATCCCCGCCAGGAGCGCCGGGATGTATTCCGGATCGTGGCTGAAATCCGCGTCGAGGTTGAGCAGGTAATCGAAGCCGTTTTCGATCGCGAATCGCATCGCCGCCAGGGTCGCTGTCCCCAGGCCCAACTTCCCCGGACGGTGAATCACGTGGATGTCCGGCAGCGTCCCTTGCAGTTCGTCGGCGATCCGTCCGGTGCCGTCGGGCGAGTTGTCGTCAATGACGAGGATCGAGCTGGACGGGGCAAACTGACGGATCGTCTCGATCAATGGCCGTAGATTGTCCGCCTCGTTATAGGTCGCCAGCGAGATCAGCAGCTTCGGTGAGGCCGCAACGGACGGCGCGGATGGGTCGGACACAGCCGGATGACTCCTTGCTCGGGCGATGAGTCGGCGGGGAGTGCGATCGGATCGCACTCCGTCGCAATCGTTGTCAGTAGAGTATCGCCCGGGCGCGAGCGGCGCCAAGCCGTCTCGACGGCGGAGGGAGCCGTCGTGTGGGGAGGGATCGAGACCTCTCGGCGACCGCGCGATCGGGGCGACTTCACCGAGCCCACGCGGTCGAATCATCCGGGGATATGCATCCGGCTCCCGATGATGAGTCGGATTCCGCGAGAAATGGGGATGAAAGCAGGTGCCGCCTTCGGAGTCTCCTGTCCGTGGCGGCGAAACGCCGTCCGGGTCAGGGTGACTGCTGTTGCCGTCCCTCCCGGGAAGAGGGGACGACCGGGAGCACCAGGATCTGCGTCAGCGACACCTGCTCGTCTCGTCGGAGAAATTGGCAACGGCCCCCGCACGCCGGGCTGTGGCCGTACTCAAGCCGTTAAGAAAGCTTTCGGCCCCCCGGCGTCCCTTTCATCAGTCGTTTCCTGGGATTTCCGATGGCCTGCTCCTCGATCTGACGCCGTCAATAACAGTCGGTCGGCTTTCCAGCCGGACATCTTCCAGGAGTCAGGCTGCAAAGCCTGACCGACCTGCGCATCGGGGTTGCGGGAGACGAAGAAGCCGCGCTCGCCATGAACGCTCGGATATCGATGGCTACTGTTTTCTCAACCCTGACGAGACTGCCGCAGTCGCGTGAAGAGTTGGCTGTAGGGTGCGTGATCGTGGGAGGGCTCGGCGCGGACCGTCGCGGGGGTCGTTACCGGCGACGACGCGGGATCGGCGGATGCCTCGTCACCCGGGAATTCGTCTTGATCCCCGAGTTCTGCGGTCGTCGAGACCGGGCGATCCGGCGACGGCTCGGCCCCCACCGATCGCTCGCGATTACGGCTCCATTCCGTCCAGGCCTGGAGCGCGGCGTATCGATCCTCGACCAGCACTTCGTCGAAATTGGGTTCGGCCGCTGTTGTACCCGCCCGGTCGGTCGACGGCAAATCCGCGCCGGTCGGCGTGTCCGCCGTGTCCTCGATGTCGCCGTCCCATCCGACCTCGACAAGGCCATCCTCCAGCCGGATCGGGGGTTTGGAGGGGATCAGGGAGGGCGCCCGTACGGGCTTCTTCTCCTCCAGAGGCATGGCCGGCCGGATCGGCGCGGACGGGGGATCGATCGGCCGTTGGACCGGATTGGCGACCTGTTGCGGGGGCCTCGGCGGTTCGGGCCGACGTCCGCTCGCAGGGGCCCTGTCCGTGGTCGTGCCCGTCCGGGTGGACCGGGCCCGCGACTCGGCGAGGCGGAGGAGGATCCGAGGGTTGCCGAGCGCATCGCGGTGGAGTGCCTCCAGCGCCGCCTCCGCCATGGTCCCGGCGCGGCCGTGGAAGGCCAGCAGCTCGCGGGCCTCGTCCAGGTCCAGCGGCATCAGATGGACATGGAGCGCCAGCCGAATCGCCCATCCGTCCAGGCGTCGCGTCGTCAACTCGCGGGCCAGTTCCGTGCGCCCCATGACGACCATCGCCCCGAAGCCCGACGGTCGCCCGATCGAGCCGGCGAGGAGGTCGAGCTCTTCCCACACGGCCTGCGAGGCGCGATGGGCCTCGTCGACGACGATCAGCCAGTTCCGGCCTTCCGTCGTGTCGTCCTCCAGCGCCGCCTGGATCCGCAATCGCACCGCCCCGAGTCGATCCGTCATCGGCAGGCCGAGGGCGTCCGCGACCAACCGCAGGAATTCCAGGGCATCGAGCGTGGAGGTCAATTCGACCGACAGGGCCCGCCAGCCGGCCGGGAGTTCGTCCACGAGCCGTTCGGACAGCCAGGTCTTGCCCGCACCCGGCTCCCCGGTGATCAACGCGGGGCCGTCACCGCCCTCCCGGACCGCCGCACTCAGCCGCTCCAGCGCCCGTCGACGGCTGAAGACCGCGAGTCGGGCCGGATCGCCGGCTCCGCGGAGTCTTCTCTCAAATCCAAGAGCTTGATCGGGTTGCATCGTTTTTTGGTCCTCAGTCATCGGTCTTGAGTCCTGGAAGCCATCCCGATCGGGATTTCTGTAGGGTGGACGTTGCCCACCTGGCCGGGAATCGCTGGTCCGTACGCATCCGACCGGGATCGTCTCGCGGTCGGTTTGCCCCGATGAGCCGGCGATCGACACACACATCGCACGGCACAACCAACGACGCTCATCCTGAATTGTCGGCCAAAACCGCAGACCCAAGGACCAAGGCCCATGGACCATCAAGATCATCGGTGAGCGGGCGGTCCCGTCTTGAACCCGGTTCCTCGGAGATGATCGTCGGTTCCCTGTTGATGGAGAACGACGGAAGTTGCTCAAGCTTTTCGGGTTTTGGTAAGATGTTTGCGGAACAGGGCGGGAGTTGCGAGGCCTCGAGGCGGTCACCGTATCGATTGATCGGCCGGCATAACCCGCACGGGTATTCCAACCCGTATCGGAGGGGCACCGTGGCCACAGGGACCAACACGACCAGCGACGATCGAATCGGCGGCTATCGGTACGTCCGGACGATCCATCCCGGCCACACGTCCGTCGTGATGGAAGTCGTCCAGGAAGGGACCCAGCGCCGGTTCGCCATGAAGCAGTTGCTGGCCTCGCGGGCCGAGGAGCGCGACGAGTACCGGGCCTTCATGCGTGAGGCCAAGCTCGGCCAGGAGCTTCGACACCCCAACCTGATCCGGGTCTATGAAGTCGTCAAGGATCCGGTCCAGCCGTACTTCGTGATGGAGTATTTCGCGGGCCAGCACTTGAAACTGTCGATCGCCCGGCCCCAGGTCTATCCGATGCCCATTACCCTGCTGCATCGGATCATCGAGCAGGCGGCCCAGGCACTCGCCTACATGCACGACAAGGGGTGGGTCCACCGCGACGTCAAGCCCGAGAACATCCTGTACAACAAGTCCGGCGAGGTCCGGGTGATCGACTATGCGTTGACCAAGAAGGTCGCGACGGGTTTCCTCAAGATGTTCAGCGGCAAGGTGGTCCGCGAGGGGACGCGTACGTATATTTCCCCCGAGCAGATTCGATGCGAGCCGCCGGCCCCGTCGTCCGATATTTACAGCTTGGGAATCACCTGCTATGAATTGGCATGCGGCCGTCCGCCATTCCGCGCCAATTCGTCGCAAGAGCTGCTCGAGAAGCACTTGAGCGAGCGGCCGATCCCGCTGACCAGCCATAACAAGCGGGTCACGCCGGAATTCAGCGAGCTGGTCATCAAGATGATCCAGAAGCGGCCGGCCGACCGATTCACCAGCCTCGACGAGTTCCTGTCGCGATTCCGATCGGTCCGGATCTTCACGGATGACCCCGACCCGATGAAAGGCCGCGGCCACGGCTTCTCGTGACGGCCGCCCGACGGCCCGGCGCGGGGATTTCCGGCCGTCCCGTTCCCGCCCCGTAACCGTCCCGATCGGCCCCGACATGGTCAAGGACCACGCCCCGATGCCCAGTCCCAGCGAACCGCGACTCGCCTTTGAAGCGCCGATCCACGAGATGGAGACCCGGCTCTCGGAGATGGAAACCCAGTACGCCCGCAACCGAACCGCGGGCGACACGACCAAGATCGCCGAGCAGATCCGCCGGCTGCGCCGCGAGCTGGCCGCGCTGAAGCGCGAGATCTATTCCCAGTTGGACCCCTGGCAGATCGTGCAGGTCTCGCGGCACGTCGGCCGCCCCCAGACCCGCGATTACATCGACCTCCTCTTCGAACAGTTCCTCGAGCTGCACGGCGACCGCGCCGTCGGCGACGACAAGGCGATCGTCACCGGGCTCGCGCATCTGGATGAATACAAGGTCATGTTCATCGGCCACCAGAAGGGGAAGAACCTGGCGGAGCGCACGGCCTGCCATTTCGGCTGTGCCCACCCGGAGGGCTATCGCAAGGCCCTGCTGAAGATGAGGCTGGCGGCCAAGTACGGCCTGCCGATCATCACGTTCATCGATACCCCGGGAGCCTATCCGGGGATCTCGGCCGAGGAGCGCGGGCAGGCTGCAATCATCGCCGAGAGCCTGATGGGCATGAGCCAGATCCGCAGCCCGATCATCTGCGTGGTCATCGGCGAGGGTGGCTCCGGGGGCGCGCTGGGCATCGGCATCGGCGACCGCCTGGCGATGCTCGAGTTCAGCTACTATTCGGTCATCAGCCCCGAGGGATGCGCCTCGATCCTCTGGAAGGGGAGCGAGCACGCCCCCAAGGCCGCCGCCGCGCTCAAGATGACCAGCCGCGACCTGCTCCGCTTCGGCATCATCGACGAGATCATCCACGAACCGCTCGGCGGCGCCCATCGCGACCATCGCGAGGCGGCGGCCAGCATCAAGACCTTCCTGATCCGCGCCCTCCGCGAGCTCAAGGACCTGCCGATCGACGAGTTGCTCGAACGACGCTATCAGAAGTTCCGGAAGATCGGCGCCTACGTGGACGTCGAGCCACAACCCAACGTGGTGGACGTCGACGCCGAGCGGAACGGCCTGGCCGGCCTCGGGCCGGCCTGACCTGTGCCCCTTCGGAGCTGAAATCTCTTTCGTGCAACTGTAGCCGGGGTCTGTGACCCCGGTCTTTTTAGCCGGCGTCAGTGACCCCGGGATCGAATGCCCGGCCTCGCAGAGGCCGGCTACAGAAGATGGCTCAGACCTTGGTCGGCACCACGAACCCAGGCCGGTATTCGCGCGTGAGCATCGCGTCGGCCTCGGAATCGTGGACGAACGACTCGGTCGACGGGTTGATGTGGAGCTTGCGGCCGAGCCGGTAGGCGATGTTGCCCAGATGGCAGTAGGCGCTGGAGAGGTGCCCCTGCTCGATGTCGGCATTCAGGAGGCTGTGGTCGCGGGCCTTGACCGCTTTGATGAAGTTGGCGTAGTGGTCGCCGTCGCCGCGTCCGCCCGGCCCCTTCTCCAGCCTGGGACCGAAGTAGACTTGCCAGTCATAGTAACTGGTAATCGCCAGGATGCCCTCGGTGCCGTAGAAGATGTCGCCGATCTTGACCTTGGCCTCGTCGTTGGTGATGAGCCCGCGGACCTCGAACTGGAGCTCGCAGTCGTCATACTCGAAGTTGACGCTGAGCGTGTTGGGGGTCTGGCCGTCGTCGGTGTATCCGTAACGGCCGCCGGAGGCCATCACCGTCTTGGGGAACTCGTTCTTGCCAATCCCCCAACGAGCCAGGTCCATCTGGTGGATGCCTTGATTGCCGAGGTCGCCGTTGCCGGTGTTCCAGAACCAGTGCCAGTTGTAGTGGAACCGATTCGGGTTGAACGGCAGCTTGGCGGCCGGGCCGCACCAGAGGTCGAAGTCGACTCCGGCCGGCACCGGCCCATCGTCCTTGTGTCCGATCGAGCCGCGGGGCTTGTAGCAGAGTCCCTTGGCCATGTAGATCTGGCCCAGCTTGCCGGAGCGGAGGAAGGCCATCGCGTCCTGGATGCCCTTGTGGCTGCGGCACTGGGTGCCGGTCTGGACGATCCGCTCGTACTTGCGCGCGGCCTCGACCATCCGCCGGCCTTCGGTGACATTATGGCTGACCGGCTTCTCGACATAGACGTCCTTGCCGGCCTGGCAGGCCCAGATCGTCATCAGCGCGTGCCAGTGGTTCGGGGTGGCGATGGAGATCGCGTCGATGGACTTGTCGTCGAGGACCCGGCGGACGTCCTGGACGACCTTCGGCTCGGACCCGTTGCGCCTGGCGACGGCCTTGACGGCATGGTCGGTCGCGTTCAGGTCGATGTCGCAGATCGTGGTGATGCGTACGTCCTTGAGCCGGTTCCAGCCCTGGACGTGATCCATCCCGCGCCCGTGGACCCCGCAGACCGCGACCCGGACCGTGTCATTCGGTCCGGCCGGCTTGGCGTCATCCTTCTTGTCGACCTCGTCGCCCTGGGCCGCGATGGTCGGGATCGTGGCGAGGCTGGCCGCCAGGGCGGCTGTATCCTGGAGGAAATGACGGCGATCGATCGAGCGCATCGGGAGGCCCTCGTCGGGGTGGCGGGATGGAGAGACTGGGTGCAACTTCCGTTCATCAAACCGGAGCGAGCACCCGGCGTCAAGCGGGTCGCACCGGACCAGGGCGGTTTCATTCGACTGGGAGGGCGAGGCCAATGCCGAGCCAAGCCGTAATTTGGGGGCATCGCAGAGGCTCGGCACGAGCCTCGCCCTCCCAACTGACGTCAGAACGCGAGAATGAAACAGCGCTGCACCGGACCCGATCGGATTCTCGGATTCGATGTCAATCCCGGTGGCAGACACGGCTTGCGGGTGGAGCGCCCAGGGGGGTATTCTGCTGCTGGTCGATCAAGGCGAGACGTAACTACGTCAAGATGCTCATGAATGACTTCGACCTGAGCGGATGCTCCGCCAGCAGGAACGTCTCCTTGCGGTGGAGGATCGGCGGGTTGACGCTCGGGGCGTAGTCGATGCTCGCGATCTCCCTGGACCGCAGGCTCCGCTCGATGCTCCGAACCAGAGCCGGGTGCGGGCCGGTCTCGTGCTCGGGGTCAACGAGGTAGGAGACCTTGCCCGAATGACCGTGCGGCTTGATCAGTGCGAACGCTCGTTTGACCGAACCGAACCGGGCGGCGATCTCGGCGGCCCGCGCGAGATCATCGGCCTCCGTCAGTCGTCGCGTGGATTTCCGGAGTCATCGGTCATTCTGTGATCGTTGCAATCGTGGGCCTTCAGGTAGGCCACAGGTCCCCAGGTGGACCATCTTGCGTCTCGACTCGCATGGCCGGCCCGATTCTGGTAGTATGCCAATCGAGTACGCTCGAACAGGAGAGAAAACGCATGACACCCGCTCGAACGTCCCCGGACACAAGCGAGGTTGGCATCTTGAGGCGCGCCTTCGAAGTCGACGAGGGCTCCCTTTCAGATTCCGCAGCCCGTTCGCTCCTGGCGTTCCACTTCACCCCGGCCGATCAGGACCGCATGAACGACCTTTCCAAGAAGGCTCGGGAGGGAACCCTCACTGCGGAGGAGGAGGTCGAGATCGACAATTACGAGCGAGCCGGCCACGTGTTGTCACTCTTAACAGCGGTTCTATCGGGCGAAGGAACGGAAGGATCAACTCAAAACTCATAGCGTGGACCTCACAGCGCGGAAG
>JBKQHM010000134.1:0-6659 GCA_052148775.1 Isosphaeraceae bacterium | reverse complement strand
CGCGGAGTTCCATAATCGTGAACAAGTTGGTCATGATCCTGATCGCCATTTTCCTGCCGCCGGTCGCCGTCGTTCTGAAACGGGGCTTCGGCAAGGATCTTCTCATCAACATCCTGCTTTGCTTGCTAGTGTTCTTCCCGGGGATGGTTCATGCCTTGTGGATCGTATGGAAGTAGATGCGCGCTGAAGGAAGGGCACAAGATCGTGTTACAGGAGCTTTTCGTATCGCTCCGGGCCTCAGCAACGACTTCCACCCCGATTCATAGCCCTATCGTTTGTTCGGTTGCCGGTAATCAGGCGACTCGGCCAGGGTGAAGAGAACGATCTCTTCTCCAGTCACAGTACTGATGTCGTGGTGCAGGCTCAACACCTTGACGCCTGTGACCTCTTGGATCGCTGATTCCATGACCGGCCGCGCCGTTTCGATCAGGAGCGCCCGTACTTGTTTGAGCAGGTCCCTACTCTTCTCGGCTGCGAGCGACTTCGCCAGTTGCTGTTCAGCCGCGGTCAACACGCCCTGGAGGCGGACCACGAGGAGATCACCGATCAGGTGGGCGTGAATGTCCCTGGGCCCCCGGCCTATATACTCCTGTTCGATGCGTCTGATGAGTCCGCAAATGGCGGCTTCGATCTCGCCCTGGGTTTTCACCAGGACCTGAGAAATGTCCCGTTGCGCAATCGCCGACACGCAGGGCCGACAGGGTACACGTTGTGATGGGTTTTTGATCATCAATCTTACCTTGATCGCTTGTCTGACAGACTACAGAGATTTCTCTTTTCTTGTCGCATGTCGCAAGCCTTCGCCTTTCATCCCTTATTGACGACGGCAGAGCGGATACTCTCCAACAGACTGGCCGGCGCGAAGGGCTTGGGCAGGTGGTCCACGACGGGCGGCTGGTTCAGGTCGGCCAGATCCGGCGGATCGACAGCGGTGGCCGTGAACAGCACGGGAACGCTGGGCGTTGGACCCTCCTCGCGCAGCCAGGCAAGCACGCCGTCACCGCCACCCCAGAGAAGCTCCAGTTCCCGCACGAGCACGGCCGGCGTCACCTGACGCAGTTTCGCCACGCAGCCCAGCCCGTCCGTGGAGGTTTCCACTTTGTAGCCCCGCTCTGCGAGGAACTTTCGGTCGACCTCGCACAACTCGGAATCGTGCTCGGCAATCAACAGGCACGGTTTCATGGAACATCTCCCGAGTCTTCCCAGTCGGCGTTGTCGCCCCACTTTGCGGCAGACAGGGCAGTTTGCGGATACTATAACCGGAATGTCAGCGACTCGACAGTCGTGGTAGTAGAATACCTCGTGTAGGGGAAACCCCGACACGAGGCGAGAGGCATCGTGATGACATTTGGAGAATCTCGCGAAAATTACGGAGAAGCCTATTGCTTTCTGCAATCGTCTGATATTTAATGACGCTAGATCTGTCCCACTTACGATCGGGTGGGTAGTTGAAGGTCAAGGTGGCCCTGCCGTGCGAGGATTCGCGCGGGAGGGCTTTTTTTGTTATTTCCACCAACGAAGCATGAGCCCGGTCATGGCGAACACGACTGACAAGGTGAAAGAGGGAATTCACGACGCCGCTGGGAAGGTCAAGGACGTCGCGCACGACGCCGCTGGGAAGGTCAAGGACGCCGCGCACAACGTTGCCGAGAAGACCAAGGATGCGGCACACGATGTCGGCAAGAAGGTCAAGGACGCCGGGCACAACGTTGCCGAGAAGACCAAGGATGTCGTGCACAAGGTCGGCGAGAAGATCGAGGACGCAAGCCGCTGAACGCCTTGGCTTCGAAGCGGTGTGGCTATGAATGATTTCAACGATAAGTCGGAAAAGAATTCAATTGCTTTTCCCTTCTCGCGCGGGATGATGAAGGTAGTCACGGAGCTTGTGTGGACTCGCATTCGGCTCCGATGAAAACCTGAGTCGAAATTGTCGGATGACTGGACAAAGGGCAGACCGGCCTGGCCGGTGGGCTCGTTGCCGAGTAAGCCGACGTGGACGAATACATCCGTGTATTTCGCCACGTCGGCTTTTCTTATTTCGCTTGCGGGGCGCCGGAGGGCCGTGGTCACGAGGGAGGCGCCGAGTGGCCACTTGGCCAGACGGTAATCCCGAGCGACCTCGGTTCGGAAATGATCCGCCAGTGGTCGTACGTTTCACGGCCGCGGCCTCCACGAGGTCTCAAACCATCGAAAGGGTAATCCATGAGTCTCGGTACGATCTTGCTGATTGTCTTGGTCCTGCTCCTCCTGGGAGCCTTTCCACGATGGGGTTATAGCCGGAATTGGGGCTACGGCCCGAGCGGCGGCTTGGGGTTGGTTTTGGTGATCGTCTTGATCCTCGTGCTTCTGGGGCGCATCTGAGGGGAGTTGGATCCGGTCTGGCCGTGGCAGCCAGACCAATCCTGACCCGGCGGGCTGGATGAACCGCGCTCGAGCGGGAGAACCTGGGGGAGAATCCCCGCCATGCAGGCCGGGTATTGGCGATCGATTCGGTGAGGTCCAACGGTTTCTCCGCGATCTCGCGGCGGCAACGGGACCAACGCGCCTGTCTCGCGAATCCACAGTGTTCTCGTCGCGAGGCGGGGGGGAGTGGCCCGGTCCGCGGCGAGACTCGCTCCGGTCGAGGAAGGAAGCCGCCCGATGCTCTTCTACACCATCGTCTTCGCGGTCCTCGCCCTGGTCGCCGGTTTCCTTGGCTTGATGGCGCACAGCGGCGCGCTCGGTCGGGCCGCCGAATCCATCCTGCTCGTCCTCGTGGTCCTCTTCGTGCTCTCGCTCATCTTTGGCCGGGTCGTGCTCTCGCTGATCTCCGGCAGGAGGGGGGGGCCGGCTGTTTGATCTTCGTTCAAGGGGCTAGCTCATCGTGGGGCTCCCCGGACACCGATGATTCGTTGCTTCAAGAAAGGGAGACTCATGAAACGGACCCTGTCATCAGCCCTGATTCTCGGCCTCCTCTCGTTCCTCGCCGTCGGCCTGGTGGGCTGCGGCGAAGAGACGAAGACCGGGAGGACGGAAACGATCACGACGCCGGGTGGGACGACCACCACGAGCACGGAGACCAAGGTCAAATCAACCGGCGATAACCCGCCGCCCAACTCCGCGGGAGAGACCGGCAAGACCGGCCGGTGAGGACGTCAGACCGCCCGCCCCCCAGTGCCGGGGCGCGGATTCACCGGCCATGGCCGATTTCAAACAACGCCTGTATGGCTCTGTGAGCATCTCGGCCGCATTGGCGTCGACGCGTGCAGCCGGTTGTGGCACGGGCCGATCCAGAAACAAGGGAGCCGTACGACGATGGCGATCACGATGCAACGGACGACAGCAACCTCGATCGAATCATCTCCATTCTGTGATGAGAAGCAGGGATCGGCGTCCCCGTGTGAGCTTCGCTCGCAGAGCCGTGGCCTTGGCGAGAATGGTGGAACTCTGCCGCGTGATCTCCGCGAGGCCGACCGCCGCAAGGATGAGTTCTTGGCGATGTTGGGGCATGAGTTGCGCAACCCGCTGGCCCCGATCCGCAATGCGATGGCGATCTTCCGCTTGAAGGGTGCGGGCGATCCTCAGGTTCAGGAGCTCACCGAGATGGTCGAGCGTCAGGTCCAGCAACTGTCCCGGCTTGTTGACGACTTGCTCGACGTATCGCGCGTGGGCCATGGCAAGATTAACCTCCAGATGAACCCGGTTGACCTGAGGGACGTGGTGGCTCTGGCCATCGATGTCAGCCGTCCTCTGATCGACGCCCGGAAACACGTCCTGAAGGTTTCGCTTCCCCGGCAGGCGGTCGAGGTGGATGGAGACCCAGGCCGGCTGGCCCAGGTCGTGTCCAACCTGCTGAACAACAGCGCCAAGTATTCCGATGATGGGGGCCGCATTGAGCTGACTGTGGAGGCGATTGGCGACCAGGCCGTTCTGCGCGTGCGCGACACGGGCATCGGTATCGAGCCGGCCATGCTGCCGAGAATATTCGATCTGTTCACCCAGGTGAAAGGTTCGATGAGCCGCTACGAAAAGGGGCTGGGGATTGGGCTAGCCTTGGTGCGCAACATGATCGAGTTGCACGGCGGATGTGTGCAAGCCGCGAGTGCCGGACTCGGCCACGGGACCGAGTTCGTCGTCCGTCTGCCGCTCCTGATGAAGATGCCCGCGGAATGCCCCGTCGCGCAGGGAAAGCCCTCGTCAGCCCTGCGTGCACCGACGCGACGAATCCTGATCGTCGATGATAACAAGGACGCGGCTGATAGCATGGCGATCATGCTCCGATTCGCCGGCCACGAGGTGAGAACCGCGTACGACGGCCAGAAGGCGCTGGCCCTGGCCCGGTTGCAACCGCCCGATGTGGTGATATGCGACGTCAGTATGCCGGGCATGTGCGGCCTTGAACTGGCCTGCCACCTTCGCCAGGATCTCGGCCTGAGAGACTCTCTTCTTGTGGCGTTGTCGGGATATGCTCAGGAAGCGGATCGACACCGCTCCCAACAAGCCGGTTTCCATGCCCACCTCACCAAGCCGGTGAGCCTGAACAGCTTAAAAGCTCTTCTCGCCAACGTGGAACTCCTGACTGTCAGCTCGTCTGAAGCGTGCAAGACCATGGTATCAGCTTCTTGAGTCACATCTCAGAATGATTACGCGTACAGTAGGTGTCCGAGCATTCGCACTCGCCGGATTCGGCGGACTGACCGGTGTTGCACTTGCACGCAGGTGCTGGGCCTTGTCCTCGGCCAAGCAGGCAGAGCAACAAAACCACCCTCCGCACCGCGGACAGAAGAGAACGTGAGTGAGCCTGCGACCGCATTCCTGTCAGTGACTGAAGCTTGACATAAAGGCTGCCGGTTATGGAATCAGTGCCACCGACGACATTCTCTCACACAAGAACAACTCGCAAACATCGTGCCGACAGGTTGGCTTGGCTCACCCCGGTGACAAGTGACGGGCAAACGGCTGAAGCTTTTTCCATCCGACCCCCCAGAACGGCTCGTGAGTCTTTCGATTTCAAGCGGCTCGCCAGTGGCCTATGAATGACTCCCAAGACCGTCTTGGCGCAGATTTCTCTGGATTCTTGGAGGGTCTCCTCATTTTTTTCTTGACACGAGATGTCTCTCTGGGGAATATGAAAGAACATGAGGACTGTCGGCTCGTGAAGGGCCGACGGGACTTGGCTAAGGCGGCCCCGCTGTGCGTATCGTCGCACAGGTGGGGCTTTTTTTTTGGCCTCGCGCGCCGTATGAGTCCGGCCGGGGGCCATCAACTCGTGGCATCTGGAGGAGATCCCCGATGACGATCGAACGATGGGACCCGTTCCGCGAGGTGGTCAGTCTGCGCGATGCGATGAACTCGCTGCTGGCGGAGAGTTTCGTGCGGCCGGGTGGCCCGCCGGCAACTGGCGGAGCCGCGACACTTCCTCTCCCCCTGGACGTCGCCGAGACGGAGGGCGAGTTCGTGATCAAGGCATCGCTGCCCGGCATCAAGCCCGAGGACGTGCACATCACCGTCCACGGAGACACACTTACGATCCGGGGCGAGACCAAGGCCGAGGAGGAGAAGAAAGACGCGCACTGGCATATGCGCGAACGTCGCGTCAGTTCGTTCGCGCGATCCATCAGCCTGGGCACTCCGATCCAGTCCGACGCGGCGAGCGCCCAATTCGATCACGGGGTCTTGACGCTGACCTTGCCCAAGACGGCGCTGGCCAAGCCGAAGCAGATCAAGGTGGTGAGCGGCCCGACGCCGCCCCCGTCGAGCGATCGGCCGGATCGTCCCGCTCAGGAGCCGGCTACGTCAGTCACCGGCAAGACCTCCCCCGCCCCGCAGCCGCCGAAGCCAGGCGGGAAGCCCGAGCCGACCCAAGACCTCGCGGCCGAGCAAGCCCGCGAGTCGAACGAGACCGCGACGGCTCGCAAAGAGGCGGCGGCGAGCCGGTAGCGGATGGTGGACATCGGCCGGGGCAACCAGCAAGCGGGGCGGCAAGGCCAGTGAGGCTGGTCTTCGAATTCCTCATCGGCCGCGAGGTGAACAAGACCGACGGTTGAGATTGCAAGCATTTTGCGATCTATTATGTGTGAGTTTGTGTTTAACATCCATTCTCGTCGCGAGTCGGGGGGAGTGGCCCCTGCCCGCGGCGAGAATCGTCCCCGTTCGAGGAAGGAAGCTGTCCGATGCTGTACTACGCCGTCGTGTTCGCGATCCTCGCCCTGGTCGCCGGCCTCCTCGGCTTCATGGCCCTCGAGGGAGCGCTCGCCTTGATCGCCAAGGTCCTGCTGCTCGTTTTCGTGGTCCTCTTCGTGGTCTCTCTGGTCTTTGGCAGGGGTAGGGGGCCAGTTCTTTGACCTTTATCGAGGGGGCAAGCTCATCGTGAGGTTGTCCGGACACCGATGATTCGTTGCTTCAAGAAAGGGAAACTCATGAAACGGACCCTGTCATCAGCCCTGATTCTCGGCCTCCTCTCGTTCCTCGCCGTCGGACTGGTGGGCTGCGGCGAAGAGACGAAGACCGGGAGGACGGAAACGATCGCGACTCCGGGTGGGACGACCACCACGAGCACGGAGACCAAGGTCAAATCAACCGGCGATAACCCGCCGCCCAACTCCGCGGGTCAGACCGGCAAGACCGGTCGGTGAGGACGTCACACCGACCGCCCTCCCAGTACGGGGGGACGGTTTGAC
>JBKQHM010000133.1:0-23467 GCA_052148775.1 Isosphaeraceae bacterium | reverse complement strand
CTACATTAGCCAACCTGCGCCTCTGGCGAGGCGAGGATCTGGGCGACGATACGACGACCGGCGCCCTCGTTCCAGGCGGCCTTCGCTTTCAGGCCGAGCGACTCGATTGTTCGATCGATCCAGCGTGCATCGGGTTCGACGCCGAGCAGCAGCTCTGCGCAGAAGCGGATGACATCGGTGGAGTCGCGACCACGTCCGCGGTGGCGTGCCAGTGCGATCGGGTCGAACGACTCGCCACGACCGACGCCTCGGCCCTCGACGAGGGCCGCCGCGAAATTGGTCCGCCCGATCAACGATCGGGCCGACAGCCAGCTCCGCCCGCCCGGCCATCCGCCCACATTCGGCGGGTTGAAGAGGTCTTGCCCCAGCCGGGCCGACCAGTCCGCCAGGACGAGCGTGCTCGGGGGCGACTCGATCATCTCCAGGCTCCGCACCGGGCCGACGACGAACTCGACGGGGCTCAGGACTTTGGTCCGGATATTCGACGCGGCGAAGAAGGCGCGGGAGCGGAGGATCGTGGCGACGGCCCAGCGGATGTCGAGATGGTGCGACCGCAGGCCGTCGGCCAGCGCGATCCGCTCGGGCTTGCCCACGGCCCCCTCTCCCATGAACGTGTCGCAGAGCCGCCAGGCCAGACGGTCGGCCGTCGATGGGGCTTCCAGGAGGATTCGTACCACGTCCGCCCCGCCGAATCGCCCAGACTTTCCCAGGATCGTCTTGGCGCCGTCATCATGCCGAGAGGGCGCCTCGCGGAACTCGCCGTCGCCGACGGTCCAGCCGGTCAGTGCGCGGGCGGTCTCCTTGACGTCGGACTCGTTGTAGTGACCGATGCCCAGGGTGAAGAGCTCCATCAGCTCGCGGGCGAGGTTCTCGTTGGGATGGCCCTTGCGGTTGGCCGGTGCGTCGAGCCAGGTCAGGAGCGCGGGGTCGCGGACCATCGCCTCGAGCAGCGTGCCGAACGGCTCTCGCGCCAGGGTGCGGAGGAGCTCGTTCTGGCGTCGCATGGCCGTGGGGTCGCCGACCTTCAGGATGCTCGTGGCGAAGTGGTTGTGCCACATCAGGGTCAGCCGCTCGCCCAGCGGGTCGGGCGAGAACAGCAGCCGGTAGAACCACCACGCCTTGAGCCGGCCGGGATCGCTGGAGGCGACTGCGGCCTCGACAAGGACGCTCGCCATCCGCTCGAATTCCGCCGCCTTTTTCGGATCGAAGGGCCGGGCATGGCCCTCCAGCAGCCGGCCGATGCTGGCCTTGGGGCCCTCGGCCAGGTCGCGCCGGATCTCGCCCCAATTAGCCCCAAGCCCCGCCCGGCGATGGAGATGCACGACACGGCGGAGGTCCCACGGCGCATCGGCCGTCGGTTCGTAGCGTGCCCAGACGTCGGTCGATCGCGAGTCTTCTCTCGTCATCATTCTTCCCCCCTCATGCTATTTAAGAGGGCTGTTCGAGGCGTTTTCTCTCATCTTTCTGGCGAACGACCAACGATTTTCAGTCCGGATCGCCGGGAATGATGCCGGGGACGTCTCCGAGGTCTCGGGTCTCGCCGGGCTTCAGCAGTGAGAGGACCGGTCCTCGTCCGGTGTCGATGCCGCGGGCGTCCAGGTACGTCAGGCGATAGCGGAGGCCCGGGACGATCCCCTCCAGGCGGAACCGGCCGTCGCGGTCGGTCATGACCCGGTAAGTCCAGTAGGGCGTGATGGTATCGCCCACGCGAGGTTTGTCCAGGACCCTGGGCCGGAGCTCGAAACCGGCACGAGGTCGTCCGTCGGCGTCGAGGATGCGACCGTTGACATTGCCCCAGGGCTGGAGCCGGACCTCCACGGGTTCGGTCGTCTGCCAGGAGACGTCGGTGAAGCCGGCCAGTCGTCTCGCCTGGTGCACGAACAGGATGGTCCGTGACTTCTCCGGCAAGACCAGCGCCCCGAGCGACTCCATGGTTCGGACCCGGAGCAGGCGTCCGATCGTCCTCGGCCTCGCGAGCGTAAGGCCGGAGATCGTGAACTTTTCGGAGGTCCGAGGCCAGAACGCACCGCCGTGGCCGTAAACCTGGACGCCGATCAGGGGCTTGCCGTCCGGGTCGAGGATGATTCCCGCGAGTGTCCGGCCGGCCTCGACGGCGAAGTCGTGGCGGAACGACGCGGCTTCCGGGGGGACGTCGATCTCCGCGGAGGCATCGCCTCGCCCGTAAATCGGTGGGATGTAGGTGACCGGATCCGGCCCTTCGTCCGGCGTCGGATTGGGATAATTGTCCTCATAGGCCGAGATCACCAGGATCCCGCGCCCGGGGAGGACCGCGATCCGGTAGCTGCCATCATCTTCGCTCTCGGTGGCGGTTGTACCATCGCCGTTGGTCGGGACCTCGCGAAGTCCCGGTGCTTCGCCGAGGTGGGGGTTATCGGGCGCGGCCCCGTATCGAATCGAGCCGGGGACGGGCCGGCCGGAAGCCTTGTCCGTGATCTTTCCCTGGGCCCAGACGCCTCGCGTGAGGACCAGCTCGACATGAAGAGGCTGCGAGGCCGATAATTCGCGGAGCCTCTGCCAGGACGGCAGATAGGGTTGATCCGCCGGAGGCATGAGGAGGATCTCGTTCCCCTTGCCGATCGGCATCCCCGTGAGGCGAAAGTGGCCTTTCGTGTCGGTCCTGGCCCGGATGAGCGCGTGGTTCGACAGGGCGAGATCGGCGAGCCGGTAACTCCGGATCGTCACCCCGGCGATCGGTGCTCCCGTGTCCCGGTCGCGGACGATCCCTTCGATCGGCCGGCTGGGGGTTGCCGAAAGCACGAGTTTGTCGGCGGGATGATAGGTCTTGATCCACGGGTCCCTGCGTCGGTTGAGGATCGGTAGCTTGACCGGAGCATCCGTTCGGGTCAGCACGGCGGCTTCCATCGTGCGGATCGTCTCACCCTCGACCCGCAACTCGGCCACACGCTCCCGCCCTATCCCACGGAGCGTGAAGCGGCCGTCCTGGCCGGTCGTCACCCGCGATGGGACGGGGAGGTTGGCGAAGGCCATCTCGAACTTCAAGTAGTGGTATGCCAGGTCGTAAATCGTGCCTTCGCCGGCATTGGCCGCCTTGATCCAGGGCGTGAGATCGCCGGCGGTAGGCCCGGAGACGCGCTCGACCCGGACGGTGGCGCCAGCGACCGGACGGCCTTCCAGGTCGACCAGCCTGCCGATGATCGGAACGTCGTCGCGGGCCAGGCGGACGGTCAGCTCGCGGCCGGCATCCGTCTCGTCGGAATCCGAGCAGCCCGGGCCGAAGCCGTCGGCCAGGGCGACGACCCGCGCGCCGTTCCACCGCTCGAGATGAGGCCGCTCGAAATAGGACCTGGCCACCTGGAACTGGAAACGCCCGTCGGCACCGCTGGTCGCGCGGAGCGGCGGGGCGGCATCGCGTTCCGACCAGTTGAAATAGTTGAGATACATCCTGGCCCCGGAAAACGGATGTCCGTCGGGGTCGACGACCCGGCCGCGGAAGACGATCGCGTCATCGGCCTTCGGGTTGGACGGGCGAGTTTCGGCCGCGTCAAGCCCCGGCGAAGCAACCACGATGATCGCGACGAACGACAGGCAAGGCACGCGCCTGCCGAAGCCAGGAGCCATCGAATCGGGGTGACGACTCGGGTTCATAGGACACTTCCTTCGCTCGGGCTACTCGGTCAACGGAAGACCTCTCCCATCGCGATTCACGAATTCCGAAGAGACGGCCGTGGGCTCGATCTTGCCGAGCTCCTGGTGGCCGCGATGATCGGGTGGCCGAGGTCGATGCGGATCGGCCGGCATCGACTCTGGCCACCCGCGCCCGTCAAGGTCGATAGCTCTTGACCTGGACATCGCCCCAATCTTGCGTCTCACCCGGCTTGATGTTCCACTCGTTCTTCTTCAAGTATCCTTCAGCGCGAAACGAATAGTTCATCTCACCCTTCTTGATCACCTCGACGGTGTACGGAAATCTCGCGACCAGGTTCTTGATCCGGAACCGGCCGTCGGGACCGGTCGCGATCGGGTCGAATCGTTCGGCAGAGGTCCAGTCGCCGCGCGTCCGGAAGTGTTGCATGATGGCGAGATTGGCACCGGATCGGGGTCGGCCATCCTCGTCCACGAGCCGTCCGCTGACGGTACCGGTCGGCTGGAGCGACAATCGGATCGGGTTGGCCTCGTCACCTTTGAGGTCGATCGTCGCGCCGAGCGATCGATCGGCCTGGAGCACCACGATCGTCTCGAGCATGCCGGGATTGGCGTGAATGAACGTGAACTCGGAGCTGGTCACGGTCTCACCGTTGACGGATCGCTGCTGGAGACTGTTCACGTTCGCGCCGGCGACGGGCCGGCCATCGGGGCCGATCACCTGGACGTGCTGCGCCCGCCCCGGTACCAGGCTGATCTCGGGGATCGCCAGCCGTGGGCCGACCGGCACGTCGATCGGTATCAGGGCCTGGTAAGCGTGCATCTGATACGGGAAGTTGGCTGCGTGCAGGACGTTGCCGGCCACTTTGAGGTCGAGCGGCTGGGCGGTCAGGTAGCCCGGTTCACGCACTTGCACGGTGAGGAGCCCTCCGCCGGGCAGGGCCACCGCTCGGAAATGGCCTTCGGCATCGGTGGGAAACTCGACTTCGTCGGAGACGTTGTTATCGAGGAATGACGCGTCGGGGCACTCCTTGACATGGGGATTGTCGCGGAACGGGTAATACTGGACGACCGCCTTGACTGGTCGTCCGGTCGCCCGGTTCGTCACTTTGCCTTCGACCCATACTCCGCGCTTGAGAGTGATGTCGAGAGGGATCGGACCAATGCCCGAGGGATTGGGGACGGGTTTGGCGACCTTGATGTAAGGCCCCCCGTCCACGGTGACATCCAGTTGATTCTCCTTGCCTTTCGGCTGCCCACGGAGGAGGAATTTGCCTTCGTCGTCGGTCGTGACCAAGCGGAGCATCCAGGAATGCACCTTGGCGCCGGAGATCGGCTTGCGGGTGTCGAAGTCGCTGACGACTCCGACGATCATGCGGCCGGGTGCAGCGCTCAGGTCAAACCGTGGTCCTTCCAGTTTCTGCTTGCTCGAGCCGTCGCCGGGCAGGTGGAGCGGCTTGTAGGCAGGGTCGCGGGATGTCAACACCATTGCGAGCGATGGCTCGATCGATTCACCCTCAACGAGGATGACGGCAACACGATCTCGACCGATGCCCGAGATGCGAAATTGACCATCGGGACCGGTCCGGACTGGAGGGATGGGGCCGTCCCGACCCGGGATGAAGGCGTTGCGCATCTCGCCCCAGAGATCGGGATTCATCTTGCCCGCGTTCTCACCGAGTTTCTTGAGCAACCCGGCGGGGAACTCGGCGATGTAGCCAATTGTGACAGTCAAGCCGGGTATGGGCCGACCCTCCAGGTTGATAACCCGGCCCTCGATCGGGACGTCGTCGCGTCGGAGTCGCAAGGTGATTTCGCCGGCGGGCTTCTTGGCGTCGATCTGGATCCAATCGGGCCCCATTCCTGGCAAGCGTGCGGCGAGGACCGGCACAAAGGGAATCATTCCCGGGTCGCTCCTCAACTCGAAGTTCGCGGGCGGGATCGCGACCTCGAAGCGTCCGTCCGGCCCGCTGGCCGCCATACGCCGAGGACTCCCCGGTTCATCCAGTGTGAACGTATTGAGGCCCAGCAAGATCTCCGCGCCTGCGACCGGCTTGCCGTCCGCGTCGGTAACCTTTCCTCGGAAGACGACCGGATTGCCCGGGGCTTTCTCATCAACCAGGGGCTTCTCGCTCTTCGTGACCGTCCCGCGTGGGGGGCTGGCCATCTCCGGTCCGGCGTTCGCACGCCGGGGCTCGTCGGGAGTGAGCGTCGCCGCCAGTCCGATCGACACGCCCGCAACCGCCAGGAGGAGGATGCCGGCTCCGACCCGGACCTTGGAGAGCACGAGGGTGCGGGCGACGCCCCGCGACAGTGAGGCGACGGCGGCGGGGACGACGCTCTCGATCGTCGCGCCCGCCAGTGAGAGCGAGCTTGCCGCGCGGATGGTTGTCTGCGCTAGCCCACCCGGGACCGTCGCGGTCGGAATCCACCGGTTTAGCCCATCAGCAGCCGGGATGAGTGCCGTGAACGATACGCCTTGTTGCTCCAGTCGCTCCTTGATCCGGCCGCGGGCCCGGGACAGCCGCGACAGCACCGTGCCGCGGGCACAGCCCAGCCGCTGCGCCGTGGCCTCCGTGCTCAAGCCTTCGAAGTAATGCAGCACAACCGGGGCGCGGAACCGTTCGGGGAGCCGGTCCACCTCGGCGATCAGCGGGGCGAAGTCCGGTTCGGGTTCTGAGGGAATCGACCCTTTTCGATCGTCCGCGCAGTTCGTCCGCTCCACGACCAGTTGCTGGAGGTGCCGACGATGCCGCGCCCCCTCGACGCGAGCTCTCGCCGCAACCCGGCGGGCGATCCCGAACAGCCAGCCGCCCACCGACTCCCGCTTCCGGATCGACGCCGCCTTGCTCACCAGGACCAGGAATGTGGCCTGAAAAGCGTCGTGAGCATCGTGGGGGTCGCCCAGGACATTACGGCAGACGCTCAGGACCATCGCGCCATGGCGGTCGACCAGGGCGGCGAAGGCGGCCTCGGACGCCGCCGGGTCGTTGCGGGTCAAGAACCGGTCCAGAAGCTGGCCATCGGTCAAGGTCCCGGCCGCACCCAGGTGATAGAGGGTGCCGAGCTGACCGCCCAGGATGGGAATCGATCGTGTACTCTCCATAGCAGGAGTCCTTCGTCGAGATCAGGGAGACCCTCGTCAAACGCCATGGTAGAGTGCCGCGACCCGGTCGCGCGATTCCCGGATCGCGCGAAGAACTCCCAGGACCATGCACTTCCGTGCCGATCGCCGATCCATGATCGCATCCCAACCGGCATCATCGAGCCTGATCGGTCTTCCCGGCAGGTGCATGGTTCGGGGTGGCCGCTGCCGGCGCAACGGCTTGCCGGGCCAGGACCAGGGCGCGTTGCCGCACCGGCTCGCCGATCGTGGGATCGCGGCGGATGCGGTCCAGGACCTCGTCCTTCGGCAACGACCGCGATGAGAGGAACTCGACCACGTCCCTGGCTTCGCGGAGCACGCGCAGCTCCGGGGTCAATGGGGTGGCGTCCCAGAGCTTCACCGTCGTATCCCCGCCGGAGGCGAGTTTGCGGCCGTCGGGGCTGAACACCACGCTGTGGGCGAACTGTGAGTGTCCGAGCAGAGTGAGAACGGCCTTTCCCGTGCCGACGTCCCAGAGCCATACGGTCCCGTCCATGTAGGATGAGGCGATGCGACGTCCGTCCGGGCTAAACGCCACGGCGAAGACCCGGGCCGGATGTCCGCGCAGGATCATCAACTCCTGGGCCGTGCTCAGGTCCCACAGCTTCACACTGTTGTCCTCATTCGCCGACGTGTTGGCGCTGATGGCGCCGGCGAGGATGCGGCCGTCGGGGCTGAATGTCAAGCCCATACACGTGGGGTCCTCGCCGCCCAGGGGTAGCACCTTGACCTCCTGGCCCGAGGCGGCGTCCCAGAGACATACGGCATTCGAGCACGAAGCGATGAGACGGCCATCGGGGCTGAACGCCAGGTTCCTGGGAGGTTGGTGGCGGCTGCGGGAAGTCCGGATCTCCCGGCCCGAGGCGGCGTCCCAGAGCTTCAGGGTGGCGTCCAGGTCGGAGGACGCGATGCGACGTCCGTCCGGGCTGAACGCCACGGCGCTGACGGGAGCGGTGTGACCGCGCAGGATGAGGGCCTCCCGTCCGGTCGTGACATCCCAGAGTCTCACGATCTTCTCGGCATCGGGCTCGTATGGGTCGCCGGCCGAGGCGAGGCTTCGTCCGTCGGGACTGAACGCGATGCTCGCGACGCTGGTGGTGTGTCCGCGCAGGATGGGCTTCTCCTGCCCGGTGGAGACGTCCCAGAGCCGGATGGTCGACTCGTGCACGGATCGCTCGAAATGACCGCTCGCCGAGGCGAGGGTTCGGCCGTCGGGGCTGAAGGCCACCTTGCCGACCTGCCCCGTGTGGCCACGCAGGGTCATGGACTCGTGGTCCATCGATGAGTCCCAGAGCTTGATCGTGCCATCCCAACTGGATGAGGCGAGGGTTCGGCCGTCGGGGCCGAAGCCCACGCAAGAGGCCACGTTCGTGTGGCCGCGCAGGGTGAGGATTTCTTCCCCAGTGGCGGCGTCCCACAATTTCACGGTATGGTCCGTGCTGGCCGAGGCCAGTCTTTGGCCATCGGGGCTGAAGGCCACGAACCGAAGTCCCGCCCTGTGTCCGCGCAAGGTCAGGAGTTCCTGCCCGGTCGCGGCATCCCAGATCTTCGCGGTGTGATCGTAGCTCGCGGAAGCCAGGCGGCGGCCGTCGGGGCTGAAGGCGACTCCCCAGACGAAGCCCTTGTGCCCGCTGAACTCGCGCACCAGTCGCCCCGAGGCGATGTCCAAGAGTCTCACTCTCCGGTCGACATAGGCAGTCGAGGCGAGGGATCGACCGTCGGGGCTGAACGCCAGGGACATGCTCACGGACGAGCGGTCGCCCAGTTCGCGGATCTCTTGCCCCGTGGTTGCGTCCCAGAGCTTGATGACTCGATCTTCGCTGGAAGCGGCGAGGGTGCGTCCGTCGGGGCTCCATGCGAGGCCCCGAACAAAGGCCTTGTGCCCGCGCAGGGTGCGCACTTCCGTGCCCGTGGTGACGTTCCAGAGCTTGACCGTGCCATCCCAACTGGTCGAGGCGAGGGATCGGCCGTCGGGGCTGAACGCCACGCGATCCACGACCTTCGTGTGTCCTTTGAGGGTGTGGACCTCCCGTCCAGTGGCGGTGTCCCACAGCCTCACGGTCAGGTCCGCACTACTCGATGCGATGAGCCGTCCGTCCGGGCTGATCGCGACGCCATGGACGACCCCCGCGTGCCCGCGAAATGTGCGGAGATCCGATTCCCGCAGGCGATCCTGATAAAACCATTCGAACCCGCGCAGGTCCGGGTCATCGGGGCGTCTGGGAACAAGCTCTTGGAGGTGTCGCTGCATGAGGTCCACGCGGCCCTTTTCCCACGCCTGCTGGGCGAGATTCATCTCGGCGACGTACAGATGACGGTCGGAGAGCAGCTTCTCATCCCGGGCGCGCTGCGCTTCCCGCGCAGCGTTTTTCGCCTCCCGATCGGCTCGATGAGCCTCCGCGGTGGCTTTGGTGGCCGCCGTGGTGGCCCGTTGTGTCTGTTCATTGGCCTTCGCCGCGTTCGTTTGCGCTTCGGTCGCCTTCTGGGAAGCCAGTTGCTCGCCACGGTTAGCGCGGAAGGCGAAGTAGGTCGCCACGATCGTGCCTAACAGCATAGCCACGGCGATACCGCCGGCCAGGCCCGCCACCAGGCGGTTTCGCAGGCACCACCGCCAGGTACGCTCGGCCCTGCCAATCGGCCTGGCCAGGATCGGTTCATCCGCCTTGAAGCGTTTCAGATCCTCGGCCAACGCCTGGGCCTTCTCGTAGCGTTTTTCCGGGTCCTTCTCGAGGCATTTCAAACAAATCGTCTCGATGTCGTACGGGAGCTTCGGCACCAGTCGCGAAGGTGGCACCGGCTCGCTCGTCTTGACTTGTTCGATGGTCTCCAAGAGTGTCGCGCCCCGGAACGGCGGGCGGCCCGTCAGCAGCTCGTAGAGGACCGCACCCATCGCATAGATATCGGCGGACGGGCCGGCCTGCTTGGTGTAGCCCCCCGCCTGCTCGGGCGCCATGTAGCTGGGGGAGCCCATGATCGCGTTGCTCTGGGTGAGGTCCGACTCGCTACCGACGGCCTTGGCCAGGCCGAAGTCGGTGATCTTGGGCGTGCCGTCGGCGGCCACGAGGATATTGGGCGGCTTGAGATCGCGGTGCACGATCCCCAGCCGATGCGCCTCGGCCATGGCCCGCGCCAGGATCTCGACCAGGCGAGCCGCTCGCTTCGGTAGCCAGGGCGTGCCGTCGAGCCGCTTCTCCAGGCCGCCGCCGGGCAGGTACTCCAATTCGAAGAACGGCAAGCCCCCGGCCTCGCCGATGGAGTAGATCTGGACGATGTGCCGGTGCTGGAGCTTGGCGATCGCCTCGGCCTCGCCAATGAAGCGGGCGACGGCCTCGGGCGTGGCATGAGCGCCGGCCAGGATCATCTTGATCGCGCAAGGACGATTGAGCCGTACTTGCCGGGCCTTGTAGACGACGCCCATGCCGCCTCGGCCCAGCTCGCCGAGGATCTCGTAACCGGGGATGCACGGGATGGGGCGCCGAGCCCCGCCCACGGAGGAACTGTCGGCGGCTGTTCCCGACTCGGCATCGCTCGTCACGCCCCAGGTCGGCACCTCGACCAGGTCGGCTCGCGAGGGAAGTCGGGGGGACGGACCGGCACCAGTTCGATCCGGTATGGACGACTCGGCGCCTAGCGGGAGCGTCGAGCGAGCCTCAACGGGTATTCTCGATTGGGGTGTGAGATTGTGGGTCCGCTCGGCGTGAGAGGCGGGCTTGTCCTTCATGGGGATCCACTCGAGGGACAGAGTTCGCATAGCGTGGAGTTGTCGACCGCCAAGGCCGGCATCGGCTGGAACATCGAGGTCCTGAAGGCTTGCGGAGTCGCGGGCCGGAACGACGGGGGGAACCGGGCTCGCCGGAGCGATTGTCGCCCGCAAGAACGACTCGATCAAGCGAAATCCAGAGTCCTTTTGAACATTGCCCATGAATAAGGGCCTTGAGTTTGGCCTACATCCTTACCGCACGGGGCGCATGCTCGCGGGGAGGGTGTGCGGCCACTCACCCTGGTAGGTGACGTTCCGGACGCGCGCCCGCGTGGCATCGGCATAATGAAACAGGCCGAACGTGCGCTGGTTCGTCGGCTCGAGCGAGCGCTCGTCAATCAACTGGTGGTTGAGGGTCAGTGTGACACGGTCGCCGGCCAGTTCGAGCACCAGCCGGTTCCACGCCTTGGGCTTCAGGGGGAGCGACGCCGGTCCGCGTCGGTTCTCCGGCTCGTCGTGGAGGTTGTCGGGGGTCAGGCCGTTGCGCTCGTAGGCGCCGTCGGTCAGCCAGTGGATCTTCACCCCTTCGGGGCCGAGCACGAAGGCCAGGCGGTCGAGCACGGGGTGGACCATCGTCCTGCCAGGGTCATGATAGAATTCGTAGGAGATCCGTCCGTCCTCGAGCATCGGCCGGTGATAGCGAAGGACGCTCTCTTGCAATGCTCCCGGGATGTCCTCGATCAGCCGGCCGACGATCTCGTCGCCGCGCTTGTCCCAGTCGGCGTTGTCGCCGGTGACCGACTGGGCGTAGTCGTCCGCCAGCCAGCCGGTCAGGTCGGGGAGCGCGGAGAGCTCGAGTTTCTCCGGGATGCGCGGGTCGCCGGAGATCGCGAACTTCCGCGCGCCGCCGGACTGGGCGGCATGGCAGAACAGGGCCAGCCATGGGTCGCATTCGGGAGGCGCGGCGGCCTCGTGGACCTTGCGGCCATTGATGAAGACCGACATCCGTCCGCCTTTGACCAAGAGCCGGTACGGGTACCACTCAGCCAGCTTGTCGAGAGGCGGGTTGAGCGTCACATCGGGCATCGGACGGCCGAGGTTGGACCGCTCGAGGTACTTGCGGTCGGCCCTGGGTCCGAGGACCAGCCCGGCGTAGGCCACGCCGATCTCGCGGCCGGCCGCCGAGGTCAGCTCGCAATCGACCTGGAAGTCGCCGCGCAGGGGGACGGCGAGGACCATCATGTCGTGGGCGTGCCCGGGTTGGTGCGTGAGCTGGCCTTCTTGCGCGGTCCAATTGGGGATCGGCTCGCCAGTACCTCGGGTTCGGGTGTTCGTCTGGGTCACCCTCGCCCAGTGAGTGAAATCGGGGTCGGTACCGAAGGATCGTGCCGGGCTTGACCCCGTCGGATTGGCCTCGGTCAGCACGGATGCTCGGGCGACAAGATGTTTCACATGATCCTTCCAGAGCGTGTCGGGCGCCCGTTTTTCCGCCACGGTCGTCGGCTTCTTCTCGGCGCGGACGGCCAGGGCTTCCGCGATCGCCAGAGCTTGCCGGCGCAAGGCGGGGCGGCCGGCGGCCCGATCGGCGAGCACCAGCTCGGGCCATCGGGTCCATTCCGGCTGGTCCAGAGGGAGCTTGGCCAGGATCGGCTGGATGGCTTCGATCGACTTTGACGCGGCGGCGTCGTCGCCGCGGGCGACCTGGATCAAGGCCAGGAGGGCGCGCCGGCCGCGCTCGGAGGCGTCGGCATCGTCTCCGGCTTCCAGCTTCATGCCCTCGACCTGCGCGGACAGCTCGTCGAGCTTGCCCAGCTCCTTCGCGGTATCCACCAGATCGAGAGCAGGGGATCGGAGGAGCCCGCCGGTTTGCAGGCGGACACTCCGGTGCAGTCCTGGGGTGGCTGGGGTCGGCGCCCGGAGGGCGACGCCCCCAGGCGAGCCGCTCTCCGAGGGCGTCTGGAATGAGGGGCTGAAATCCCCTTCGAGGCGGAAGACAGGATGATCGGCGGTCGGGAGGACCCAGCCGGCCAGGAACGCGAAGCGCTCGCCAGGCTTGAGCGACCGGGCCTTCTCGACGATCTCGCCGGCCTGGAGGGCGAAGTAGGACTCGCCGATGATCGCGTGCCGCGCGCGGCGGAGTGAGTCCGGCTGGGCCGTGCCGGCATCCGCGGCGATCAGATCGGCCATCTCCCTGGCCGGGAAGGTCTCCGGCCATCGGCCGCGGAGGACGACATTGCGCACCTCCGAGGAGGTCTGGTCCTTGTAATGGAACAGGCCGAATTGTCGTCCGAGTGAGGATTCGAGCGGGCGCTCGTAGATCGTCTGGCCGTTCAGGTCGAGGGTGACCTTGTCGGCTCCCATCGCGAGCTTGATTGTGTTCCACTCGCCGGGCTTTAGCGGGATCGACCGGGGACCGCGGCGGTTGGCGGGCTCGTCCGCCGCGTTGTCGGCGGGCAGGCCGGAGAGGTCGGTGCCTCCGGCGGTCATCCAGTGAACCTTGACGCCCTCGGGCTCCAGCAGGAATGCCAGACGATCGATCGACGGGTGGACGATCACCTGGCCGGGTTCATAGAGGAACTCGTAACCCACGACGTCGCCTTCGCGCAGCGGGCGATGATAGTAGAGGCGGCTCTGGTCGGCCTCGGTGACGGAGCCGGCCGATTCGGGGGTGTAGTAATCGGCCGTAGTGGTGTCCACCAAAGTACGCCGGCTGTGGATCATGCCGTCCTTCGCCGCCCAGTCGTATTCGTCGAGGTTAATCGGCCCGCGCAGTCTCCTGGCCCGTTTCGACGGCGGCCGGGTGGTCGGCTGGGTCCCGGCGGGAGACGCGACGTTGCTGGACCGATCGACCGTCTGTTCCGTCCGCCGGGCGGGCTGGGTTTCACCGTAGAAGCTGGAGACCCAGCCTTCCAGCCGATCGCCGTGGCTGAGCCGGACCTCGGCGGGAATCTTCGGCTGGCCCTCGAGCGTCGGATGCCGCCAGACGGAGTATTGCTCCCGGGACGTCAGGAGGCCCAGCCATGGGCTGGTCGGGCTCGGGTCGGTGTCCTCGTAGAAGAGGTGACCGTTGACCAGGTATCGGACCTTCCGCGGCGTGGCCTGGACCGTCAGGCGATTGAAGCCGTTCGTCCGGGAGAGCCGCCAGCGGATGTCGAGGGTCTCGCCCTGGCCGACGGGGTAGACCCTGGCATTTCCGTCCAACGGGGTGGGCAGGATGGACAGTCCGTTATGGGCGATCGCCGAACCGGCCCACGGGTCGGCGTAGCCCTCGACCGAGAGTTCGTAAGTTCCGGTGAGGGGATAGTCGAACATGAGCAGATCGGTCGATGAGCCGGCCGGGTGGGAGACATACCCTTGGTGCGCCACCCAGTAGCTGGGCGACCCGGTGTTGAGGAGATCCTCGTTCGGACGCAGATCCGCCGCGTGCCACATCGAGGGGAGCGAGGCCGTCAGCGCCCTGGGATCGCCGGCGTGGCGGGCGGCGGCCTCGGCCAGATCGCCGCGGAGGCTCGCGAGCACGCCCCAGTCGTTGACCTGCCGTGCCCGTTCGAGCAAGGCGTGGGTCAGGCGCAGGGCGAGGCCGGCGACGGCCGGGTCGTCGTTGCGCAGCAGCGCGCGGGCCACGAGGTAATCACTCCAGGGGAACGCCGACTTCTTCGGATCGGCGGAACGGGTCGCGGCGGCTTTGGACGCCGGGGTCACGATCCTGGGCTTCTCCTTGGCCCGCTCCTCATTTTCCTCGATCAATACGGCCAGCCGGGCCTCGATTCTCGGCAGGATCTTGGGTCCCCGGCCGCGTGCCAGCTCGACGAGGACATGGAGGGCCTCGGCGTTCTCGACTTTCTGGTCGGCGGCGAGGCGTGCCTCCTCCGAGAGCTTTTCGAGCGTCCCGGCCTGTTTCGCCGCGTCGATCAACGCCTGGGCCGTGCTGATCACGGTATCCTCGGGGCGTCCGCCGGTCCGGGCGACTCCTTCGGACTGCGCGAATATCGCGGGAGCGACGTCACGCGCGCCCTGGGATGCGAGGATGCGCACGACCTGCCGGTCCTTGGTGGGCATGGTCCAGGCATGAAGCGTCTCGTATCGTTCCACGGCCGGCGCGGAGTCGAGTCGGCCGAGGATCCGCACCAGGGAATCGCTGACCGGGGGATCGCCGCCGGAATAGGCCGGGGCGTCGACGAACCGGCCCAGCGCGGCGAGCGCGTCGGCCCAGAGGCCGGCGCGGGCGTACTCGGAAGCCACGCGCTGGAACTGCTGCTTGCGGAGCAGGATCGGAGTGTCGCCGCCACCGTATCGGCTCGCATTCTTCTCCATGGTCTCGATGTAGGCGTCGAGGCGTTTGCGTCCGCCGGGCGCATCGCCGAGCTGGAACTGCCGCCGGGCCAGGAGGATCAGCAGGGTACCGAGCGGCTCGGGCTGATTGGCGCTTTCGAACCCCTTGGCGCAGCCGTCGAGCACATCGAGCGCTGCGGTGGCCAGCTCGGGCTGGGGCCGCCCGAGCGCGGGGAGGGCGGCCTGGCAGGCGAGTTCGGCCGTGCTGCGTAGGGTGTCTCGCTTGAGTCGTTCGGCGAGCGCCTTCAACGCGGCGACAGCCCCCGCGTGATCGCCCGATGCCATGGCCAACTGAGCGGAGAGGATGGTGGCGGTGAGCTCGGCCATCGGCTGGCCCTGACGCTCCACGATCGCTCGCTTCAGCTCGTCGACCTTGCCGGCGCGGACGGCCCATGCGGCCAGCATCGCCCCAGCGCTCCGCGATCTCAGCAAGGCTTTCGGGTTCGGCGGCGGGGCGTACAGGAAGATCTCGGAGGGACGAGCCATCGGCAGGACTGCGCCGCGCAAGACGTCGTAGACGCGGTCGGCCGGCGCGTGATGCTTCTCCCAGAGACGCTCCAGATCGACGAGGTTGGCGACGACGCGGGGCGAGATCGGGTCGTTCGATCCTTCTTCGATCCCGCGCTGGGCAAGGGTTGCTGCGCGTCGCTCCGCGTTTGCATTGGTTTGCAAGACCGGCGGCCCGGCGCGGAACGCCTCTCGCACGGCGCGGAGGTTCAACTCGGGAAGGTCGCGCTCGGCGGCCAGCTTGGCGATCTGCATCGCCTGCTCGAAACGGTCGAGCGTCAGGATCGGCAGGCCCGCGGTCCTCGGGGCGGCCTTGGCCCTGGGCGTGGCGGCCTTGGCCGTGGGCGTATCGGGCTGCTCGGACTGGAATGAAACCAGGCGGATCGCGGCGCGAGGCGTTGCTGGTAGGGTGGGCATGGCCCACCGAATCGGCGCCGATCGAGCGAATGATCGGTGGGCCGTGCCCACCCTACGAAATGAAGGGCGAGCGAGATGGGCATCCGAGACGCCGCGTGCCGGCGTCGACGGCTTCGGCGCCGCCTGGGCGGCCGGTTTCTCCTTCCTGGCCTTGCGGCCGGGCGGTTCGATGACGGTCTCGAGCATCCGGGCCCACTCGGCCTCGGCGGCCGGGCGGTCGCCCCGCGTCAAGGCCCGGTCGCCCCGCTCGCGGAGCATGGCCATCAGCGCGTGGTTGTCGGACTGCCGTCGCGCGGCCTCGATCGCCCGGGCGGCCAGCTTGTCGGCGATGGGGCGCAGCCGGGGCGAGTCGGCACGGCTCCAGCAGGCTCGGGCGATCACCCAGAGCGGGAGCTGTCGCGACGCCTGGGCACGCTGCCGAGAGTTGGCCCGCGCCCCCTCCGGCAGGGGCTCCAGAGGGGACCTGTCGACCCGAGCCACGAGCCGGTCCAGCGCCGGTCCGATCCGTTTCGCATCGCCGATGCCCATCGCCAGCAGGGCCTCGGCAATCCCGACCGAGAAATCGTCGGGACGCTCTTGACGAATGGCCTCCACGGCGACGAGGAGTCCCTCGAGTTCCTTGAGCCGGCCGGACGAAAGCGGCGCCGCGGCCGGCCCGGAGATCGCCTCGGCCAGCAGGCTCCTCACCTGGGCCTTGTCCAGGTCGAGCGGGTGGACCAGGACCATCAGGTCGATGGCCTGGTCCGGCTTCCTGGCCTTCTTCAACGGCCGATCCTTCTCCGCCGCCTTGCGGGCCTCCGGTATCGCGGACCCCGAAGACTCGCCCTTCCCGGCCCCGATCATCCGGCCGAGTGACCGGGTCAGATCGTCCATATTGAGCCCGTCCAGGACGCGTGTGAGGCCCTCCCGGCTCTGCCGGACCAGTTCCTCGCGATTACCGAGGTAGTCCGGGCCGCCGACCGGGATCTCGCGGTCGGTCGCCAGCGCCTGGGCGTACATCGAGACGGCATCCGCGGAGAAACCCAGCTCGGCCAATTTGTTGCCGACGGCGGTCAGAGCCTTCAGCCGCTTCTGCTGCATGTATTCCTGGCTGTAGTAGAAAGGCAAATCATCATGCTGGACGAAATCGACCAGGACTCGCCGCGCATCGTCGGGGCGATCCTCGCCCATGTAGATCGCGACCAGGCGCTTGGCCGGCCCGGCATTGAAGTCCAGCCGCGAATAGGCGTCGCTGGCCGTGCGGTAGATGCTGGTCTCGTACAGGCCCAGTGCCAACTCGCGGGTCTGTGCGTGGTCCTCGAGCTCGCCGCCGATGGCCCCGAAGATGTTGGTCGAGAGCGGCTCGTCCTTCGTCTCGTCGAGAAATCGCCGGACGATCGCCCGGGACTGGTCGAATCGACCGAGGCGGCAATCGACCATCGCGCGAAGCACATCGCCGGCGGTCCAGTTCGGCAAGGCCTTGCGCACCGCGTCGACCCGCGTCGAGAGCTCCTCCAGACGCCCCTGAGACGCCGCCATGTCGATCGTCTTCGAGACCAGCGTGGACATCCGCCCGTCCTGGCCGGACGTGAGGGTCACGTCGAAGGGCTCCCACTGCATGACCGCGGAGAACGCCTCGGGCCTGGGGATCACCGAGTCCCGGGCGTATTCGTACATCTCGGGATATTGCCAGACCAGGTCGTTCTGCAAGTAGTAGAAAAGGTAGGAGCGGTAGTCGGGGAACGCGTCCCAGGCCTTGCGCAGCACGGACATCGCCCGGTCGTGGAGCTTGTCATCGGCGAGGACGCTGCCGACGAGCTGCATGATGTAGTAGGGATAACCGATCTGGCGGATGTCGAGCTGGTCGACCAGGACGAGCAGTTCCTCGGTCTTGTTGGCCTGCTGGAAGGCGTTATTGACCTGGTAGAAGTAGCGGGCCAGGAGCGCGGGGTCGTTCTTGAGGATGAACTTGTAGTGCTCGACGGCCGCCTCGGCCTGGCCGTTCTGCACGAGCTGCTGAGCGATCTGGAACCGGAGATTGGTGTCGTCGGGGCGGATGACGACGATCTTGTCCAGCTCGGCGCGGGATTCGTCGCGCTTGCCGGCAGCCTTGTAGTAGTCGGCGAGGGCCTGGTGGAGCTGGATGGCGTTGGGGGTCTTCTTGAGCTGTTCGTTGGCCTTGCCGATGAGCTGCGTCAGGCGTCCGGATCGGGAGAGGACGCCGATGGCGGCGGTGCGGGCGCCATCGGGGTTGTCGGGGTTGTAGACGTTCGGGTTCGACTGTCGGGTCGCGGTCGTCGAGCGGAGGATCTGCATGGCCACCTGGACGGCGACGTCGAGCTTGTCCTGGCGCTGGTACTGGAGCATCATGGCCACGAGAGCGGCGGCCTTGTTGCCGGCGCGTCGTCGGGCGCGGCCCAGGACGGCCTCGGCCAGCTCGTGGAGCCCGAGCTGGTGCATCTGGCCGGCGAGTCGGACCTGGGTGTCGGTATCGAGCCGCAGGCCGAAGAGCCGCTCGGCCGCCTGTCGGGCGCGGTCCAGGTTGCCGGTGAGGACCGAGACGCGCAACGCCAGCTCCTCGCGGCGTTTCATGGTGGCGTTGTCCAGGGGCTGGACCGCATCGGCGAGCGCCAGCGCTTCGTCCCGATCGCCCTGCTGCTCCACCAGCTCGGCCAGTTCGAGCCGGAGGTCGGACTCGGCCCGGGACGCCTCGGCCACCTTGGAGAATTCGGCGATGGCCTCGTCCTTGTCGTTGGCCCACCAGAGGATGTAACTCAGGCAGAGCCGGGGATAGAGAGAATCGGCCGGGGTGGATGCTCCGTCGGCCAGGCTGCGGAAGTGGCCGACGAGGTCGCTGAGCAGGTCGTCGCGTCGGTAGAGCTCGAAGGCCGTGCGGAGGACCTGGATCGCCGTGTCGTCGAAATAGGCGTTCGGCATCGGGAAGTCGATCGACAGGAATCGGTAGGTCTTGCCGACCCAGACCTGATATCGGGGAATGTAGCCTGGTCCATTCGATGCGTATTTCGCCCGGTTGGCGCGGGCGGCGGCGCCCGGGGAGATCCTCTCGATCCGTCGCCTCAGCGCGGCGAGGTCGTAGTCGAGGATCTTGAGGACGTCGCCGTAAGCCTTGCGATCGCCGCAGACGCTCATGCCCTGCGAGAGCGAGGCTCCCGGGCCGGCGAAGTAGTACGAGCCGGTGTAATAGTAAGGCATGGTCCGGCCGGCCTGGAGCCGCTCGTAACGGTCGAGGAGCTGGGTCAGTCCCTCGACGTCCCCGCGACGTGCCGCCAGGGTGAAGGCGCCCATGATCTGGGCCAGTTGGGCCGAGCCGGCGATGGCGTCGCGATAGAAACGTTCCTCTTCATCGGGCCGTTTGGCGCGTCGCAGCTCGTCGGCGACGTTCTGGAGTATCTGCGCCTGGGCCAGCTCGGGGCGTCTCGTCCGGAGCCCTCGGTAGCAGGCCAGGACATGCTCCAGCTCGTCCTTGTCGAGGGGAGGCGTGTTGTCCTTCTGGCCGGTGTCGCGGCCGGCATAGGTATAGTTGCGCACGCCCAGGCCGAGCTGACGTCCGCCGACCGCGTAGAGATAGGCCCAGAGTGCCAGCGGGTCGTTCGGGGTGGCGCGGCTGAGCATCCGGGCCGCGGCGAACGCGGCGGCGTTGTCGTAGCGCATCTCGCAGAGGTAGAACCAATCCCAGATGGCGTGGATATCGGCCGGCGTCTTCTCGGCGGCCTTGCGGAACGCCGCGACGATCTCTTCCCCTTTGGCCGAGGCGTTCCGCTCGGCCAGGCTGACGATCCAGCCCAGTGCGGCCATCCGCGCCTGGCCGAAGTCCTCGGGCGCCCAGGCCGAGACCTGGCCGGTATACAGGTAGTAGGATCGGCTTTCGAGCTGGCAGGCCATCCGCATCTCGTAGACCTGGCCGATGCGGTCCTCGAGCGGGACGCTCGCCTTGCGGGTGATGGACGATTGCCGGGCCCCTTCGCCCTGGAGCTTCGGGTCTCGCTTGCGGGCCTTGATGATCGCGCTCTTCTCGTCGTCGGCGACTCCCAGCGCGAGCAGGGCGCGGAACGCCCGCTCGGCCGCCTCGGGCTTCTTGAGGTCGGCCAGGGCCTCGCCCTGCCGGTAGAGGGCCTCCCAGTCGCCGGGCTCCTTGCGGACCATGGTCTCGGTGATCTCGACCACCGGCTGCACCTTGCGGTGCCCGATCAGGCTGTCGATCGCCTGGAGGATGCGGTGGGCCGACTCGTTCTTGTCCGAGGCCATCTTCGACCAGACCGCCTGGGCTTCCTCCAGCTCGCCGTATCGGGCATAAAGCTGGGCGAGCCGGGCCGTGCTCTCGTCGGTCGAGGCGAGTTCGTTGAACTGCTTCTGATACCGCGCGGCGTCCTCGAGATCGCCCTCCTCCTCGGCCAGTTTGGAGAGCTGGTGGAGGAGCTTGGTGTCGCGGGTGTTGGCGGCCAGCAGGGGCTCGAGCTCGGCACGGGCGGCGCCCAGGTCGCCGGAGGAGGCATAAGCCTGCGCCCGGCAGATCGCCACGTCGCGTTGCTGCGCCTGGCCGACCCCGGCCGCACCGACGGCGCGGGCATCGCGCTCCTGGTGCTGGAGACGGGTCAGGAGTCGGTCGAACTGGTTGCGCTGCAAGTAGAGTTCGGTCAGCTTGCTGACGACCCCCAGCTTGTCGTCCAGTTCCCCGGCCTTGTCGAAGGCCCGCCAGTACATCTCGATCGCCTCGTCGGTGCGGTACATTCCGGCGAGGGTCTCGGCCAGGGTGAGGGTGATCTTGGTGTCGTTCGGGTTGACCCGCACGGCGCGCCGGAGGGCGTCGAGCCCCTCCTCGGATCGACCGAGCTGGAAGCACAACTGGGAGAAGAATTCGTAGCTCTCGGGGTTGCCCGGAGCGGCAGCCAGCAGGTCGTGTCCGGCCTTGAGCGCCGCGTCGATCCGCCCGAGCCGCGATTCCAGCTTGGCGATCGCGGTGAGGTACTCGGTCCGGTTGCGCCGGTCGATCTCGGCGAGGCGGCGGAAGGCGTCGGCGGCATCGGCGAGGTTGCCGGCCGACTCGCGGAGCCGCGCGGCCATCGCCCAGGCCGGGATCGATCGGGGCTCGACCGTCACGGCGCGGTCGGCGGCGCGGACGGCCTCCGGCAGCTTGCCGTCGGCTTCGAGATAACGGGCCAGTGCCGACCAGCCTTCGGGCGTCGCGCCGCGGCCGGCTTCCAGTTCCTTGCGCATGCCGGCGATCCTCTGCGGGAGTCGGCCGGCCGCCAGGTCGTTCTTGACGCGCGCCTCCAGCACGGCCGTCTTCTGTTCGTCCTTCTCGGCCAGCTTCGCCGCCGCGGCCAGTTGGACCTCGGCCTCGTCGAACTTCTCCAGGCGGTGCGACAGCTCGGCGAGTTTCAGCCGCAGGTCGAAATCCTCCTTGTCGAGCTGCACGGCCTCGCTCATCGGGCCGATGGCTTCCTTGAGATAGCCGAAACCGGCCAGGACCTCGCCCAGGCGGCCCAGGTTCCTGGCCGTGCGGTTGGGACCGTCCGCGATCTTCCCCCATGCGGCCATCGCCTCGGCCGGCCGCTTGAGCTGATGGAGATATTCGCCGAGGTACTCGAAGTACTGGGGGTTGCCCGGCGCCAGCTCGCTGGCCTTGCGATAGAATGCCAGCGCGTCCTCGACCAGCTCCGCCTGCCGCATCAGGTCGGCGACCTGGGCGGTGGTAACCGGATCATTTGGCTTCTTGTCCACCAGCTTGCGCCAGATGGCCGCGGCGGCGGCCCTGCGCTCCGCCTGGGGTCTGGATACGTCCCGCAGTACGAGTCCACCCCAGTCCCGGAGCGTGTCCGGATTGTTCGGGTCCGCTCGATCGAGGGCCTCGTATTGCGCGGACGCCTCGGCGTACTTCTGGTCCTGCGCGAGCTGGCCGATCAAGGCGAGCCGTAGCTCGCGACGGCTCGGGGCCAACTTGATGGCTTTCTCGTACCATCCCTGGGCCTCGGCCACGCGGCCCATGCCGGCGAGCGTCCGACCCAGCCGCACCAGCGCCTCGACGTCCTCCGGCTCCTTCTTCGTCCGGTTCTCGTAGTACGCGACCAGTCCCGCGGAATCGTCGTTGCGGAGGAACACCTCCTCGATCTTCCGACGGACTTCTTTGTGCAGCCAGCTATCGGGGCGGAGCTTGGCCAGCATGCCTTCGAAGTCTTTCAACGCCTCCTCGCCGCGTCCCAGCCGGACTTTCAGCTCGGCGGCCTGCATCGACATTTGCACCTGGCGGAACGGGTCCTTGACCTTCTTCGCCAGCGCCTCGAAGCGGGGCAGGGCCTGGGCCGGCTGGTCCTCCTCGACCAGTGCGGAGGCGATCTGCTCCTGGAAGCGGGGGTCGTCCGGGAACAGGGCCTCGAGTCGGCCCCAGACCTTGAGGGCCTGGTCGTTCTTCTGGGTGCGCTGGTAGACGCGGCCCAGGGCCTGGAAGATCTCCATCAGGTCGTTGCGCGGGGGCTTGCGACCCAAGGCGCGCTCGAAGGCGTCGGCGGCCTGTTCGGGCTGGCCGACCAGGACGAGGGCCTGACAGAGGTAATAGGCAGGCAGATGGTCGCTGGGGCGATGGGTCTCGGCCTGGCGGAGCGCGGCGACGGCGGCGGCGTCCTGCCCGCGCTGGAATTCCAGGAGTCCGAGGATCAGCCAGGCGGCGCCGTCCTTGGGATCCTTGGTGGTACGGTCGCGGTAGGACTTGATGAAGGCATCGAGCGTGCCGCGTTCGACGTGGTAGCCGTAGACGCGGTCGAGGGCGGTGCCGCGCCTGGGATTCTTCTCGAGGAGCGAGAGGAACCGCTGCATGGCGCGCTGCTCGCGCGCCTCCTCGGCCGCGGCCGGATCGTCCGGCGCCGGCCGATCGGCCCGCTGTGCCCGCACCGGAAGACCGAGGCCGAGCGTCAGCCCGATGATGATCCCGCAAAGCCAGAGCCGACGTGCCGATCCCGGATGCCTGGACATGATGCCGCCCTCGAGATTCCCGATGCCGATCGGCCGCGCACCGCGGCCACCGCGTCGACCATCTTACGATTGTCGTGAGTCCTGCGCAAGATAGCGGCCCCGAAACTCTTCGTAAAGCCATGAGGCGTAAGGGCTGCACCCACGGCGGACCATTGCGCTGGTTTGCACTGGTTTGGGATATCTCGGCGGGTCGCCATCTCCGATCTCGTGGTCCGGGAGGGAGTTGGCGTCAGTCTTCAAAAGGGTGGGACGGATCCGGGCGCGGGCGGCTTGGGAGCTCGTCGCGGACGGCGATTGCGATCGACCGGGCTGGCCCGATCGATCTCCTGATGGGCCACTCGGCATGGGAGCGGGTCTCTGCTAGAAATGATTGCGCACAATCCCCTATATTTACTATGCCGCCACTTTCAAAAAACAGGAACGCATCCCACGGAAAATCGGGCCATTTCTCTCCCGAAATCTTTTTCAGGAAAGGAGATGCGGAATCCAAAAAAACTTGGGATTTGCGCGCAGCCTCTCCGTGCCTGGGCCCAAATTGCTCGGCGAAAGGAGGGATCGATCGTCGGATCGCGTCACGAACCTGGCCGCGCCGACAAACTTGGCGGGTCGCGGTGGCGTTCGGCGAGAAGTCTGTCCTCAGTTCGACTTTTGCCGATTATTCGGGTTTCGCGGAGGTAGGCCTCCTCGGTGCAATGGAGGGTAGAGACTGACCCTCACATCGCACACAAGGAGGCTACCATGGCTATTGTAACTCCTCGGCCGCATCAGCGGGTCAC
>JBKQHM010000132.1:0-18392 GCA_052148775.1 Isosphaeraceae bacterium | reverse complement strand
CGAGCGCAGTTTCGCCGAGCTGCTGGCCCTCCGCCCGAGCGATCCCGTCGCGATGGTGGCCAGGGGGATGACCCGCGTCAATCATGACCCCGAAGGTGCCAGGAGTGACTTCGAAATTGTCCTCGCGCGTGATCCCGATCACGCCGCCGCCCACTACGGCCTGGCACTCTTGATCCGCTCCAAGGACCCCCGAGCCGCCCTTCGGCACCTCGACGCCGCGCTGGCCTCGAATCCTCACCTGATCGATGCCATCCAACTCCGAGCCCTGATCCGCGCCCGACTCGGCGATCGAGCCGCACTCGACGACGTCGAACGTCTGCTCGAGACCCCCACATCACATCGGCTCTACAATGCCGCCTGTGCGGTCGCCCTCCATGCCGACGCAGCCCATGACCCCCGCCTGCTCCCTCATGCTCTGGAGCTGCTTGCCCGAGCCTTCAAAGCAGGATTCCCCGCCTCCGACGCTGCCACGGACCCCGACCTGAGGGCATTGCGCGCCCTCCCCGAGTTCCAACCGCTCCTGGAACGAGACCGAAAGGCCCCGTGAACAGTCCTTCCTACGTTGAGGACACGGACCCATTCAAACCGAGGCGAAGGCTCAGCGGCCGCTCGAGGCCGTGAGATTCCATCAGCTCGACGTCGCCGAGGATCTCGCGGCTCGGCCCGTCGGCCACGACCCGGCCGGTGTCGAGGAGGATGGTCCTGGGGCATAGTTCCAGCACCATCTCGAGGTCATGAGTCGCGATCAGCTTGGTACACTCGAGTGACTGGATGAGCCCGATGAACCGCCTCCGACCGCGCGGGTCGAGGTTCGCCGACGGCTCGTCGAGGACCAGGGCGGAGGGCCGGCAGGCCAGCACGCCGGCCAGGCAGGCGCGTTTCCGCTCCCCGAAGCTCAGGTGGTGCGGCGGCCGGTCGGCCGACGAGGCGAGATCGACCCTGGCCAGGCATTCCATGGCCAGTGCACGCGCCTCGATCGCGGGTAGTCCCTGGTTCAGCGGACCGAACGCCACATCCTCGACGACGGTATTGCAGAAGAGCTGGTCGTCCGGATCCTGGAACAGCAATCCCACTCGCCGACGCACCTCAGGTGCATTGCGCGGATTCACCTCGAGACCGTCGACCCAGACGCTCGGCTTGGGCCTGCCAGTCCCATAGAGGACGCCGATCGCATGGCTATGACCGATCGTACCGCGCGACTTGCCGGGCAATAGCCCGTTCAGATGCAGGAGTAGCGTGCTCTTCCCGGCCCCGTTCGGACCGACCAGCGCCACCGATTCCCCGCTCCCGATGGCCAGGTCTACACCCTGGAGGGCCGCCTTACCGTCCGGATAGCAGTATTCCAGCCCGCGCACCAGGATCGCGAGGACTGCATCTGTCGCCGACACCGGATCGGCCCCCGAGCATTGATCCCCGTTCATCGGCTCAGTCATCGAGGTTCCGGATCGCTCCGCTCCAGCCCCGGGCGATCATGGCGTCGTGGACGCGTTCGCCGCGTTCGAACGTCCTGAGGAACAGCATACCGATCAGTCCGCCCAGAAGGCTCCAGGAAAGGCCGCGACGACGATGAAACGTTCGCGCCCGACGGGCGGTCGCCATCCGGTCGAGCTCGTCCAGCAGGACAAACCGATAACGGTCCATGAACTGGAGCGTGGCGACCAGCACCGGCGGCACGCCCAGCTTGCGCAATGCTGACAGCAGCCTAGGGAATGGCGTCGTGCCGGCCAGAACGAGCATCGTCGCCAGGGCCAAACCATTCTTGATCAGGATACTCGCGGCCACCACGGCGAGACCGAACTGGGCTCGCGCCGGATGGGCCGGAGCGACCATCACGGTCAGGAAGCCCACGAGGACGAAGAGGCCGAGCCATCGACGAGCGAGCTCACGGGGCGGGATGCCGGCCAGCCCGATCGCGAAGGCGAGCAAGAACCCTTCCACGCCGTAACCGTGCCAGGCGCCGGGTGGCGTGGCGATCACGGCGACGACGAACACCACAGCCGCCACGAGCTTGAGCCGGGCATCGAGCCGGTGGATCGGCCCGGACCCGGCGCTATATCGCTCGAGCCCGTCAAGCCGCATCGGCCGCAATCCCTTCGCGTTTCGACCGCGGCAGCACGCGGGCCATCCCCCAACCGACCCCGAAGACGACCAGCGTCCCGATGAGGCCCGCCAGCGCCGTGGCCACCCGGGCATAATTCAGCCCGGGTAGATTGAGCTGGTAGTCCGCCATCGGTGATGGGAGCGGAGTCGGCGGTGCGTCCCCTTTCAGGAAACCGATATGCTCGCCGACATATTCCAGTCCATCGGGCGCATCCCACGCGAACGGCCCGAGGAACACGGCGACTCCTAGGGCAACCGCCAAGCCGGCGATCGCCGGACGGACCCATCCGCCCCCCCCAACCCCCCCATCGACCGACTCGAGGAGATCCGGCCGACGGAGCAGGACGAATCGGACGACCAGCCCTGTGATCAATGCTTCCCCGACGCCGATCACCGCATGGACCAGCGCCATCCAGGTCAAGATCTGTACGAAGTCGCCCCAATGGCCCGACGCCGCCATCTCGACGGCAAAGGCCCCCGACGCCAGCATCACCGAGAACCACGCGGCAAGCATGGCCGCGATCAGAATCCCCTTCTGCCCGCCGATCGCCCGCCGGATCGGTGCATAGATCGCATACCCGCAGATGGCGCCGATCAGGCCCATGTTCACGAAATTAGCCCCGAGCGCCGTCAGACCACCATCATTGAAGAGGAAACACTGGACGATCAGGACCGCGGCGATCACCACGGCCCCCGCCCAAGGTCCGAGCAGAACCGCGCTCAGGACGCCACCCAGCAGATGCCCCGACACGCCCGGCCCGACCGGGAAATTCACCATCTGACCGGCGAACACGAACGCCGACATCGTGCCCATCAGCACGGTCGTCCGTTCACCGAGCTGGTGCTCCAGCTTGCGGAGGGCATACAGCAGACCGGCCGCACCCACCACGCCCGTGATCGCGGCCACTTTGGGTTCCAGCAGCGCGTCGGGAATGTGCATCGATCGGACCTCGCCAGGCTCGTTGCGTCCACGAGTTCCCCATCACTTGAACGGCGTCTCGCCCCGAATACAACATGGTAGCCTCGGTATGTCGTTCCGTCAAAACTTCATACGCGATTTGTCATTGGTCATTTGTCAATTGTCATTTGTAGTCTGGGAGAGTCCGCCGGACCTCCCCTCTCAAAGAGATCGCGTGAGGAGCGGACGCGGCTCAGACCTCATGACAACAGCTCCTCGACGGCCGCCGAGGTCGCGAACCGAGCATGAGTGGACAAACGCATAATGAACGAGAAGATTGACGAGCTGCGCAAGGACTACCAGTTGTTCAGGTTGCGCGAGGAAGACGTGGACCCGGACCCGATCCGGCAATTCCGGGTCTGGTTCGACCACGCGGTGTTGAGCGAGGTCCCGGAGGTCAACGCGATGGCGCTGGCATCGTCCACGCCCGACGGACGTCCTTCCGTCCGGATCGTGCTGCTCAGGGGAATTGACGAACGGGGCTTTTCGTTCTTCACGAACTACGAGAGCCGCAAGGGACAGGAACTGGCGTCGAATCCTTATGCGTCGGTGGTCTTCTTCTGGCAGGGTCTGGAGCGTCAGATCCGCATCGAGGGCCAGGTTGAACGCGTCTCGGCCGAGGAATCGGACCGGTATTTCCACGGCCGGCCGACCGGCTCGCGGATCGGGGCGTGGGCTTCTCCGCAGAGCCAGATCATTCCCAGCCGGGAGGTCCTCGAAGCCCAGATCCGCGACTTGGAGAGTCAATACCCGGACGGCTCGATCCCCCGCCCGCCGAACTGGGGTGGGTACCGACTGGTCCCCGACTCGATCGAGTTCTGGCAGGGACGCCCGAGTCGCTTGCACGACCGGCTACGATATACGCGGCAATCCGAGGGCGGCTGGCTCATCGAGCGGCTGGCGCCATGAATGTCTTCCGTAGGTCAGGCGTTCCAGCCTGACTCCTCGGAACATCTGACGACCGAAAGCCAGATGAAACTGGTCGCGGCGACCGCGCTCCAATCAAGAAACCCCCGCCCAGTCCGGCAATCGGGGGCAACTCGACGCGCGCGGGCGGACCGGGAATGGTGCCCTCGGCAACAGCCCCCTCGACTGGGGCCGGTTGAACCGGAGGCACTGGCCATAGAAGCTATCGATGATATGCCCGTCGGCCAGGCTGTGGAAGGCGACGACGTCGATGACGTCTTCCCAGCTCAGCGAGCGGACTTCGACCCGCCTCCAGGTCGGCTCGAACCAGTCGCGGAACCAGGCGTCGCGCTCGCCGGCGTAGTCCTCGACCCGGCGGCGGACCTTGCGGCGGATGGCATCGAGTGCCAGGTCCCACTCGAAGATCCCGTCATCGAGGCGGGCCTGGGGGGCCAGGACGATGAAGGTGAGATCGTCCATCTCCTCGGGCCGTCGGTCGACTCGCCTCAAGGTCTCGGCCATGCAGGCCACGCTCCGCGCCGCCTGATCGTAATTCGGGGCGTTCCGGACTCCGGCCGAGAGACGGGCGAACAGCTTCGCCTCCAGGACCACGAGTTGACGCGCCTGCGGGGCCAGGGTGAGTGCCGCAGTCCCCGGATCCCCAATGACGAAGTGACCGAGCACGCCATCGGCATGCGTCCGAGCCTCGGCCAGCCGATCTCCCCGATACCTCGTCAGGAAGGCCGAGGGGAGCCAGGCTTGCGAGAACCATCGGGCGCCGGGCATTGGCGACAGCGGGTATCGGTCGCCGCCGTGCCGAGCGAACCAGTCGAGGATAATGCGCAGGAGCCAATCCTCGTTGAAGAGCTCGGTCGGCGGAAAGGCCGCGGTCCCGGCCTCGCACGCTTCCAGCATCGCCTTGATCCGCTCGACAATCATCCGCAACACCCCGGCCCGAAATCACGCCGACCAACAATCTCTCGACACAACAACCAATCCCTGCCTGGCCTTATCTTACCAGGTGGCGTCGGGGCCGTTGAGCTGCACGAGTGTCGAGCCCCTCGTCATTCCGATGCGCGGTTCGGGTTCAAGCCGAGGGCGATTTAGAATAGACTCCCGCGGCATCCGGCCTGGGAAACCCTTGTCCCGACATAAGGAGGTGTCGTGATGGAGCGAGTCGCGACGGACCGTCACGTGCCCGCACTCGATGGCGTGCGGGGATTGGCCATCCTGGCCGTGCTGATGTCCCACTTCCTGCCGGCTCTGGCGGATGCGTTCCGGACGTCCTGGGCGCGCGAGATCGTCAGCTACGCCGGACTCGGGGCCTGGGGCGTGGACCTGTTCTTCGTCCTGTCCGGGTTCTTGATCACCGGAATCCTGCTCGATACCCGCGACTCCCCCGATTACTGGCGCAGCTTCTTCGGCCGGCGAGCCCTCCGCATCTTCCCGCTGTATTACGTCTTCCTCATCGGTCTCTACGTGACCAATGCCCCGAAAGGCGAGGCGTGGACATTCGTGTTCCACCTCAGCAACTGGCGGACGGACCTCGGAATCTCGTCCAATGTCCTGACCTGGCACTTCTGGTCCCTGGCGATCGAAGAGCAGTTCTACTTCGTCTGGCCGATCGTGCTGGGCTTGCTCCCGGCCCGTCGCGTCGGGACGATCTGCCTCCTGATCGCCCTGACCTCGGTGGTCGCGCGAGGAATCGCCGCCTGGTCCGGGGCGGGCATCGAGACCCTGCATCGGATGACACCGCTGGCCCTCGACGGCCTGGCGATCGGCTCGTACCTGGCCTGGGCGGTCCGTCATCGACAGCTCCAGGCCGACCGCCTGACCCGGTTCGCCCTGCCGGTCGGCCTGGGCTCGGCGATCGCGATCTATGCCCTCGGCAAGATCAACGTCCCATTCGCCGCAGTGATGGTCGTCGGCCGGGCGGTCGTATCGATCGGCGGCGGGGCACTGGTATTGATGGCCGTCGCGGGCCCCGCGACCGTCGGCCGGCTCCTCGCCTGCCGGCCCCTACGCGTGATGGGCAAGTATTGCTACGGGCTCTACCTGCTGCATCCGATCATCGTCGTCAAGGGGATCACACGCACTCACTGGTTCGCCACGCATCTCCCCTCATGGATGTTGCCGATGGCCTGGTTCGCCTCGCTGATCGGCGGTCTGGTGGCTTCCCTCGTGCTGGCGCGGTTGTCCTGGCGCTTGATCGAATCGCCGTGCCTCTTGCTGAAACGGTTCTTCCCCTACCGACCGGCCCAGGCTAGGCTACCATCCCGGCCGCACTTCGAACTCAACGCCGTGGATCCTCTCAATCGCCGTGCGATGGCGGACGAGGAGGCAAGCTCGGCACACGCGTCATGACCGCTTGATACTTGCGAGGAATCGCTCCAGGTATTGAAGCAGGACCCTTCGTCTGGACGAGCTTCTCGGCTGCGCTGGACGATCCGTGCCGAGCCTCTTCACGGATCAGGGCTTGCGGATCGAGGGCCACAAGCTCGCCCCCGTCCAGGCCCTCAACGATTTCGACGAAACCGTCCGTGGGCACGCCCAGCGTGACGTGGCGCCAGGTGAATCCTCCATCCGCTCTCCGGAAAGCAACGCTGTCAACGCCGTCCGAATGGACCACGGCCCGCACCGGCACGCCAAGCCGATCATCGAGCCCTTCAAGGATCAGCTTGACCTTGCCTGCCATTTCCAGTCGGAGGCCGGGCAAGTCCCTGTCCAACTTGACCCTGACGGTGTAAACGCCACCAAGATTCCCCGGCATGCTCGGGCCGGGAAGCGGCGAAACTTCACAGACCACTCCCGAGAGTGTCTTCTCGGGAAACTCGTCGAATACGACCTCCGCCGTAAGTCCGATCCTGACCCGATCAATGATCTTCGGCAATACGTTCGTCCTGACACGAATGCCTCCATCTTCGTCGACGATGGAGATCCAGCCCGGCCCGACGAGAGAACGCTTGAGTTTTCGAGGCAGGACCTCGGAAACGGGCATGGAGACGCGAACGGCCCATTCATCGCCCACGCGCCGGCCCCAGGTACTCAAACTCCCGGTGTGGAACAGACAGGCGAGGCCCACGGTGGCGGCAAAGGCCATCAAGAGTATTGAGGCAGCTTTCCATCCACGTAATCTGAGCACGAGACCACCCCCTCTGGCGCTACCAAACAGGGCGCTCAAGAGCACATTTGATCCAGAGTCTCTATGCGATCTCCCCTTGCGCTCTACTCTTGGCTGAGCGACAGCCGATCGTCGTCTGGCCCTCGAATTCTGACGACAGACCTCACCACGCGGGACGCCCAGCCACCGAGATCCCTCGATAGGAAGCAGACCGGAGAGGCGCTGACAGAGCCAAAAAAAAATTCAACATCCGTCAAACAAAATACTGGCATTTGGCACCGCCTCTTGTTAAGCTACCCGGACAACCTACCGGAAACGTTGTCACCAGGTGCCGACCGCGACTCGCAAGCCAGGAAGGTCTTCGACGAAGCGCCCGGCATTGCCCACCGCTCCCGAGTTGCTCCGAAGCTAGCGACTCCAACAAACCCCAGGCATTCCGCGCCGCCGCGGCAGACGTCCGTGACCGAACTCGTGGCCCCGTCCACGCGCAGGCCGTTGCGACGCCGGATCAACCGAGAGGTCATCGAGAAAATGCAACCGAATACATGGAGCCAGCCGCGTCGACGCGTGTGCCGACTCGGATTCACGCTCATCGAGCTCCTCGTGGTCATCGCGATCATCGCCGTGCTCATCGCGCTACTCTTGCCGGCGGTGCAGGCGGCGCGTGAAGCCGCGAGGCGGTCGCAATGTACGAACAATCTCAAGCAGATCGGCCTGGCCCTGCACAACTATGAGAACAGCGTGGGCGCGTTCCCACCGGCGGGCAAGTCGACCTATTACGCTTCCAGTCCGCCGAACTCCCAGTTCGTCGACGGCGTGGGCTTATTCCCCCGGCTCCTGGCCAACCTCGAGGCCGTACCCACCTACAATGCAATCAACTTCTCGCTCGATTACAACCACCTCTCGGGCGCGAATTTCACCGCTTACAGCACGGTCATCTCGACGTTCCTCTGTCCATCATCGAACCGGGAACCGTCGGGCGGCCGGGACGCGATCGATCCGGCCGACCCGGCGGCGACTCGGGCCAGCACCGGCTACGGCGTCACCGATTACGCCGCGATCTGCGCGACCACGATCGACCCCCTGGGGCGCACGGGCGGACCGTGCAGCACGCCGATCGCGATCTACCGCAACTGTATGATGCGGACCAACGGCCTGCTCAACCAGGGCATGACCCGGTTGGCCCAGGTGACCGACGGCCTGAGCCAGACGATCGCCGTCATCGAGGACGCCGGCCGCGACGCGCGGTTCCTCAGCGAATACTCCGAAGCCTATGTTTCGCCGGTGCTGACCATGACCCGTCCAGTGCCCCCCGGTCAGCGGCGTTTCTGGCGATGGGCCGAGCCGGACAGCGCGGTCGTCTCCTCGACGGTTATCAACAACAAGGGTATCCCCAGCCACGAGAACAGCCAGTACCCCGGATCGGGCCCGAGCGAGGGGAGCAGCAACGGGGCCGACGACGAGATCTACGGATTCCACCCCGGTGGCGTCAACGCCCTGCTCGGCGACGGCTCCGTCCGATTCATCAAGGAGAGCCTGAACATCGTCATGCAGCGAGCGCTGATCACGCCCAACGGCGGCGAGGTCATCTCATCGGATGCCTATTGAGCCCTCATCGACGCGGGCCATGGTTCGCAAGTTGGTGCTCACTCCCTGTCCCTTCGGGATCGTCCCAAAACCGCAGATTGACGGCGTCTCTGCCTTGACTCTTGCGGCTCCTCTCCACACTAACCCGAAGCGTCAGCGAGGCTTGCCGCAAATCCTTGCGGCAGAATGGGAAAGACCCTCGCTCACGCTTCGGGTTGGTGTACGCGGCGGGCCGCGTAGGGCTTCTCGAACTGTCAACCTGCCGATCGAGTACTTTGGGACGATCCCGTCCCTTCGGCACCTAATCCGCTCCCGGCTTCGCCCCGCCGGTCGCGACTCGCAAATCCGCGTGCTTCTTGTTACGAATAGAAGAAGTCACAGGGAGCGTTTGTCATGGCCGATTCAGCAGTCGAGCCCATCGGTTGGGAAAGGGCGATGATGGCAGCGGAAAAGGTCAAGGAGCGGCTGCGTAGGGCAACCCGCGCGCTCGACGCGGCCGGAGTCCCCTACGCGGTGGTCGGTGGCAACGCCGTCGCCGAGTGGGTCGCCCGGGTTGACGAGGACGCCGTCCGCAATACGCGCGACGTCGATATCCTGATCCGACGTCCTGACTTTCCCGCGGCAAGGGCCTGTCTGGAAGGGGTCGGCTTTATCTACTACGAACTCCTCGACATCGACACCTTCATCGACGGCCCGCAAGGTAAGCCGAGCGGTGGAATCCATCTCCTCTACGCCGGCGAGAAGGTCCGGCGGGCCGACGACTACCATTTACCGGAAATCGAAGAATCGGAACGAGCCATCGAATTCCAGGTCATCAACCTCGAAGCACTTGTGCTCATGAAGTTGACCTCCTATCGTCTCAAAGATAGGGTTCATATCCTCGACTTGATCGGCACGGGCCTTCTTGACGCGACCTGGCCCGCCCGTTTCCCACCGCCGCTCGGTGCTCGTTTGCAGCAATTGCTCGATGACCCGAACGGCTGATGGGTTGCGATTCGAGTGGATGTTGGGGCTCGCCATCTCCGTCGGCGGCCTACGGTTCGTCATTTCGGGGGCAGTTCGAGCGGCCCCTTGAGCGCCCCGGGGAACACGCCCCAGGTCTCCTGGTACGACGCTTCCAGCGGGCACCAGACGTAGTGGTCCGGCGTGAGGAAGATCGGCATGTCCGGCAGCAGATCCCCGACCGCCACGTTCTCGACATAGGCAACTTTCTCCGAGACGGCCGCATACGACGCGAGGGTCAACGGCTCGTCCGGCGGCAGTTCGAACGGCTCTTCCTCGATCTGGTCCCAGATCGCCTTGTGGATGCCGTGCGGATCGCGGACCGACGGCGGGAACAGATCCACGACCAGCAGATGGACGCCGCGGCGGAGGAGTCTCCCGGCGTTGCGGACGAACGCCTTCAGCCCGTTGGTGTTGTCCTTGTTGCCCGGCGACACGATCTCGATGACCGCGATCAACTCCCCCTGCGGCAGGTAAACGGACAGGCGATCGGCCCGCCGCGCATACCCGGCCGTGTTCTCCCCGCGAGTCACGATGCGGGCGCGGGGGGGACTGTCGAGGACGGCGATCCCTGCCGGACCGTGAGCGGGCATCGGCGGCTGGGCCTTGAGCGCAAGCACGTCCGCGATCGGCCCGTTCGCGTCCGCTTCGCTCATGGCGAAGTAGCCCTCGGGCAACCCGCCGCTATTGAGTGCGTCGGCGATGGCGGAGATCCAGCGCTGGTGGAAGAAGTGGTACGTCCCTGCCGGAACGCGGGTCCAATCGTGAATCGGCATGGTCAACCTCCGACGAGACCGGCGCGCCGCAACGGCTCTTACGATTTCGACTGACTCAGCGTGGTAGAGCAGAGCCGTGCGGGAGCTTACTCGGCCTCCAGTTCCGGCATCACGCCGGTCTCGACGGCCACGCGGAAATCCTCGGGGCTGGTGTTCCAGGTTGCTTGATAGGTCGATTCCAACGGCACGGGGACCTGCCAGCCATCTGTCAAGAAAAGTGGCATCTCCGGCAGAATGTCGCCGACGCCAATCGGTTCGACATAATAGGCCAGCACATCTCCGGTTTCGTATGAGGCCAGAATGCGATCCTTCCCATCGGGAAATGCAAAGTCCTTCTCTTCGATCTCGTCCCAGATGGCTTTGTGTATGCCAAACGGGTCGCGCGGCGTCGGTGGAAACAGGTCGATCACGAGAACATGAATCCCCGCGCGCAGGAAGTCGATGACTTTCTCAACGAAGTCGCGCAGCGCCGCACGGCTATCCTTGTTTCCTGGCGAGACGATTTCGATCACGGCGATCGTGCCCCCAGGCGGTGCTTGACCACGATTCGGTTCGCGCGGGTGGCGTAGATTTGCTTCGAGGTTCGTCCTACGAATCGAGTGATCGGAGGCGTCAACGTCGCCACGCCGCCGTCCTTACCGAATTCCGAGCGCGGCATGGCGAGGCGCTCGATCGCCAGAACGTCGGATTCCCTCGGAACACTCCGTTGTTCGACCAGGGCGGAAAGCCCCTTGGGTAAGATCCCGGCATTCAGCGCCAACTTGATCTGGATCGACCAGGTTTGGTGGAAATCGTAGAACAGGTCCGCCGGGATTCGCGACCAATCGTGCAGCGGCATGGCGTCACCTCCTGCCGGACATTATACCCGAACAATATGAGACTGTAGCACGGTTGCCGGGCCGGCAGCCGCCGCTCACACGAACCCGAAGCGTGAGCGAGGGTTTGATCCTCGTCCTGGCTCGCAGATCCCCTCGCTGACGCTTCGGATCGGTATTCAACGCGGAAACAGGCTGATGCCAACCTCGAGGGTCTACCGCCGACCCGGCCTCCCCCGCTTCAAACTCCGATTTTTCGATACTTCTCCCTCTCGGGGTGCTACTTCCTCATCGCGACTCGTTCAGATTCACTTCTGAGAATCCGTCTCCGGGTTTCTGCCGAAGGGTCACGGGGCCTGTCCTTCGCGTTCTCAAGGGATCATTGCGGCCCGCGGCTCCGGTGTCGATCACGGTGCGAACGGGTCGGCCGGGAAGACCTGGTCCAGCTCGATCGTCTCGGCCTCGCGCAGGAAGGCCAGCGCTTCAGGATCTCCGGCCAACTGCGGATTTTTCAAGACCTTGCGGAGCCGGCCCAGGGTGAAGCGGGCCTTCTCGGACTGCCCCAGGAAATGCTGGGCCAGGGCCAGGAGGGCCAGATCGCTGGGTTCGCGCCCCTGGTTCCGTTCGTTCGACCGCGTCAGGCTCGCGAGTGCCTCGGCCATGAGTCCGCAGCGGTACTGGGCCACGCCCAGGGTATTGAGGACAGCACCATTTTCCGGCTCGAGCCGGCAGGCGGCCCTCGCCAGACGCAGGCCGCGCCGGTATTGCGCTTCCGGTCGCCCGGGGGCGCTAACCAGAGGCCAGGCGACGTTGTTGAACTCCTCGGCCGATTCGGGCCAGGTCCCGGCCAGCTTCAGGCAGGCGGCCTGGATCTCCGAGTCGGTTTGAGGTCGGGCCTGGAGTGCGGCGAGCACGTCGTCGCGGACGAGCAAGCCAGCGAACAGGGGTGAGACGATCGCATCGGCTCGGATGAGCGCCCGCTCGGGCGGCGGGAAGTGGTTGAGATAGAATCGGGCGGCGAAGTCGTCGTTGCCTTTCATCGCCGCGTCGTAGGCTTCCCGATAGAGCCGGAAGTTCGGCCGCATCAGCTGCCGGCGATCGGCAAGCTCCTCCGCATCCGGTTGCACCCGGATCAGTTCGACGTCATTGTGAACCGGTTGGGCGATCCAACGTCCGTCCGGGATGATCTGGGTCGACCGGGGGGCGGGTGGGATTGGCTTGCCCTTCAACTCCCGGCCCGTCCGCGCGTCCCACACCCTCGCCACCTGGTCACGTCCCATCTGAGCGCCGAAAGCAACGATGCGCGTGCCATCCGGGCTGAACCACGCGCCGTACACCACGCCGGTATGGCCCTTGAGTTCGAGGAGAGGCGTGCCCGTGCGCGCGTCCCAGACCTTCGTATTTTCCAGGCTGCCGGTGACGATGCGCGTGCCGTCGGGGCTGAACGCCGCGCCCCGCAGCCCCCCATTGTGGCCTTTGAGCTCGAGTAAAGACGTCCCCGTGCGCGCGTCCCAGACCTTGGCCATCCGGTCGTCGCCGACGGTGACGATGCGCGAACCGTCCGGGCTGTACGCCGCGCTAGCCACCCCGCCCGAGTGCCCTCTCAAGTCGAGCAAGGACGCCCCCGTGCGCGCGTCCCAGACCTTCGCCGTCCGGTCCGCGCCACCGGTGACGATGCGCGTGCCGTCCGGACTGAACGCCACGCTCAATACCCCGTCATCGTGGCCCTTGAGTTCGAGCAGGGTCGCCCCCGTCTGCGCATCCCACACCCTCGCCGTCCGGTCCTGGCTGCCGGTGACGATGCGCGTGCCGTCCGGGCTGAACGCCGCGCCCAGCACTCCGTCATTGTGCCCTTTGAGTTCGATCAGCGCGGTGCCGGTCCGCGCGTCCCAGACCTTCACGGTCTTGTCCAGGCTGGCGGTGACGATGCGCGTGCCGTCGGAGCTGAACGACGCGCTTTTCAGGCCGAGGGTGTGGCCTTTGAGTTCGAGGAGGGGCGAGCCGGTCTGCGCGTCCCAGACCTTCGCCGTATTGTCCAGGCTGCCGGTGACGATGCGCGTGCCGTCGGGGCTGAACGACGCGCTTTTCACGCTTTCTGTATGGCCATACAAGGTGAACAGGGCGCCGCCCGTGAGCCGCTTCAAGTAGCGCCATTCCCAACCGCGCTGGTCCGGGGGTACGTTGCCCAGCCGTTCGGCAGCCAGGTACACATCGCGATTGTCGTAGGCCGCACTGGCCAGGAGGAAGTCGCTGACGCCGAGCTGGTACTTGAGCTTGTCGGCGCGATCATCGGCGACCTTGAGGGCCGAATCGCGCTCCGTGACACGCTCGGTCTCGGCGGCGCGTGCATCCTCCGCTTCCACCCGCCGGAGGTCGGCCCGGACCAGCCCCCAGGAAGTCCCCGCGATGCCGCCCACAAGCGCCAGCAAGACCAGGCTGGCGGCGATCGCCGCCCCGCGGTTCTTGCGGACGAACTTCCGCATCCGGTACGCCCGGCTCGGCGGGGCGGCCAGCACCGGCTCGTACGCCAGGTGGCGCAAGACGTCGGCCGCGAACCCGTTCGCCGTGTCGTAACGTCGCGTCCCGTCCTTCTCCAACGCCTTCATCACAATTCAGTCGAGGTCTCCCTGCAACGCACGCTTCAACTGCGCCGGGTCGACGTCGCGGCACGCCGCGATGCTCGGCAGGGCCACCGCCGTGCTCACCTTGGAGCTCGGCTTTGGCGGGTCGACCTCCCGCACCATCCGCAGCATCTCCAGGAACGCACCCCGCTGGAACTGCTTCGCCTCGAGCGGCGGCGAACCGGCCAGCAGCTCGTACAGGATCACCCCCAGCGCATAGATGTCGGTCCGTGTGTCGATGTCCATCGACGACGGGTCGGCCTGCTCCGGCGACATGTACGTCGGCGTGCCGACGACCACCCCGGTGTCGGCGAGGCTCTGGTCGGTGAGCGTAAATCCCATCGCCTTGGCGACCCCGAAGTCGATGACCTTCGGGGTGGGCCGGCCGTCCACCTCGGTGACCAGGACGTTACTTGGCTTGAGGTCGCGGTGGATGATCCCCTTCTGGTGGGCGTGTTGCACCGCCTGGCAGACGGCGACGAACAACTCCAGCCGGGCCCGGACCGGAAGCCGCTTCTGGTCGCAGTAGGTGGTGATCGGCACTCCGCTCACCAGCTCCATCACGAAGAACGGTTGGCCGGTCGCGGTGGTGCCTCCGTCGTAAACGCGGGCGATGTTCGGGTGGTCCATCAATGCCAGCGCCTGCCGCTCGGCGTCGAATCGAGCCAGCACCGCGCGCGAGTCCATCCCGATCTTGATCAGCTTCAATGCCACCTGCCGCCGGACCGGTTCGGTCTGCTCGGCCCGGTAGACGGTGCCCATCCCTCCCTCGCCGAGGACTGCGAGCAGCGTGTACCGGCCGGCGATGACCTGGCCCGCTCCGGATCCGCCGGGGCGGTCGGTCTGCGGGGCACCCGTGGACGACATCCTGACGTCCGATGTGTGTACCCCGGTCGCCAGTTCCGACGGGAGACGCGTTTCTGTGTCGGAGGCCCGGGTCGTTTCCAGGGTTTCGGGTGACGTCGGTTCGGACATGCCTTCGGGGTTGCCTTCCAGGAACCGGCCGGCCCCGTCGTGGGCGGCCAGCAGCGCTTCGACCCGACAGCGGAGGGCGGTGTCATCCCCACAGGCGGCGTCCAGGTAGGCGGCCCGCGCGGCCGGGTCGGTCCGTTCGAGGGCTTCGGCGAAAATGGTCATCAGACCGGGGTCGGCGTCGGACATCGGTTCACCTCCAGGGTTGGGTTCCTCTCCCAATGCCCCGCTCGGCCTACGGGTGCGCCAAGAAATCCGAAAGAATTCTCCACCGACCCGACACACGGCTAGAACCAAGGGTGTTGATGTAGGTCAGGCGTTCCGGCCTAACGGGGAAGGCGTCAGGCCGGAAAGCCTGACCTACGGGAATCGCAGACCCAATTCCGATCGGCCCAGTTCTAGCCCGATATCGAGTCGTTGAAGATTCTCAGATTACCCGCCGGCGAGCGCGTCGGCGAGCCAGGCCCGGGCGAACGCCCAGTGGCCGCCGGCAATCCGGCCGGGGATGCCCAGGGCGTCGGCCGCGTCTCCCAGCGTCATTCATGGGGCAGTTGCCACGGCAAGGAAATCCGCCGCGGTCAGAATGGAAATCCCCTGAAAGGTCCCCAACGGCAGCAGGTGCCGGCGGTCTCCTGTGATGATATGTGTTGCCCCGACCGTCGCTGCGCACTCCAGGACCTTGTCGTCGTCTGGGTCAGCGGGGATGGCCTTGAGCTTACCGGTGATGGGAACGACGCGCAGAAACGTGAGCAGATCCGCCACGGTATCGAGCGTCTGCTCCGGGGTGAAGGAGAGCTTCGATTGAAGCTTCTCCGCCAACTCGTCGAGCAATTCGCGGCATGTCACGCCATCGACCACACCGGCGCGCGCCAATTCGAGGCACAAGTAAGGTCTACCCTTCCAACCGACTCCTGAGAACAGGATAATGGTGTCGAAGACCGCTATTCTCCGCATGGGCGATCCTGGTGCAGAAGATCGTCAATGAAATGTTCGCGCTCGTCCTCCGACAGCTTGTCCCATTCCAGGCCGCGCTCAGCGCTGACACGTCGCAATTGCCCTTCCGCATACTGCATCCGCTCCTCGCGCCGCTGCCCGGCACCCGCGGCTAACGCCAGCAACGCCGTCCGCTGATGCTCCGGCGGCAACTGTTTCACCAACTCCAGCACCTGCGCGTCGCTTAATTCGAGAATCGGCATAGAGATACCTCCAGTAGTCATTGTAATAAACGGTAGGCCTCGGGTCGCACCCCATGAGCCAAGAATTCTCAGGTTACCCGCCGGCCAGCGCGTCGGCGAGCCAGGCCCGGGCGAACGCCCAGTGCCGGTCGGCGGTCCGGCGGGGGATGCCCAGGGCCTCGGCCGCGTCACCCAGCGTCATCCCGGCGAAGAACCGTAGTTTCACCGGTTCGGCGGCGATGGGAAACTCGATCGCCAGTCGGTCGAGGGCGTCGTCCAGTTCGAGGAGGTCGTCGTCGGCCGCGGCGGACGGGCCGGTGAGCCGGTCGAGATCGACCCGGTTCCGTCCTCCGCCCCGCTTCTGCCGGGCGCGGTCCCGGGCGTGGTTGACCAGCACTCGCCTCATCGCCTCGGCCGCGGCGGCGAAGAAGTGCCCTCGGCCGTCGAAGTTCTGGCCGCCGACCAGCCGCAGGTAGGCCTCATGCACCAGCGCGGTGGCGTCGAGGGTGTGCCCGGGCTTCTCGGCGGCCATCCGCGCGGCCGCGAGTTTCCGCAACTCGTCGTAAACGAGCGGGAGCAGGTCGGCCGCCGCCTGGCGGTCGCCGGCCACGGCGGCGTCGAGGAGATGGGTGATCTCGGACATTGAAGTGCGCCCCAGAATTTAGACCAGTGCATAATGGGGACTAGTTTTCGAATTCCGGGGTGCGTTTAGACATAAGCCATGCCTTCCCTTTCTCTGTCAACTGTCGCTCTTGGTTCTTGCTTCGAGGTTTGTCGGGGATCGTGAGGGCAATCAAACCCGCTTTCTCCAGACGTACCAGGGAGTCTCTGATGTTGCGAGGTCGCCCCCTGTAGCCGAGTCCTGAAACGAGATCGGGGGTACTCTTCGTCTCATCGGCCAGAGCCATGAGGATACGACGGTCGGTGTCGTTTCGATCATGGCCCCCATCATGGCCCCCATCATGGGCCTTGCCCACGCCAGGCAGGTCAGGATGAACGGGCAATTCGACCAGAAAGTAGGTCCGGCCGTCGTCCGTGGAGAATCTCGGAGGTGGCGAGCCATTCTGAGCCATTGCCGCCCGCATCTTCGGGATACCGGTGCAGCGCCCTTCGGTCAGATCGAGCTCCTTGAAAAACTCGCCGATACGGCGGTTGCGATAACGCCGCGAGATGATCTTGTCACCGTTGAGCGCCTCGATGCGAATCGAGGCATCCGGTCCGGGGTAGCTCACAATGTCGATGCCTTCCGGGTTGATCCGCACCTCCACCGGTTCCCGCTGGTCGTAGCCGCGGTGATACATCGCGTTGACCAGCGCTTCCTCGATCGCGGCCATCGGATCATTGAAAAACCGGGTCGCCTTGGCCCGGTCGGGATGCTTGATCACTTTCTCCTGAAGGATGTTGTTCTGAATATATCGCAGGGCATCCTGGACCTGTTCGTGAATCGGCACGTGAAATGACTTCTCGATCAAGACATCGTCGCCCGGCCCCGTCGGGAAGATCACCACGTCGATCTGGGCGCCGGGCAGGAACTTCTTTGGTTCGTCGTGAAAGAACAACAATCCGACGTTCCGGGGCTTCACGAACTCGTCCGCTCCGTCCACGATGTTCATCCGCCGGCCAAGTTCCACCAGCGACATCTTGTCGGCGTCCTTGTAGAGGCCGCTGCCGATTTCCTTCAGGAAGGACCGAATCAACGCCGGACGGAGATCATCGACGTCCGCCGCCCGGCATGGACGATCGTCGAAGGGAACCGTGGCCGTCAAGCGAAGCAGTTCCCTCCGATCCTCCCCCCTGGCCTCGACCGTGCTCGAGGAGCGACGGATGTAGTAGTGGTATTCCTTGGTCTTGGAGCTGACCGAGCGAGGAACCTCGTAGGGGCGGGTCTGACCGCCGGGCGCCCAGAGCACGATCAGTCTTCGACCCTCGAATTCCTCGACGCTGAGGATCGGGAAGTACGGAGGTTGGATCAGGTTGCAATGCCCGAGCAGCTCCCGCTGGATCTTGTCGAGCTGATTGGCTTTCAGGCCAACCGGGGGAAAGATCGGCTGGCCGTCTTGGTCGCAGTCCTGCCCGATGACGATGTAGCCTCCGCCAAGATTCTCGAAGTCGTTGGCGAAGGCGCAGAGCGTCCGCAGAATGGGGTCGGGATTCCAGCCCGCCTTGTATTCGATCCGGTCGCCTTCGACCGTCCGCTGACGCAGCAGGTCGGCGAGATTGATCGGCAACTTGCTAGCCCATGTTTGGGGTGGCGCATCGTAAGTCCTTGCGGCGCAAGGGTCGGATTTTCCATTAGTCACTACATCACCGTATTCTCCCCCTCCGACGGCGCCGGCGGGCGTTGGCCGACCAGCTTCAG
>JBKQHM010000131.1:0-6438 GCA_052148775.1 Isosphaeraceae bacterium | reverse complement strand
ATCCGGGATCGGCTCGTCGGTCAGAGTCACGAATCCGCATTTATGGTAAAGACCGATCGCGCTCTCGTTATCCGTGTACACATCCAGGTAAAGGACATCGTAATACCCGCGACTCCGGCGCCCGAGGATAGCCGCCTCGCCGATCAGGTGTCGGACGATCGAGGTACCATGCCCGCGTCTCTCGGCCGCCGGGTTCACGGCCAGGAGCGGGACATACGAGTGGAGCGGCCTCTCCGCATACTGGCGGCAGTCATCGCAGACATCGAAGGTGCCAAACCCGACGAGTCTGCCGTCCGGATCGCGATAGACCCAGACCTGGCAATACGAGTTCTGCATCCGTTGGGGGATGTCGTCCTGGAGGAGTCGACCAACGTAGGAATCAACGAATGGCCAGCCACAGATTTCCGAGAACTCAGGGGTGTCGAGTTCAACGAGAGCAAAAGCGAGCGGGATGGGGGTGTGGTCGGACATTCTCGGCCTTTGCCGCCAAATGAGGACCGGGACGGCGTGCCGCCCCGGTCAGGATGTTCGCGACTTTCGGTATTCCACCCGTTGTCGCGGGTCGTCCGGTTCCCAGTCCTCGGGTAAAGACGGCAGCGACGCCACGCGTCGACGGACTTCTTCGATTGCGGCAGGATCCAGGGTCTGTGTCTGCCGGGGCGCCGGTCCGACTGCCAGCTTGGGAGTCACCCACCCCTTGAGGAGTCGATCAAGGTCCCAAATCGCAGATTGCAGAAGAGGTAATGAGTCGAGCGTAAAGCACGGAACCTTGGCCTGCTGGCCACCTCTCCATAAATCCATCGCCCGGCCGAGCAGACGTTGGCACTCCTCTAGCCATGCACGCTCGACTGCTGGGTCAAATTCCACACGTCCGGCGAATACCTCTCGTGCCCATTCCCGAACGCCCTCTCTGAACTCGCCACAGAGTTCAGCATAAAGCCAGAGCGTATCGTCTAGCGTGGCACACTCCATCCCTTCGCCATTGTCGCATCGAAGCATCCGGGCGTCGAGATCGGCGGCGAAGCCGCGCACTTCAGCCAGATCGAACGTCGTCATCGCCACTCCTTTCCGCTTCGCGAGGCCCGCAGAATCCAAAGATCACGCACACCCACACGTTAAAGCCTACACCTTGGCGCCGCAACCAGGGGAATTGGAAAATTTTTTTCCTATTCCGGAATTCATTGTTTCCGAAAGTTGCCCGGCCGTCAAGCAATGCGTGCATTCATTTGTAGGGATAGTTGGTGGGTAAGCGTCGATGGTTAGATCGGAATGCTCGCGGGGCGGCTTCAGTCTCCACACATTTGGATCCACAAAGCCCCTATTTACAGAATGCCGCAGGTTTGCAAAAACGTGAACGCACCTATCGCGGATTGGGAGTGAATGGCGTCGCAACTCCCAAGCACTCCGCGAGATAAAAAAATCGGGATCACCAGGTCGTTGAAGCAGAACAAACAACGACTCAGATTGCGACTATTGCCGATGGCCAGCGGGCTCCAAGACCTGCCAAAACCTGCCTCCACGTGCCGCCTGAAGGTCAGGCGTAATCGGCCGGCCTCCAGCCTGGAGCAGCCGCAGGCGCTCGCAGGAACGCGTCGGACAGCCGGACCGGAATCACGTCGGCCTGCAGACACGTCGGCTCCGGCTCCTGCCGTAGTGCCGACTGCACGGGCCCTGAACGGAGCCAGGCCGCCAGCGAAGTGCGACACTCCGGGCAGAGCCTGACGCGAGCCGGCATCGTCGCGTCGCCGTTGAGCGTCGTGACGACCGCCGTGTCTCGCGCGGCCAGGATCGCCGATCGGCAACGATAGCAGGCTCTCACGGGTGGAACGGCTCCTGGACCAGGAGTAGGGGCGACGGGCCTCGAGGTGTCCCGGCCAGCGAGGGACTGGGGGCCTCGGCAAGCTTGTGCTCTCGCCTCGATGATCTCGTCCTCCCTCGCCTCAAGCCACTTGGTGACGGCCTTCACGATAGCGCCTTCAATCAACTGAGGGACCGAGACGTTGTGCTCGTTCAGGTACGTGTCCCAGGCATCCGCGACACCCCGGGAAATCGAATCCGGCCTGCTCATGATGTCTCCCATAAGTCAAATGCCTCTGCAATACTCGCAACACTTGCAACACTCCCTGGGGGTAAAACGTATACGTGAGCAAAAAATCTCAAAATTACCCCCGGAAAGTGATGCAACTATTGCAAGAACATATTCGCACAATATTAGAAGGCACCCCGATCTGTCGCGTTGTCGTGTTTTGCGTCTGAGCGTAACCCTATGCCCAGATACCACATACCGTGGCTTTCCTTCTTATCGTATCCTCGGTCCTTCATCGCCAAACCGAAGTTCGTGAGCGAGATAGGCTCTTCTCCCAGGTGTTGCAGCTTTTCGCGGTACTTCTGATACATGACGCCGGCCTTGACCTTGTGGCCGAGTCCAGCCACGCATTCCTCCTCGATGAATGCCGCCAGGCTGTCCTGCTCCTTTCGGTATCCATCCGTCGCGTCGGACACATCCTTGGGAACCTGAAGCCCGTGCCGCTGCCAGTCCAGGCAGCCCCGGACGCACCGCGCCAGGATTCCTGGGTACTCGCCCTTGAGCAGGGCCGGGAAGTTGATGATCTTGTCCTGCTCCTCGATCTTGACGTCGTACGGGATGAGCTTGGGACGCCTCCAGATCGCGTGATCTGTGCCCTTGATCACGGGCTTGTTGTTCGCGCACATCCAGAGCTTATGCGTCGGGTCGAACGTCCAGAAATCCTCGTTCATCCGACGAGCCGTGATCGGGTCGGAGCCCGTGAGTTGCTTGATCAGCGACTCGTTCAGGCGAACGCCATCAGGCCATTCCATGACGACGACGAGCCGTTTTCCGAAGAGGTAGGCCAGCTCGGTAGGATGTCGGTGGGAGCCACCGGACGCGAGAAAATCCTTGGGCGCGATGGTCGCGTAATCGGGGCCAAGCATCCCCAGCAACGCGCCACACATCGTACTCTTGCCGTTGTCGCCGACGCCGTGGAGTATAGGGAGGATCTGCTGTGACACGTCGCCGGTGAGCGCGATCCCACACAGCCGATCCCAGAAAGCAATCAGGTCCTCTCTCAGGGCAAAGAACCGGTCGAGCGTCGCGTCCCATTGGGGGCATTTCGCGTCGGGATCAAACACGACCGGGGCCAGCGCCGTGACGAGATCATTCCGTTTGTGCGGCCGCAACTTCCCGGTCCGCAAATCGATCGTCCCGTTCTCGACATTAAGAAGCCAGCGATGGGTGTTGAGGTTCTGAGGGAGGACCGGTATCCCTTCCTCGGCCGAGGCCAGGTCGATCATCGAACTGAGCCGGGATTTGCTCTCGGTCGCTCTCGCCAGCTTGACCAGGGCCTCCCTGTGCTCCTTGTCCTCGACCGTAGAGGCTTCGGCGAGGATCTTACGGGCCGTCGCCTTCGCCATGCGGCGGATCGCCGCCGTATCATCTACCGCCCATCTGCGGCCGTCGAAGTGGAGCCATTTCTTCCAGGGGTGGCAATGCCGCATGTTCCGGCCATGCCGGGCGACCATCCGCTCGGCGTTGCCTGTATCGGTGTGGGGGAACCAGGCCAGCCTCGAGTCGTCGACGTGCCCATTACCATTGAGTTGCGTCGTTCCGTTGGGGCTAATTCCGGGCGCGGCGGCTTTCGGCTTGGCCTCCAGATCCAGGGTGGCCGCCGCGAGCCGCTCCAGCTCGGCCCTGCACCCGGCCGGTCCCCACGCGTCGGGACACGAGCCCAACCATTGCTCAACATCATCCCCGTCGTTCTCCAATGGGAGCCGCACGACCTTGACGACCGGCTTGGGCTCCAGCTTGGCCAGGATCGCCGTCACGGCGTTGGCGTAGCCTTCCCCGGGCTTGTCGTTGTCCGGGATCAGGACGACGGCCTTGCCCGCCAGCGGGCTCCAATCGGTCCTTGCCGGGGACTCGGCCCCGTGACTCGACGTGGTGGCGATCAAGCCGAGGGCCCTGATCAAATTGACACACTTCTCGCCCTCGAGGATGAATACGATGTTCGCCGCGGCGAGCTCATCCAGGTGGTAGAGCGGCAGTCCGGACTTGGCCGGATCGCCAAGGTGCCAGCCGTCGGCGTGCGGGTAGACGGGCCGGAATTGCTTCTTGCGGTCCGGCATGTCGATGCGGTACACGCGCATCAGCTCGTAGCCGTCCGGATCGTTGTAGATCCAGGGCCCCTGGTTCGAGACTCGGCCTCCCTCCTTGCCGGCCAGCCAGTCGATCGCCTGCTCTGGTGATCGCCACGCCTTCTTGGTCTTGGTAGTGGCAGCCTTGGGGCTGGCGGACCAGTTCCCGTTCGACGGGAAGAGGTCTCTCATCTCCAGTCCGAGCGACTGCACGATCGCCTCTGCTGAGCAGGTCCTGCCACCTTCGTCCACGTGGTGGCAGTGGAGGACAACCGTCCCGTCGTCTCCGGCCTTGATTGACAGGTTCGAACTCCGGCCTCTGTGGGCCGGGCACCGTGACCGCCATTGTCCCGAGCCGCTCGGCTGCGGATCATATCCGCCGCTATTGAGCCGGCGGATAACCTCCTCAACAGGGGCGTTGATCATGGTTCGCCCCTCCGGTCTTGTCGCCACTGGTCGACGCACCAGCCTAATGCCGCCGAGGCGATCGCCTCGCAGATCTCGCCAGTCGTGCCAGGCCAGCAAGCAATCGCGTCGAAGACAACCTCGGCCAGGTCGATCCCGTGGCGGGACGCCTCAAGGCCAACGACGTAGGCCAGGTGGTCGCTCAGGGGCTCACCCGGCTCCTCGGACGCCGGGGTCGGGGTATGGGACGGTGCACAATCGGACGCGCAGAACCGGGCTTGCCCGGGGTCGAGACAGGCTGTAGAATCAGTCACGCTTGACCCTCCTCGCCTGGAGGCTGTCCGGCCGCAAAGGGATTGGTTGTGATTCACGGGGCTCGGCACCTGGCGGGGTGTCCGAGCCCTCTCGCTTTTGCGGTATCGCCGGGTCGTGGACCGCGAACTCCAGCCCGCAGCCCGGGCACTGGTAGTGACGGCCGAGCTGCTTGGGCTGTCCCTCGCAACCGAGCGGACAGAGCGGCGCGGGATCGATCGACAGTCGCTGTTGGTTCACTGTGTTGACTCCCGGCGACCGTGAAGCGACTGAAGGAATCGCCGATCTTCCTCGGCCTTCACGGAGATTTTGAGAAGCTCACGGAGCCGCTCGGCCTCGCGGACAGACTTCGCTAGTTCGGCGCGAACCGTCTCGGGTGGCGGAATTAGCGCTTGTACACTCACAGGATTGCCTCCCGGCGGCCGTTATCTCGGCCAGCCACACGATTATTCCGGGCGCCGCCGACTTCCCGCCGACATCTGACCGACTTGTCAAATCAGCAAGCTCTTGTGGACGCGTCCGCCGCGAAAGCTGTACCGGAGCGGACTCGCGAGCGACTCGGCCGCGCGGGTTGTCCGGCGGCAATTGACGCCGATTGCGTCCTCGGAGGTCAGGGTTGAGCCGTGAACTTTCTCGGCGATTTCGTCGCCGGTCGCGGACTCACGGCCGATCAAGTGCTCGACCAGGGCGGCTTGGACGGCCTTGCCCTGACGGCGCAGTTCCGCAGCCAGTGCTCGTTCCAGGGCCTCGGTCGGATCGCCTTCGGGCTCCGTCAACTTCGAGATCGCCTCGCGCCGCAACCGCACCAGTTCCCGGTGGAGGGCACCGAGGTACTCGGCCGGCGCCAGCCCCTGGTTGGGCCACTCCAGGTGCGGCCCCGAGCGTGCCAGGTCGGGCCAGGGCTCGGTCAGGATCGCCCGCAGCCTGGAGAACTCGGCCGCCAGGTGGTCGCGGGCCTCAGTCGCCTGGAACCGCGCATCCCGGCTCTGCTCGCGGACGGTCAAGATCGCCCGGACGGCCGTGACCCGCGTCGCGACAGCGCGCTCGGCGATCGCGAGCTCGACGGCCATGGCCTCGAGGGCGGTGCGGGCGGTGGGTAGAGGAGCAGCCACTGTGACCCTCGCGAGAGCAGGCGCAGCGCGCGGAGCGATCCCACGCGGTGCCATCTGGACACAACGATCAGCCGGGCTCAGATCCCGGCCTTCGCCAGCTCGGCGTCGACCGCGGCCAACTCGCGTGTTCGGCGTGGTGCCGCCGTGCGGGTCGGTTCGGGCGCGGGGGTGCTGGTCGCCGGATTGGTTCGCCTGAGAAAACGCGCGAACGCCTCTCGCGTCGTGTAGGCGACCGCGCCGATTTTAAAGGACTCGAGCCGGACCCGGCCTTTTCGCGAGTCCGACGCGTCGCGGAGGATCCCAAGATTGATCCAGCGATAGATTGTCGCTGGATTCTTGTCGAGCTCCCTCGCGAAAGCCGTGATCGGCACAATTGTTTCGCTCGCGAGATCAGCCGCGTCCCGGGTTTAATGAGTCGTTATCACCGACGTGAGTTTCTGGCGGATGTGGGGCGGGG
>JBKQHM010000130.1:0-12581 GCA_052148775.1 Isosphaeraceae bacterium | reverse complement strand
CGGTTTCCTTGTCATTGGTGCCTTGTCGAGATCGGGTAACCTGGACAAGTAACCAATAAACCGCAAGGAAACCGACGTATCTTTTTGATCAGGTATCCTCTCTCAAAAGTGCGAAACTTGAACTTAGGTGTTGCTCGTCATTCCTACCCAAGGAGGCATCGCGAGCAAAGCTTCTCGGACTCCCACCGCGGCAGCACTCATGGATGATCCGGCTAATTGGTCCACTACCGTGATTCATCGAACGTTCGCACCGGCGATCAACCGTGATTCTCAATTTGAGAAACATGGCCAATTGGCCAATACCAGCCTATCCCAAAGAGCCGGTTTTTTCATCGAGCGAGTGAAGCCTTGACCATCGCAACGATACCGGCGCGGACGGCGTCGGGCAACTCGGGCCAGGGAGCCATTACGGACGCCAAGTCGGGGTCAACAGGTAGCGCCGCCAGACGCATGAGCATTCGCTGCGGTAGCGCATTCGGTAGCGCGCCGCCGTCTTTTATGTTCTGGTGTATACCGGTCCTGGCGATGCAACGAAATTGGAGGCTCCGATGGTGCAGGAGCCGTAACTGCCGAAAATTGAAGGATTTGGGCCGGTCCCGTCGCGTCAATTCGCGTTATGTCGGAGAGAGGCGCCGCCCGGATTCGAACCGGGGATGGAGGTTTTGCAGACCTCTGCCTTACCACTTGGCTACGGCGCCGGAGGGAGGAGGTCTAGACCTTCCGTCTGGCGAATCTTCTCCCGCCGAATTCGGGGGGGAAAGAACGAATGTAACGTCGTCGCCAATCAGGAGCAAGGTCTCTTGTGAAGAGTGAATCCACACGACCTCTTGCCGTCGGACAGACGCTTATCTTTCCGAATGCTCTGATGACGCTGTCCCCTTTCGTTTGCGGGGCACGAGGTCTGTGGTATGATGCAACTTGTTCCCCTGTTCGATGATGAGGCCAGATCCTCGGTACCGCCAGCACGGGAGAAGGCTCTCCGATGTCCATGATCGGCAACCAGAACCTCATCGATCGGGGCTCCCTCCAGAACCAGATCATCCTCGGTCGGCTCATACCGGGCGTTGTGCTTGGATTCGGGCTCGTCGCCGGGTTTCCGACCGGGGATCGCGTCGCGGATTGGATTGATCGGCGGCAGCAGCTCCCAATGGATCGACTAACCGCTATCTGACGAATCGACCGAGCGACCCCCCACCGACTGATGGATCGGTCGACTCCTCAATCGACCGACCGAACCGAGGAGAATGCATCGATGTCCAGCCAGCCGATGAACCACATCGCCCACGAGCTGATCGACACCCCCCGCGCCGTGATGGTCGAATTCCTCAGCCATGAGATCGGCGACCCCGACCATTCGTCGGAGCTCAGCCGGCAACTCGCGGCGCTGGTCCGTCCCGACCTGCCCAACCGTTACATACTCGACTTCCAGAAGGTCCGCGTCTTCTCGAGCACCGCTTTCGGAGCCCTCGTCGGCTTCGTCCTCAAGATCCGCAAGGCGGGCGGCGTGGTCCTGCTCTGTAACATGGACGAGTTCGTCCGGTTCGGCGCCGATATCATCCGGCTGGGCGACTATGCGCCGATCGTCGCCGACCGTCAGGAGGCCCTCGATCGGCTCGCGACCACCGACTCGGCTGCCAAGGCGGATTTCATCTCGTAGCCGCGGCGGAGCCCCGCCGAGGTGCCGCGACACCCGGCGCCGACGGCGACCTGGGCGCTTCGGCGTACAGGTCCTTGAGCAGCCCGACGGCCGTGTCGACCAATCGTTCGCCCGATCCCTCGGCACATCGGGCGCTGATCACCTCGTAATTGCCCTGGGCATAGGCCCGACGCGCGGGGATGTAGCCGATCGACCCGTTGGCCAGCTCGGCGATGATCGTCCGGGGGAACGGCGAGTCCTGCTTGATCGCCAGTCCCAGCTCGACGAAGATCTCGCCGGGGAGCGAGACCCACGCCAGCTCGCTGCCCAGGGCGACCACCTGGACCTCGACCTCCTGCGGACGCCCCTGGCGCGCGGCGACATCGAGCGTCTTCAGGGCCGCGACCATCTCGAGGAAGCCAGGGCGCGCCGCCTTCGGGTCGTTCATCCGCGCGACGACCGCGCGCGACGTGGCGAGATCGGCGTCCGAGATCTCGGGGAGCGCCAGGCGGACGATCGCGCTCTTGACGCGGATCGCGGACGCGTCGACTGGCGCCAGGCGCGGCCAGGTTCGCAGGACCTCGGCCGCGAGGATCGTGCCCATCCGCGCGGCGTTGGCGAACCCGCGTTGCGGCGCGGCCGATCGGACGTCGATGTGGTTGACGTCCCCGCAGCAGCCGGCCGAGAACAGGGTGACCATCTCGGGGGCCTTGACCTCGGCCAGCAACCGGCCGAGGGTGCCGGGCAGATCCGCGGAGATCCTCGGCTCGCCGACGTTGTCCAGGTGGACGGCGTAGTTGACGTAGGTCGCCAGTGGCTTGCCGGCCGTCGACTCGAAGAAGACGACGGGAACCTCGGGATCGATCGGCCCGGCGGGCTTGAGGATGTTCGGGTTGAGCTTGCCCGGATTCCAGCCGACCGTGCCGTCCTTCATGTGGTATCGACGATTGAAGGCGATCGAGTCCTCATGGCCGCAAGCCGAGAAGACCCTGGCAGGCGTGAGTTGTCCCTCCGCCCGGCGCACCGCCTCGGCGATCTTCGCCGGGAGACCGGCTCGGTAGTCCTTCACCAGGCTCGACTGGCCGCCGAAGGCGCTGTTGCGGTCCAGGACCGGCCCGGTGTGGCTGTGCGTGGCGCTGATCATGACGTCGGCTCCGCTCAGGTGCGTGGTGCGCTCGATCTCGCGACGAGCCTCCTCGACGAGGTCGCGGGGCGTCGTGATCAGGTCGAGCACGACGAGCGCCGCCGACCGGCCGCCGGCCTCCAGCACGATCGCCTTGGCGAAGAGCTCGTCATGCACGCCCTGGGCACCGCGCTCGGAATAGTAACCGGCCATCGGGATCCCGACGGGAGGCGTGATCGGGACGGCAGCCGCCCCGACGCGTAGCTCGGCCGACCAGGCCGGGGCGGCCATCGTCGCACACAGGAGTAAGGGGATGAGTCGCATTGAGGGTATCCTTGAAGTTACCGGGATCGATCCGTTTTCGTATCTCGTTGATGAGCCGGGCGGATTCCAGTCCTTGCCGTAGAGCGCTGAACGCTTGGATTGCGGACGGCTCATACGAGCCCGACGCGCCAGCGAGCGGATCGATGATCCTCGCCGGAATTCACTCGCTGGCGGTTCGGGCTCGTATCGATTCGATGCGGGCATTCTGTTGGCAACCCAATCGTTAAGAGTCTAGCCGAGGATCGGTGTGTGGTGTACTCAGTACAATCTTGATCCGCCGAGGTCGGTACGGGTCGTCATCCGCGATCGAGGCGAACCGGGATAGGAACTTTGCTCATCGCCCGAGTTAAGATAGAGTAGAGTGACCTGGAGGATTCCTCATGAGCACCGGTCAATACGACGACCATCGCGCGGAACCACGGCCGGCGAGGTCCGAGTCCGCCTCGCAGTCCCGCTTGCGGACCAGACTGAGCACGGCGGTCGCGGCGGTCTTCTGCATCGGGGTGCTATGGTGGACCATGCAGACCGTGTTGACGGAGAATCACGCGGCAAAGAGCGCGATCCGGGGGATGGGATCTTGGAATGCCTCGGAGCGCGTGGGCGCGATCGAGGATCTCGAGATCGCCGGGCTGGGAAACGGCAAGATCGCGATCCCGCCACTGATCGTCGCCCTGGGGGACAAGGATGCCCGGGTCCGGGCCGCGGCGGCCACGGCCCTGGGGCCGATCGGCAGCGACACGTTCTCGTCCGGCTCCGACCAGGAGTCCGTCCGCGCCGCGATCATGGCCCTGCTCGGCTCCTTGAAGGACCCGGAGCCTTCGGTACGGTCCGCGGCGGCCAATGCCCTGATGAACCTGCCGGTCGCGGGAAAGGCTCCTGTCGTCGATCCCCGGGCGGTCATGGCCATTCTGGTCGAACGGCTCGGCGATCCGGATCCCCAGACACGCCTGGCGGCGATCCAGATCATGGCGGCCCTCGGACCCTGGGCCGAAGGCGATCCTCCGAAAGAGCTGATCGCGGCCCTGGACGATCAGACGGTCTACATCCGGTCGATGGCCGTCGTCGCACTGGGCAGCTTCCCGCGCAACCTCGACTCGATCATTCCGTCGCTACTGCGGATGATGGGGGGGGACGACGAGGGCGCGGTCAGGGCGGCCTGCGCCAACACCCTGGATCGAATAAGCGTGCCGACGAACTTCACGGCCGCCGTCGTGCCGGAATTGATCGTGGCCCTGGGACCGCCGGACAGGCGGACCCGGGCAATGGCCTGCTCGATGCTCGGGAAACTCGGCCCCGAGGCCCGCGCGGCGATCCCCGCCCTGGTCGCGATGGCCCGGGAGGAACGCGGCGAGGCGCTCCGGCCGGATCGCTCGAACTGGTCCGCGGACACCCTGGCCATCGAGGCGCTGGGGCGGATCGCGCCCAAGACGGATTCGGCCGGGCAGGTCGTGGCGGTATTGTCCGGATTGGTGCGGACGGCCCCCCCCGACAAGAAGAGTGTGGCGATCATCGCCCTGGATGGATTCGGCCCAGCCGCCGAATCGGCCGTCCCCGACCTGATCCATGTGCTCCCGGATGGCACCGACGCCGACGCGAAGCGACCCGACCCGTTCACCGTGGCCGACGCCCTCAGTCGGATCGCGCCGGGCACGAAGTCGGCCGGCGAGGCGATCGCGGCTTTGTTGGGCTTACTGCGAGCCGTTTCCCCCCGATTGCGGTGGGCCGCCGCCCATGCCCTCGGCGCCTTCGGGCCGGCCGCCGAATCGGCTGTCCCCGACCTGATCCGGATGCTGGTGGAAGCCACCGACGCCGACGCCTCGGGCGTTGACAATCCCGCCGCCTCGGCCCTCGGCCGGATCGCGCCGGGCACGAAGTCGGCCGACAGGGCGGTCGCGGCCCTGACCGATATGTTGACGTCGGAATCGCGATCGACACGCCTGGCCGGCGTACGAGCGCTGAAGTCATTCGGAGCCGGGGCCGCCGCCGCGATCCCCCATCTCCGCGCGCTCGCGAAAGAGCCCGACGCGAAAGCCCGCCCGGACGAACGAACGGCTCTCGAAGATTCGTGGGTTCGCACGAGCGCGCAAGCGACCCTCAAGAGTCTCCGCGAGGTCGTAGAACATCCGAAGTGATTCGACATGGCGGCAATACCCAACCGGCGGATAAGGGTCATCTGGCGGCGCCGGATTTGCACGTCAAGGCTGGCGTTACGATCCCCGTCGCAACGCGGCGCGCCTTCGCGTGAGCCGTAAATCTCGACCGAACGTTCAACTCGGATGAGGAGGCTAACATGAGCAACACTCCACAGCCCACGAACCCTCCGCCCGCGGCGCAAAAGGAGCGCGAACAGGGCGACACTCCTTCAGTCGAGTGCGAGGCCATCCAGATCGAATGCCTCAATTACATCGACGAGGCATTGGAGGAATCGATGCCGGCGAGCGATCCGCCCGCCTGGACACCCACGACCGCGATCGGCCCGCCCATCCGCGAACCGGGCAAGGATCGCGGGTAGATCGTCCACACCCCAGGGCAAGTGGCTGCGGCCCAGGACCACGCACGCGAGTGCATGGTTTCGATGGCACGCAGCCCACCAATCTCGGGCGTGAGCCCGATCCGTCGGCGCGTCGCACTGACGTGCCAGGTTTGGAGGGTCCCGTCCGAACCAACGGCCAGAGCCGTCGGCCGCGGGCCGCGAGGGGAGCCGGGCGGGCGGGCCGGCAACCCGCTTTCCGGCGCGGGCGGGATCTGACACAATGTGCCGGTAATCGGTCCCATCGCCGGGCGATCCGGACCGCATGGGATCGGGAGTGTCTGTGAAGTCGCAACAACGCTGGGGAGCATCGTCATGAATCGTCGCGAGTTCCTGCAAACCGGGGCGGCAACGGCCGGCCTGGCGCTGTCGGCCGCGGGCTACCACGTCGCGGGTGCCGCCGCCGCGGAGACGAAGCGGGTCGGATTGATCGGCACCGGCTGGTACGGCAAGTCCGACCTGTTCCGACTCATCCAGGTCGCCCCGGTCGAAGTCGTCTCGCTCTGCGACGTCGACAAGAGGATGCTGGCGCATGCCGCCGGGATGACGGCCACGCGGCAGGCCTCGAAGAAGACCCCGCGGACCTACTCCGACTATCGCGAGATGCTCAAGGAGAAGGACCTGGACATCGTGCTGATCGCCACGCCCGACCACTGGCACGCGCTGCCGATGATCGCCGCGGTCGAGGCCGGGGCCGACATCTACGTCCAGAAGCCGATCAGCGTGGACGTGACCGAGGGCCAGGCCATGCTGGCCGCGGCCCGGAAGCACGGGCGCGTCGTCCAGGTGGGCACCCAGCGCCGGAGCACGCCCCACCTCATCGAGGCGCGCGACCGGATCATCCGCGAGGGGAAGCTCGGCAAGATCGCGATGGTCGAGATCTATTGCTACTATCATATGCGCAACAATTCGAATCCGCCGGATACCAACCCGCCCGACTACCTCGACTGGGAGATGTGGACCGGGCCTGCACCGATGCGGCCTTATAACCCGATCGCCCACCCCCGAGGCTGGCGGGCGTTCATGGAGTACGGCAACGGGATCGTCGGGGATATGTGCATCCATATGCTCGACATGGTGCGCTGGATGCTCGACCTCGGCTGGCCCAAGCGGGTCAGCTCGACCGGCGGCATCCTGGTCTCCCGGGGGAGCAAGGCGAACATCGCCGACACGCAGACGGCCACGTTCGACTTCGGCGACCTGCCGGTGGTCTGGGAGCATCGCACCTGGGGCGAGTCGGCCGACCCGAACTATCCCTGGGGCGCGACGATCTATGGCGACAAGGGGACGCTCAAGGCCAGCGTGAACGGCTACGACTTCACCCCGATGGGGGGCGGCCAGCCGATCCACAGGGATATCAAGGAGGACGTCAAGAAAGAGCAAGAAGAGTTCCCGGAGAACAAGACCGAGAAGGAACTGGAGCAGCACGTCGCGGCGGCGATCCGTGGGCACATGAAGGACCTTCTCGCGGCGATCGCCACGCGCGGGCGGCCGGTTGCCGACATCGAACAAGGCTACATCTCGACGACGAGCTGCATCCTGGCCAACCTGGCGATGCAACTCGGCCGGACTCTGATCTGGGACCCCCAGGTCGGCAAGGTCGTCGGGGACGACGAGGCCAACCGGCTTCTCACCCGGCCCTATCGCAGCCCTTGGGTTCACCCCGACAAGGCCAAGGTCTGACGTGACTCCCGGAATCCCTTGATGTCTCCGGGAGGCATGCCCACGCAAGGCGGGCATGCCTCCCGGCCGTTGAGACCGGATTGAATCGCGGGGCTCTTACTTGCGCCTCACGCGTTCCGACAGCGGCCGTGCCGACGCCCTCAGCGACTTCTTGGTGGGGACGACCGCCCCAGAGGCGCTCAGATCGAAGTCGCTATTGCCCTGGTACACGACGCTGATCGACTTCTTCAACACCAGGCCCGGCTTGACCGACGCGACGGCCTGGCCGTCGGAGGCGGAGACCGTCAGGAACGGGCGGCCCCTGCGGAAATAGGTGACGGAACCCGTCGGCGTGCCGGAGCCCGGCGCGACGACGAGAACCTGCGTCACGAGGTCCACCTTGACGAGCTTGCCGCGCTGATTCCGGACGGCCTGCGCGGTCAGGATGGACTCGGTGGCGGCGGGCGTCACGGCTTCCTGGATCGAGCCGGATTGGCTCGTCGAACTGGAGCTCGGGTTGAAGTCGGAGTCGCCCGAGTAGGTCGCTGTGATGGTGTGAGAGCCCAGGCCGAGCGTCGAGGTGCTGAACGACGCCTGGCCGGTCGTCGGATTCAACGCCGCGGTGCCGATCGGGGTGCCGTTGACGAGGAAGGTCACCGTCCCCGTCGGCTGGCCCGCACCCGGGCTGACCGGGGCGACCTGCGCCGTGAACGTCGTTGTCTGGCCGAAGACCGAGGTGCGGATTGCCCCGGTTACCGTCGCCGAGGTGCCGGCCTTGTCGACGCCGAGCGTGCCGGGCACATACGTGATCGTATAGTTGCCATCGACCGCGCCACTGATATTGATCGGATACACCCCGACCGGGCTGGATGACGTCGCCGAGGTCGACAGGCTGGGAAGCACCTCGAGGCTGGCGGCCGTGTCGCCATTGACGAACCCGCTGTAGCTGGCGGTCAAGGTCGGGATCGGCGCACCATAGACCTTGGACGCGTCGTTCGCCGCGATCGTCAGGGGAGCCGGGGTGATCGAGAGGCTCGCCCCGTTGAAGGTGATGGTATAGTTGCCATCGACCGCGGCCAGCGTCCCCTGCGCGATCGGATAGCTGCCGACGCCGGAGCTCGACGTGGCCGTCGTGGCCAGCGAGCCGGTGAGGGCCGTGCTGACCGTGTCGGCACCGACCAGGCCGCTGACGGTGTCGGTCAGGGCGGGGAGCGTCCCGCCGTAAGTCATGGTGGCGGGATCGGCCGTCACGGTGAGAGGGGCCGGGGTGATGCTGGCCGTCGCCGCCGCCGGCGGGCTGATGATGTAATTGCCCGCATCGGCGCCGGAGAGGGTCAGCCCGCTCACCGAGACCCGCTCGCCGAGCCCGACGTTCTTGCTGGCGAACGAGCCGACCGCCCCGCTGGTCACCAGGCTGACGTCATCGCCGGAGACGACCCCGGAGGAGATCGTCGCCGCGGTGGCATCGATCGTGGCCGTGGTCGTGCCGTCATAGACCTTATCCTGCGCCGTGATGCCTGAGACCGAGATATCGGCCGGTACGATCACCCCCACGGGCCCGGACACGGTATTATTGCCGAGCACGTAGTTGCTCGCGTCGGCACCCGTGATCGACAGCCCGGCGACGGTGACCGTCTTGCCCGTGCCCACGTCTTTCGTGTCGTACGAGCTGAGGCCCTGGTCGATGGTCACGACGTCGTCGCCGACCAGGCCCGAGATCTGGTAGTTGCCGCTGGAGGGCACGGCGATCGTGTTGCCATCGTAGGTCTTCGTGACCGACCCGATGAGCGAGACGGTAAGCGTGGCGGGGTTGATGGTCACGGCGGCGGGCTGCGTCGTGGTGCTGGTGCCGTACTCGCTCGAGGTGCTCGGCAGATATTCGGCGTAGACCTCGTGCGGCGAGCCGGCGACGTCCAGCGTGCTCGTGCTGAAGGTCGCCTGCTCCCCGGGGCCCACATTGGCGACGCCGAGTTGCGTGCCGCCGGCGGTCGGATTGCCATCGTAGAAGGCGACCTGGCCGGGCGCATTGTCCTGGCTGCCCGATACGACGGCCGTGAAGGTGACCGACTGGCCATAGGTGGATGTCTGCGTCGAGGCCGAGATGGCGGTCGTCGTGGGGAACGGGAGTGCGGTCAGGACCACGTTGCCGCCCGACCCGCCCTGGTAGCTGACCTGGAAGTCATAGCCGGAGATGACGTCGGTGCTCCCCGGCGTCAGCCCGGCGAACGTCCCCGAGGTCGAGCCGCCGGTGTTGCTGATGATCGTATACTGGGCGCCGACCGTCGGGATGTAACCGCTGGCGAGGGTCGCATCCAGGGTGGCGCCGCCGAGCGAGACCGGCCCGCTCGCCACGACCTGGCCGTAGCCGGTGGACCCGTTGCCGGGCGAAGTGCCGTCGATCTCGGTCACGAAAGTGGAATTATTGTCGAGGCTCAGGCTGCCGGTGTTCAGGACGTTCGGGCTGCCGGCGTGGCCGGGGCTGATCGTGCCACCGACGCTCGTCACGTTGCCGACCGTACCATTGCCGCCCAGGACGCCCTGACTGTCCTGCACCGCGCCGATGGTGCTGTCGACCAGCAGCGTCGAGAAGCCCGCGACCGTCGTGCCGGTGTAAGTGTTCGTCCCGGATAAGTCGAGCGTACCCCCGCCGGAGAGGCTGATGCCGACCGTCCCGGAGATCGAGCCTTCCAGATTCAAGGTCCCGCCCGCGTTGACCCCGACGATCCCATCTTCCAGGTCGGTGTTGAGCGCGTCGTTCGATGCACCCGAGCTGAAATTCGCGTTGAGCCCCGAGACCACGTCGACCGGGTTGCCGGTGAGCGAGTAGCCCGGAGCCTGGATCGTGATCGAGTTGAACTGCGTATTCGCCGGGAAGTTGTTCAACACGTTGTCGTTGGACGAGTTGGCCGGGAAGACCAGGTCGTCGCCGGCCTGGGGCACGGTGTCGCTGGCCCAGTTCCCCGCGGTCATCCAGGCGCCGCTATCCGTGCCGGTCCAGGTCATCGTCGAGGGAGTGATCCGGGTTTCCAGGGACTCCAGGTGTGGATGTCGGCCGCGACGGCGTGTCGAGCCCTGCCCGCGCGGGCGGCCGGACGGTCGGCGATGATCGATCTCCCGTTCCAACTTCGCCGCGGAGTAGAACCCGAACATAGACTCATCTCCTTGACTTACGCCTTGACGCGGGTGTCAACGGACGCCCCGTCGAAGGCAGGCCAATCCCACGAGCCGAAACATTCATCCCACGGTCGGAAGTTCCGTCAACCGCCATGATCGCGCCGGATCCCTGCCCGTCGCCCCTCGCCATGCGGGAACCGGGAACCGGATACCAATGGTCGCGGCTGGATCACGATCCCTTCGTCTCGGCCCCGATGCGGAGGTATCCGACCGACCCTGGCCCTACTTCCGGTTCCCCGGGCATCAAAAGAGGCATCGAGCTCCCGCCCCGACGACCACCAAGTCCACCGTCATTGTGTGCATGCTTGACTTGAGATTCAATCATTTCACGAACCATTTTTTCGAGATCTGCCCGCAGGCCAGTCTTTCGGCAGTTGTGGAACAGACCGCAGCCTTATGCGGAAGACGGGATTCGTAGGCGTGGTGTGAGAGCAAACTGTGTCCCGATTGAATCTACACGCGCTTTTTCGGAGCTCTGCCGCCCGGCGAGGAATTTCCGTCGGGGAAGAGTCGCTGTATTTCGGGCGTGCTGGTCCCGAAGAGAGGGAGGGCCCCCGATCTCCTCAACGGAGACAGGCCCGGTTCGAGGAAAACCGGCAAACCGAGGGATCGCCCGCCGTCGATCATTGCGCTGGTTTGCACTCGCTTGCAACATCTCGGCGGATCGCCTCCACCGATCTCCCGAGCCGAAAGGGAGTTAGCCACTGAGCCGGCAACCGGTCGGGCGGATATGGTCGGGCGTGACTTCGCGGCCAGTGGTCGGTGATGGTCCGATCGGACCAACCCGTTATCTGATATTTCGTACATAGATGGCGGCTCTGGTTGTCACGCGATGACGATCCGACGGGATCGGTTTCGGGAGGACCGGGGCGACCGAGGGAAGCCTCGTGTCGCACCACCTACTTATAGAATGGCGCCACTTTTCAAAAACATGAACGCATCCCGCGCGGATTTTGCCGTTTTCGTTCCGAAGTTGTTACGGCATAATCAGATAAAAAATCCGTCCTCCGGAGTTTCTTGCGCGCAGGACCGCGTGCCGACGGCTCGAAACACCCGGCATTCTCGCCGTCTTCCGGATCATCGGGTGTCGGAACTCTCCGGGGTCGTGTGAGACTTATTATTGGAGCGACTTCGAGCCGGGCGAACCGATGTGGTAAGACCGATCGGGCCCGCCAGGCGGATCGGTGTCCACCTCGACCCGATGATCGACCCGGTCGATGTTTCCGCGGACGCGAAAGGAGTCGGAGGCGTGCCGACGGACGGGTGCAATCGCGCCGGTGCCATCGATGATGCGGCCTTTAAGTGCTTCGCTCATGGGCCAAGAATGGTAAGTCTCGACGAGCCTAGAGTCCGAACCGCCTAGCTATCAAGGACTTAGAGCCGCGAAAAGTCCACTGCTTACCATTCTTGGCCCGTGAGCCAAGCCGACTACGGCAAGCGCGTCATCGAGGAGCTTGCACAGCGACTCCGCGACGAATTTGGCAAAGGCTACGACCGGTCCAATCTGTTCCATATGCGGGCCTTCTTCCTGACCTACCCGAAAGTCGACGCACTGCGTCGACAATGATCGTGGACTCACTATCGAGTCCTCCTCCGCGTCGATAATCCCGATGCACGGGCCTTTTACGAGGCCGAGGCGGTTAACGCTCGTTGGGCCACCCGGGAACTGGAACGACAGATCAACTCACTTTTGTTTGAACGACTGGCCTTGAGCCGTGACAAGGCCGGAGTCCTGGCGCTGGCTCAAAAAGGGCACGAAATTACCCAGCCCGCGGACCTGGTGAAAGATCCGCTCGTGCTCGAATTCACCGGACTCCGCCAGGACGACCGTTTCCATGAGTCCGACTTGGAGCAGGCACTTCTCGCCAGGTTGCAGCAGTTCCTGCTCGAGCTGGGCAAGGGCTTTGCCTTCATGGGTCGCCAACAACGGATCACGCTTGACCGCCGGCATTTCTTCATCGACCTGGTGTTCTACAACCGGATCACGCGCTCGTTCGTCCTCCTGGACTTGTTATGTGGTCGACCACATAAGAGGTCTAATGTGGCCAAGTTGGTTATGTGGCGCAGGCCCGAGCAACCGCCAGTTCCTTCGAACAGGATACTGGTCGAGTGCCACATAAGCTATCGGGTTT
>JBKQHM010000129.1:0-6302 GCA_052148775.1 Isosphaeraceae bacterium | reverse complement strand
GGATCGAGAAGGGCTTGATGACGACGATCCACGCCTACACCAACGACCAGCGGGTCGTCGATCAGGTCCACGAGGATCCCTATAGGGCACGGGCCGCGGCCGTGAACATCATCCCGTCCAAGACGGGGGCCGCGAAGGCCGTCGGCGAGGTGATCCCCGAGATGAAGGGGAAGCTGACCGGCTTCGCCCTGCGCGTGCCCGTGCCCGACGGCTCGGTGACCGACCTCACCGCCCAGATGAAGGTGGACGTGACGAAGGAACAGATCAACGAGGCGATGAAGACGGCCGCCGCGGGCCCGTTCCAGGGCATCATTGAGTACGCCACGGACCCGCTGGTCTCCAGCGATATCGTCGGCAATCCCCATTCCTGCATCTTCGTGCCCGACCAGACCCTGGTCATCGGCAACCTCGTGAAGGTGATCGGCTGGTATGACAACGAGTGGGGCTATTCCAACCGGACGGCCGAACTCCTGACCAAGCTGGGAAATCTCTGAACGACGGCGTAGCCGACGATACACGCCAGGATGGATCGCGCCGGGGCGACAGGGATCGTTCCCGGCGCGGGTCCGTCGCACCCATGCGCGTCCAAGACCAGGGGAAGATTGATGCCCAAACAAACGGTTCGCGACATCGACGTGACCGGCAAGAAAGTGCTGGTCCGCGTGGACTTCAACGTGCCCCAGACCGCCGACGGCCACGTGGCCGACGACCGGCGGATTCGCGGCGCACTGCCGACTTTGAATGCGATCCTCGATCGAGGCGGGAGCCTGATCCTCGTCAGCCACCTCGGGCGGCCCACCGGCGACCCCGCGTCGGACGCCCCGTTCCGGCTCGACACCGTCGCCGCCCGGTTGCAGGAGCTGATCGGGCGGCCGGTGGTGAAGGTGGGTGACACCGTCGGCCCCGAAGCCCAGGCCGCATGCGCCCAGCTCAAACCCGGCGGCATCGTCGTGTTGGAGAACGTCCGGTTCAACAAAGGCGAGAAGAAGGGCGATCCCGAATTCGCCGCGCGCCTGGCGGCGCTCGCCGACTGCTATGTGAACGACGCCTTCGGCACCTGCCACCGCGATGAGGCGTCGATGGTGGCCGTCCCCGAGCAGTTCCCGCCCGATCGCCGCGCCATCGGTTTCCTGGTCGAGAAGGAACTCCAGATCCTTGACAAATTGCTCCGCTTCCCCAACCACCCTTACGTTGCGGTGATGGGCGGGGCCAAGGTGTCGGACAAGATCGCCGTGATCGAGACCCTGATCAAGAAGGTCGACCGGCTGCTGATCGGCGGCGCGATGACCTACACCTTCCTCAAGGCCAAGGGTATCCCCATCGGCCGGAGCAAGGTCGAGGAGGACAAGCTCGACGTCGCCCGCCACCTCCTGGAACTCGCCGGGGAGAAGCTGGTCCTGCCGGCCGATCACCTGGTCGCGAACAAACCCGAGGCCGGCGCCGAGACCAAGGTCGTGGGACGCGAAGAGATCCCCGACGGATGGTTCGGCATGGATATCGGCCCGACCGCTTGCGCCGAGTATGCAGCCATCATCAAGCAGGCCGGGACCGTCGTGTGGAACGGCCCGATGGGCAAATTCGAAATCGAAGCCTTCGCGAACGGGACCAAGGCCGTCGCCGAAGCCATGGCCGCCTCGCCGGCGGTAACGGCCGTCGGCGGGGGCGAATCGGCCGAGGCGATCGAGAAGTTCGGGCTCGCCGATCGGGTCAGCCACGTCTCAACGGGCGGGGGCGCGTTCCTCGAATCGCTCGAAGGGAAGTCGTTCAACTCGCTCAAGGTGATCCCGGACCTGGGCGGCTGACAACCCCGAGCGGAGGATTGGATTCCGACGAGAGCGCTTAACGCTTGGATCGCGTACAACTTGATACGAGCCCGAAGCGCGAGCGAGTGCATTCCCGAAGACCATTCACTCGCTTGTATCAGGATCGTCGCTGGCGCTTCGGGTGGGGTGTACGCAATCCAATCGTTAATCGCTCTAGAATCGCGCCTCGGGGGGTGCGCCGACGAAGATCTGCTTGACCTCGCCGACGAAACCGGCCGGGACGCCGATGAAGGTAGCCCTGGCCGCCTTCACGATCTTGTTGTCGCTGGGCTTGTCCCAGTACTCTTTCGGCTTGTAGAAGAGGGGATGGCGGTCGGCGAACGTGACGGTCTTCACCGGCGTGGTCTCGATGGTCTTCTCGGCGACCGGTCCCCCTTCGCCCATGGCGGGCTCCGGCGAGATGACGGTCGCCGTCCGCGTCGTTCCTGCGGTCTGGCAACCGGGACTCACTCCCACAACGAGGACTAATCCAAGGATTACGAGCCGGCGAGTTCCACGCATCGTCCACTTCCTCTACCGACGTGAAACGCGCACCAGGGTCGACTTTCGGCGAGGTGTGCGGCGTCGATAGTCAACCATACCCGACCGATCGGCCGCCTGCCGACGATTATGATCCGGCGGGAAGTCCGAAGTTAACGCACCAATAGCGTTTTCCGTCTTCATCAATCGCGCAGCCCACGCCGATCTGGGAAAATCCGCCGAGGATGTTTCGCTTATGGTGTGAGCTGTCCATCCAACCCTTCATGAGCCGCTCGATCGAGAACCGACCGACCGCGACATTCTCGCCGGCGCGTCGATATCGATAAGCCTGCGCCTTGATCCGATCCGTCATGGTGGAACCCCGGCTTCCGACGTGAGTCATCTTGCGGTGCTCGGCCATGTCCAGGGCATGCGCCTGAGCCGCCGCCTGGAGCTTCTTGCTCACCGATAGCTTGTTCAGTCGCTCGTCGGCACGGATCCGGTTGTGAGCCTCGACGATCCGATCGCGATGCTCGTCCAGGTCCGGCGCGGGTCTCGCCTTCTGAGACGGCTCCCGTGGCGGATCGGGCCGGACCGCGGCCGAGGCGCATCCCAGCAGGAGCGCTGCCAATGCAACCACGATCGTGTACCTTCGCGCATTCCTTTCGATCGCGTGCATGATGGGTAGCTCGTCGGGTCGGTCATGGGGAGCAGGCTGACGTCGGCCGGCCTCAGTCACCTTTCCATCCTCCTCATCTCAGGGTAATGGATGACCCATGCGGAGCGGGAGCAGGAATCGGGGAACGCGTCACTTTGTTGATAGCCTGACGCTTGGAGGTTAGATTAAGATCCTCGACACAACACGCTCTCGTGAGGTTTGATTCATGGTCACCGCCCTCTCGCTCGTCCTGCTTGCCCTCATCACCCGGCTCGTTTTCCCGGCTTACCAGATCTGGAACTTCGTTCCGATCGGAGCGATCGCCCTCTATGCCGGCGCGCGGCTGCCGAGGCGTTGGGCCTGGGCGGTTCCGATGGTCGCGATGATTCTATCCGACATCGTGCTGGACTACCTCCAACCGTGGCCTTACGACCAGTGGACGCGATGGACGGTCTATCTCACGCTCGCCGCGACGACCTGGCTGGGGCTGATCGCCCAGCGGCCGAAGTCACCGCTCTGGGTGCTCCCGGTCCTGTCGGTGGGTGCATCAACGCTCTTCTTCGTGACGACCAACCTGGCGACCTGGGCCGAGGGCCATCTCTATCCCTTGACGGCGGCCGGCCTGGTTGCTTGCTACTACGCGGGGCTGGAATTCCTCCGGAATTCGATTTTCGCAAATCTGGTAGGGACGGCGCTCCTGTTCGGTCTCGGTCCGGTCTTGGAACGGGCGGCCGGGCGATTGGCTCGAGCCTGGTCCGGACCATCGGAACGCGCGTTGAATGCGACCGAGACGCACTCCGGCGTCTGAGGCATCCGAGAATCGTCGAGTGGCCAAGTTGCTGGTGAGCGTCCGATCGGCGATCGAAGCGGAGGCGGCCCTGACGGGGGGCGCCTCGATCATCGACGTCAAGGAACCGTCGCGCGGGCCGCTCGGGCGGGCCGATAGCTCGGTCTGGCGCGCGGTGCGGATGGCCGTGCCCGCGTCGATCCCCGTGAGCGTGGCCCTCGGCGAGCTGAACGAATGGTTCGAGCCGAACCGACCGGAGATCGCCGAAGATTTCTGGGCGGGGATCGCCTTTCGCAAGATCGGCCTTTCGGATGCCCGGACGGACTGGATCGCTCGGTGGAGGGACCTTCGCGAACGGACGACGATCCGAGAGACCGACCGAGACCGCGAGCACGGGAAACGTCCGTCCTGGGTCGCCGTGGTCTACCTCGACTGGGAGAGGGCTCGGGCTCCCGACCCTGATACCGTCATCCAGGCGGCCGGAGAAATCGAAGACTGCTCGGGTATCCTCTTCGACACGTGGGAGAAGTCCGCACGGCCGTCCGTCGATTCGCGATGGGAGCGATGGATTGCCCGGGTGCAGGAATCGGGCCGATTCGTCGCGCTCGCCGGCTCGATGGATGCCGAAGGAATCCGGCGGCTTCGGCATCTGGAGCCGGACGTCTTCGCCGTGCGAGGCGCGGCGTGTTACGGTGGAGATCGCCGCGCCGCGATCGATCCGGAACGCGTCGCGAGGCTTGTCGAGGTGGTCCGTGAGACCGGATGATCGGGCTGGTCTGACCTTCGAAGTCATGGCCCTCAGACGTCGAACCGGACACCCTGGGCCAGGGGGAGCTCGCTGCCATAATTGATGGTGCAGGTCTGGCGTCGCATGTACGACTTCCAGGCGTCCGACCCGGCTTCCCGGCCGCCGCCGGTCGCCTTCTCGCCGCCGAAGGCGCCGCCGATCTCGGCGCCGGAGGTGCCGATGTTCACGTTGGCGATCCCGCAGTCCGACCCTTCCGGAGAGAGGAACTGCTCGGCCTCGCGCAGGTCGTTGGTGAAGATCGCCGACGTCAATCCTTGCTCGACGGCATTCTGGATCGCGATGGCGTCGTCGATCGTGCGATAGGTCATGACGTAGAGGATCGGCGCGAACGTCTCCTCGCCGATGATCGGCATCTCCGGCCGGGCCTTGACCAAGGCGGGCTCGACGAAGAATCCCGGCCGCGAGAGCCGATTGCCCCCGTAGACGACCTCGCCGCCCTGTCGTCGCGCGGCGTCGAGCGCCGCCATCATCGTCTCGACGGCGTCCTCGCTGATGAGCGGTCCCATCAGCACGGAGTCGTCCCAGGGGTCGCCGATGCGGACCCGTCGGTAGATCTCCACCAGGCGATCGAGCACCCGGTCGCGTATCGACTCGTGGACCAGGAGTCTTCGGGCGGTCGTGCATCGCTGACCGGCGGTCCCGACGGCCGCGAAGACCGTGGCACGGGCCGCCAGCTCCAGGTCGGCGCCGGGCGCGATGATGATGGCGTTGTTGCCGCCGAGCTCCAGGATCGTCCGGCCGAGTCGGCGGCCCACGACCTCGGCGACGCGACGCCCCAGCCGGCAGCTCCCGGTCGCGGAGATCAGGGGGAGGCGCGGATCGTGGAGCATGCGCTCGCCGATGTCGTCGGCCCCGCCGATGCAGAGCTGGAAGACACCCGGGCAGTCGTGAGCCCGCGCGACCGCGTCGACGATGCGATGGACGGCGACGGCGGTCAGGGGGGTCCGGGGCGATGGCTTCCAGATCATGGTGTCGCCGCAGACGGCCGCGAGCATGGCGTTCCACGCCCAGACCGCGACCGGGAAGTTGAATGCCGTGATGATGCCGACGGGACCCATCGGGTGCCACTGCTCGAGCATCCGGTGCCTCGGGCGTTCGCTGGCGATCGTCAGGCCGTAGAGCTGGCGCGACAGGCCGACGGCGAAGTCGCACATGTCGATCATTTCCTGGACTTCGCCCTCACCCTCGGAGCGGATCTTCCCCGTCTCGAGGGTCACCAGCATGCCCAGGTCGGCCTTGTGGGCGCGCAGCGCCAGGCCGATCTGACGGACGACCTCTCCCCGATGCGGTGCCGGTCTCATCCGCCAACTTCGGAATGCTTCGCAGGCCCGGTCGACGACCCGATCGTATTCTTCGATCGTGGCCATTCGCACCGAGGGCATCGGTTGACCGGTCGCCGGATTGGTGGGGCGGATCCAGCTCGTTCCGCCCGGGTTCTCGCCGTCTCCGAGTGATACGCCACTACTGGTTTCGCCGATTCCCAGCCTGGCAAATAGGTCGTCGTACATCGGATGTCGCTCTCTATTCCGTCGCGGCCGGAGAGTGGAAAGCAATTCGACAGATCGCGGCCGTTGCCCTGCCAATCAGTACACCTGCATATTACTCCGGAATGCGAGATCGTCGCAATCAGCCAGGGATCTCGCCAGCAGTTCCGCAACTCGGCGGTATTTGAGAAGCCAAGACGGATTCAAGGCCTCGACCTCGCGGGTTTTACGGTTTTATGGGCTGGCGGGGTTGTCGGAGAGGCACTTTCGGGGGGTGGTCGAC
>JBKQHM010000128.1:0-3348 GCA_052148775.1 Isosphaeraceae bacterium | reverse complement strand
CTGCCGTGATTCGCCCCGATCCACGTTCTTCTTCTGGCGAGCCGTTTCTGTCTGTCCCACGACACGAGGCACGAGAGTCTTGAGGTTCTCACCCACGAACTGCTTGACCTCGATGGCGAGCACTTCGGCCGGGTCCATCTGGCTGTTGAGGAACTCGACGACCCGCCGCAACTCGGTTGGAATCTCGTCGGCGATGAAGAGCAATCGGATCCGTCCAGCCTGGAGGTTCGTTTTCACCGACTGCCAGAACGTCGAGATGTCTTCACCTTCGCCGAGGAGCCCGACCAGTTCCGAATCGGGGTCATCGCCATCGTCCTTGCATCGGCTCTCGAACCTGGCCTTGACCTCCTCGACGGGCCAGTAGGCAACGGCATTGGCGGCGTAGTCGAGCATCTGACCGATGACCTCACGCCTGATCCGGGTGTCGGAGCTTCGCTTGACCTCGACGAGCGTGGGTATGGCGTCCTGGTCAAGGAAGAGGTGGTCGAGCGACCATCTCCCCGCCCCGTCCTGTTCTCCGGGGACCGCCATCTCACGGCTGACGAGCAGCCACCGCCTCGGCTCCTCGGCGTTGATCTGGTCCCCGGCGAGGAGGTCGGGGTGATCGGCCAGGAGCTTCTGCAACAGGGTCTCCGAGTCATACGGGGCCTCTTCCATGGCGATCAGCTTGGATTCGCCGCCCAGGACGTAGATGCGTCCGGCCACTTGCTCACCTGCTTTATGCTGCGTCGAGGTTCCCCGCATGACCCATAGCGGGTCTGCTCGTCTTGTCGGTGGATCGACTTATGGGCACGCCGCCATGGGCCGGCTGCTACGCCTGGCCCACACCCGGCTTGGCGAGGTCGAGGATGGTTCGCCCGTCGTCGGCAAAGGACGACGGCTCACTCCGCATCCGGCTTCCTCGGCCTGTCCTGGCCCTGGGGGGCAACCTTCCGGGCGTCGGGCGGGTTGGGGGCATCCTCAACCTTGAGGATTGGCAGGTCATCGGGCAAGACCTTCAGGAAGAAGTCCTTGTACTGGATCGTCATCGGCGGCCCGACGTGGACCTGGACCGCCAGGACGCCTTCGAGCTTCCGCCCCTTCTCGTCAAGGTCAATGACGTCAACCGTCGGGTGCCCGTCGATCCAGTGCCGGTAATGGTTCCCTTCCGCCAGCACCCGGTAGTCGTGCCATTCGCCCGGCGGGAACGCCTTCAGGGGGAGTTGTCCGACGACCCAGGGCTGACCCTTCGGATCGATGATGACTTTCTCGCCCGTGTGGGCCAGGATGCGGCGTCCCCGCTCCTCGTAGAGCATCCCATTATAGTCGGGACGGTTCGCCACCACGTCGCACTGGTAACCGGTGACGACCGACTCGCCCAGGTCGGGCCGCTCGGTCCCCCGATATTGCAAGCCGCTGTTGCCGGTGGGGCTGACCTTCACCTTGACCCGCAACTCGAAGTTCTTGACGATCCCGCCCCGCCAGGTGATGAATCGATTGAACCTGAGCGTGCCGTCGGCCTTGCCCGTGAGACATCCGTCCTCGACCGACCAGTATTTCGGGCTCCCCTCCCAGCCGGTGAGGTCACGCCCGTTGAAGACCGTCTTGAAGCTATCCGGTGGCTGTGGAGTCAACTTGTCATCACCCAGGGCAAGACCGGCAAGGAGCATCGTGATGACGCTGGCCGGAGGGATCACGGTTCGGCCTCTCATGGATGGGTCTCCGTCGCGATGGAATTGGATCCGGGGATGAGTGCGTTGTAACCGAAGCGAGCGACGACCTCAACTCTCCGTCGATCACCGTTCGGCCGTCTGTCGAGAAGATGTCCTTTCGGGCGTGAGTCGGCGTCGCACGGTCCTCGCCGACATTCGCATGGCGGGCGACAACGGTTATCCTGGTCCCTCCTCGGCGTGCGTGGGGGCTTTGAACCCCTGAAGAAGACGTGCCGGGAGCTGGGGGTGAACTTCTGGGCCTATCTTCAGGACCGGGTGCGGGGGGGCGGTGCGGAACCGACGCACCACTCCCCAAGGAGCGGGAGTGGGGGTAGAATACCAGCGAGTCTGCTTGTGTCCCCGACTGCCTTCCCATGAGGGTATCCCGGAAGCGGTGACGTCTAAAATCCTCTCGTCCTGATACCGCTGGGGACGATAGCTCAGCTAAGATGGTCGCTGTGGCGATCCGCGGGGGCTCTCGGTCGGTTTGGTCACAGGGGTGACGGCCATGGCAAAGACGAAGGGGCTGGAAGTCGATCGACGTGTCGGCATCGCCCTGAGCGTCTTGCCGTCGATTCAGAAACACGCCGTCGAGCGGGTCATCCGATCGCCGCGATCTTTCGCAACTGCCGCCGCGGTGCCCGGTCGAGTCCAGCAGATGGCGACTTCCGGGCAGCCGCTTTACAAGATGCGGGTTTCGCCGTCGCTGCGCCTCATCTACACGATGGTTGGCGATACGTTTTACGTGGTGGACGTCGTGGAGCGTGCGACGCTGAATCACTTCGCCGGTCGGAAAGCTGCCAAGAAGGCGACGAAAGCCCAGGTTGCCAAGAAAGCGCCGAAGGTCGTTGCGAAGAAGGCTTCCAATGCCCTTGAGAAATGAAGGAACTGGACAAATTCACGCTGAGTTTGGCCAAGAGCAAGAAGGAGCTGGCGGAATTCAAGAAGCTCCTGGATGGCAAGGCGTCGCTCAGCGAGCGTGATGACATCCTGCCATTTTTCAAGAAGCACAGACACCTGGCCGCGCTGATCGGCTCGTACAATCCGAAGATTAACGGGTTCGACCGGATCGCCACGGAATTCAACCTCTTCGGCGATTACTCTTGCGATCTGGTGATCGGCGACTCCGCGAGCCACAATTTCTGCTTCGTTGAATTCGAAGATGCCACGCCGAACAGCGTCTTCACGAAGAAGAAAGGCAAGGCGACGCCCGAATGGTCAGCCCGCTTCGACCACGGCTTCAGCCAGATCCTCGACTGGTTCGGCATTCTGGAAGACCAGCAGCGCACGGCCCAGTTCAAAACCAAGTTCGATGCCGACGTCATCCAGTACGTCGGCCTCCTGGTGATCGGTCGAAGGCAGTTCCTGGACGACAGCCAGTATGAGCGGATGCGCTGGCGGAGCGAGCAAGTTCAAGTCGGCGCACGCCAGGTGAATTGCATCGCTTTCGATGAATTGTTCCAAACGTTGTCTCTGAAGATTGCGATCTTCGGGTGATCCGCCCCGCACTCTCATCCGATGAACCCCGCCCTAGCCCATGTTTGGGGTGGCGCATCGTAAGTCCTTGCGGCGCAAGGGTCGGATTTTCCATTAGTCACTACATCACCGTATTCTCCCCCTCCGACGGCGCCGGCGGGCGTTGGCCGACCAGCTTCAG
>JBKQHM010000127.1:0-17382 GCA_052148775.1 Isosphaeraceae bacterium | reverse complement strand
CGAGGCTGGAAACTCTGCTGGTCAAGCCGCGCTGGCTCTTCCTGAAAGTCCACACCGACGCGGGGATCGTGGGACTCGGTGAGCCGATCGTCGAGGGCCGGGCGCTGACGGTCGCCGAGGCCATCAAGGAGATCGAGCCTTACCTCGTCGGCAAGGACCCGAGGCGCGTGGTGCATCACTGGCAGGCGATCTACCGACACGCCTTCTATCGAGGTGGGCCCGTTTTGACCAGCGCGTTGAGCGGGATCGACATGGCCCTCTGGGATATCAAGGGCAAGGCGCTGGGGGTGCCGGTCTACGAGCTTCTGGGCGGGCCGACGCGCGATCGCATCCGTGTCTACGCCCATGCCGGCACGCCGGAGCTGATCAAGCGGGGGCGCGAGCGCGGATTCACGGCATTCAAGACCAACCCGGCCAAGCGGAGGCCGGCGCGTTACGTCGAGACCCCGTCCGAGGTGCATTACGCCGCCGAGAAATTCGCCGAGTTGCGGAAGGCGGCCGGCGACGACGTGGATATCGCCATCGACTTCCACGGCGCGATCAGCCCGGCCACGGCCAAGCTGTTGATCAAGGCGATCGAGCCGTACCAGCCGATGTTCGTCGAGGAGCCGTGCCAGGCCCAGAACCACGACGTCATGGCGGAGATCGCCCGAGGGACCCACCTGCCGATCGCCACCGGCGAGCGGGTCTTCACGAAATGGGGGTTCCGCGAGGTGCTGGAGAAACGCGCCGCCACGATCCTCCAGCCCGACCTGTGCCATGCCGGCGGGATCACCGAGGTGCGGCTGATCGCCGGGATGGCCGAGGCGTATTATGCCGCGATCGCGCCCCACAACCCTCTCGGGCCCATCTCGCTGGCCGCCGGGATCCAGATCGCCGCGTCGATCCCCAACTTCCTCTGCCAGGAGCAGGTCAGCCTGGGTGTCGGCTACGTCAAGACGCCGTTCAGCCTCCGCAAAGGCTATCTCGACCTCCCCACCGGCCCGGGCCTGGGCATCGAGCTCGATGAGAATGCCATGGCCGACAAGATCGGGCATGACTGGAAGAATCGCGAGTCCTATGACGCCGACGACGGCTCGGTCGTCGATTGGTAGCCGCGTCGCCGGATGGGTCGTTTCAAAGCGTTCCTGCTAGCTGGGCTGTTGGTCGGGGCGTCGCGGTCGTCTTCCGGGGTCCGGACGAGGGGGCGTCGCTCGGACGGGCCTGGGCCAGCACGACCTGACTCTGTCCCTGGCTCTGGGCCTGGGCCAGTGCATCGTCGCACGCGTCGAGGAGCGAGATCGCATTGCGCGCGTTGGTCGGGAACTCGGTCACGCCGATCGAGACGGTGGCCGAAGGCAACTCGGGGACGGTCCGGGTCACCTCGGTCATCGCCCGGCAGATGATCCGGGCGATGGACGAGGCGCTGAGGCTGCGAGCACGCATCAGCAAGACGACGATGCGATTGTCGTCGAGGCGGGCCACGATGTCGCTGGAGCGGACCAGGGAGCTGACCTTCCGTGCCACCTCCTCGACCAGGCCGTCGGCGACCTCGTGTCCCAGCAAGTCCCGGATCGCGGCCAGGCGGTCGATCCCCAGGCAGAGCAGGGAGACCGGCTCGCGGTGGCGTTTCGCCTGGACCAAGGCGAAGGGGAGGACGGCGTTCAGGAATGTGGCGTCGCGGACCACGGTCGTGGTATGGGCCTGGAAGCTCCGGGAACGGCCCTCATCGACCGCCTCGTCGCGGCCATTCCAGGCCCATTCGGCGTTCTGGCGCAGGTTCTCCAGGACGCACGCGGCCATGGTGCATGCGGTCGCCAGCCTTCGCATGGTTTGTGGCGGCAATGCCGACCGTCGACGCCTTGGAGTGAGGATGCGAAGCCGGCCGTGAACCGATAAACCGCAACCTAATGGGACTTCGACGACCGTCTCCTCCGGCCGACGTGCCCATTGTTGGGACGGGGTGTCCAGCCCGTCGCCCTTCATCTCGACGGCCGATGGCTCGACCGGAGAATCGGCGGCCTCATCCCGCGTCCGGATCAGGGTGATCCGGCTCGTCGGCGCGATCTCTCGAGCGAGCCGGAGCAAGGTCTCCTCGACGGCCTCCGGGCTCCCCGCCCCCTCCAACTCCCCGGCGATCCGGTGGAGGGCCTGCTCGAAACGGTCACCGTGCCCCTCGCCGAAGAGTCGGGTCCATGTCGCCCAACCGACTCGCACGATCGCATTCCAGCAACGACCCGATCGAGTCAGCCCCGGGCTTGCCGAGGCCGGCTCGATCCCGGACCCCGCCCGGCCGTCCGCCAAGGTCGGCGATGGCGGGGAACCTGTCGCCCGACTCTTTCCGTCGGCCACGAGATTATCCTGATTGATGTCGATTCGCCAAGTTCGTCTGGACATCGTAGGTCCCGGTACGAGTTTCGATGGAAAGATCAAAAAGTATTCGAGTGATCGAGTGCGAATAGATCGGTCCGATATCCCGGAAACCCGTTCATCGCCAGGGGTCTCGTCGCGTTGTCGATCGCCTTCGAGCGCCCCGTCCTACGCCTTCGGCCGATTTCCCACCTGATCTGGCTGCGTCAAAATAGGCAGAATGAGGATGTCTCTGAGGACTTCGATTGACGTTATCGTTAACCCATTTTCGCGAGTTGATCGCCAGGCGCTCGAGTCGAAGTCATTCTTGAGCCACGCTAGCACATATTATGCCGCATGTGAAAAAATCGTGATCGGGCGTCTCGTGGGAAAATGAGTCGCACCGGTCGTGCGGGCTTCTTGCCGTCTCAAGGAGTGTCCCGCATGTCATGGGGACGGGTGGAATGAGTTTGATTTCGATCCCTGTCGGTCTCCGAGGCGTCGCGGCCTCAGGCCATGCGAGTCACTCACATCAGAATCGTAGGTCATGGTTGGCGAAGGATGGGAAACGGACTTGCCAGGATTGTCAAAAATCATGAGGATACGGCCCCGCTCGGCCGATCCGAGTTGAGGATTGGCAACAGCGGGGGGCGGGGACGAACCAATCGCGTTAGGAAGAGGGGCTGCTGCCCTGAGCCTGACTCCGCCGCCTCATATCCGCACAGGGACTCGGGCCGGGGATAGCCCTGAGAAATCGTCTTTCGCGAGAGGTCTGGCTGATCGGGGATTGGATCTCAGAGTCTGTCCCGGAAGGGTCGAGATCGGTCTCGTAAGGTGGGTGAAAACCACCGGTGTGAGGCCCTCTCGGTGGGTTTCACCCACCCTACGACGGACCAATCCGGCTTCCGGTACGGACTCATATAGAGAATCGAGCGGCGTTGGTCTGGGAAGCCCGGGGAAAATAGGGCGAGGCCGATCATGATGCGAAGCCAGAGGATCGGGGCGAAAGCCGTGGGGCTGTGTGTGCTCGTGAGTCTGTTGGCGAGTCAGAGCGGCTGCACTTCGGGGCCGATGACGTGGAGTGCGCCGAGTTTCGACCGTATCTTCGCGGCTCGCGAACCCCTTCGTAACCCGATGATGGTCCCGTCGACGGATTTCGAGGATGTCTGGAAGAAGTCGGCCATCGTCGTCAGCAAGTATTTCCCGATCCAGACGGAGAACCGGCTGGCGGGTACGATCCGGACGGAAAGCCAGATGACGGGGACAATCGTCGAGCCGTGGAGTTCGGACTCGGCGACCTTCTATGATCGCCTCGAGGCCACCCTGCAAACCTATCGAAAATTCGCCCTGGTCCACATCGATCCTGCACCGACAGGGGGCTATTCGATCCGGGTCGAGGTGATGAAGGAACTGGAAGACATCGCCAAACCCGTGAGCCAGCCGGCCGGCCGCGCCGTCTTCGTCAACGATTTCCCGGTCAACCGCACGCGAGAGATCATCGGTCCGGTCCCCGCCCCACAAGGGTGGATCAGCATGGGACGAGACACGAACATGGAACAGCTCATCCTGACGGGAATCCGCGACGCGCTCTTGCTGTGAGAACGGCCCGGAAGAGGCGGCGGGCCGACAACCGGCCTCCGAAATCCGGACGCCGAACGCTTGAATTGAGCGGCCGTCGTCCGCTCGATGATGTGCGGTGGCCGAGTGGGTTGAGCCGGGCTCCTCACGGCCCAACCCACCAATCTTCAAGGTTTTGCGTCGGTCGAAATCCGTTCTTCGATCGCCCGGCGTTGATCGCGGCCAGGCGGTATCACGGGAAGTCGAGGCTCGACCACCTTGGCCGGAGCCTTGCCCTCCCGGGCACTGCGATGGCCGGTTGCGGTCGGAAGTATTGAGAAGAATCCGCGATCCGTTGCTGGCGACCGCTTCGTTCCTCGTCGCGGTGGATCATGTCCACGCGGGGCGCTCGTATCGACGTCGAGCACCGCTATGCGCCCTCGAGTTGTTTGCCATCTCGAGTCTGTATCGGATCGGGATCGAGTTCGCATCAGACCTTGGACGAAGGTCCGTTGGCTAATTGGCGTTAAACGTCCAGTATGCGCCCAGCCCGGCGATCCCGATCCATCGGATCGTCGGATCCAGCAAGGCCGCACGATGTGCCGGCGACGCCATCCACATCGTCTCGATACCCGGGAATCCACCCATCGCCGAGTTCTGTCGTCGGGCCGGACCCATCACGAAATGTCCGATCCCGCTCGACGCCTGGTGGTTGTTGTTCACCGCCGCCCAGCTCGACAGGTTCGGGTCGTGGCCGACCGCGGACAGGCCGTAGGCTGCCCGAGTCGCATTCAACCAGTTCAGGAAACCGTACGGATCACCCCCGGTCTCCACGACCTGGACCTGCTGGGTGTAGGTGGTGGTTTGCACGGTCGTATCGGCCTGGGCCACCTCGTAATATTGGGTTGGATAGGCGGCCTGGTTGGCAGGAGTGGAATAGGTGTTCTGGTAATATTGGTTGGAATAGTTATACCAGACGGTCTGGCCCTGGTATCCGGGTGTGTTGTAATACACCGGCGTGTTCGAAGTCGGGTAGTAGTAGGTTTGAGCTTGCGCTCCGGAGGCGAGGCCCGCAAAGGCCAGGCACCCGATCCACACCCGAAGAGTCAGCTTCGCCCGGGAATTGCTCGTCGTGATCTGCAATGGACAAATCTCCCAAAGTCGCTCATGGGCCGGAACCTCGACGACGGGTTCCGATCCCTACCGCTGGCCTACCCGAATCCGGGAAAGGGACGGGAGAGTCTCCCAGCGGCACCCATGTGAATCGCCAAGGTGGGATGTTTTTCCCAAAAATGCAACCCTTTTTTGGGATGTTGAAAAAAAACAACATCCGGAATTCTGATATTGCATTGTAATATTATCATATTAAATATTAATCAAAAATTAGATTTCGTGAGTCGAGGATCGATTCCGAGGCCGAGATGCAAGATCTTGAGGACGCCAAGGTAAACACGAAGGAGGCCATCCCGGTCGGCGTGAGTCCGGTCGTTCGATCTGACGGCTCTGTTGCAGGTCGTGGCGGATCCGGGATCGAGTCCAACGCTTCGAGTGAACAAATCTTGTTAAGACGATTATCCCGGTGCGCTTTTGGGAAGGGCCGAGCCCACTGTGTGGCAATATTGGGAAGCTGGATGATCGGAACCGAAAGACTCCGCGCGGGAGTTCCGCCTGACCCGTCTCGGGACCCTTGCAAAGATCGGTCCTCACGCCCGCCCGATCGCCGCGTCGCGATCGGCGGTGTCGTCAGCGGCTCTTCTCCAGGGCGTAGATCTTAACGTCCACTCCGCGGGCGAAGTGGGCCATCGGCGTGTCATCGGGCCGGGGGATCCCGGCGGCGGCCAGGAGGGTCTCGTCGAGAGACAACAACGTCGCGGACTGCAAAGGATAGGGTCGGTGATGGACCTGACCCTGGAAGAGATTGCCGTTTGCCTCCGCGTAGAGGAGATAGCGCTCCACCAGGAAGTGTTCGAGCGTATCCGCCCGCGCGGTCCGGACAGCGCCGGTGGGAGTGGCGTGGATGAGGTAGGAGGCGGGCAGGGGGTCTGGCCGACGACGGACGCCCGCGTAGAGGATTGGCCGAGGGTCGTCCGGATGGTTCGAGGGCTCACGCTCCAGGAACATCCGGGCGTGATAATAAGGAAGGTGGAAGAGGGTCCGGGCCAGGGCGACCGCCAGCCGGTTGGCCGCGTCGAGGCTGAAGAACCAGACGCCGGGGTCGCGGCCCTCGCGGTGGACGTAGGTCCGCACGTTCGTCTCGTGGAAGTTCGATATCCCACGGAAGGGTGGGAGCCCGACTGGCCGGACGCCTTCCATGGTGAATGGCACCAATCCGACGTAGGCTGTTCCCTCGAACAGGTCGAGCTCGAGCTGCGAGGGCACGAGCGGGCGCACGAGGTCGGGGCGGATCGGCCAGTGCAGGAAGAGGAGTTCCCGCCAGCTCTGGCGCATGACCGGTCGCCGATCGGGCTCGCGGGTGGGGCGGAGGCGGTCGATGGCCGGCATCATCAGTAGGGATCACCGCCGCCGCAGAATTCGGCCCCCGCGGCGCTGCTCAACGCCCGCCAGGTCTGGAAGTTGATCGAATTCTTGACGAACTGGACCGAGCCGTCGGCCTTGGCCGCGTTGACCCCCTCCGCGTGCCGGCTCCGCGCCGCGTACATCTCGGGCAGGGCGGTCGTCGCCGTGGTGCACGGCGGGTTCGGTGACTGGTTGATGCAGTAAAGCGGGCTAAAGAGCACGTCGGGGAAGGAACTGTTGGGGGGCGAGAACGCCTCGAAGGTGGCCGCGTCGCCCCACCAGGAAAATCCGCGGAGGTCAAGCCCCTGACCGACGACAACTTCGGAGGCCAGCAAGGTATTGCTGAGCCCGTCGATGATGGCGTTGAACCCGACGGTCGCACGCGCAGGCCGACGGTAATCGCCCAGCGGGGAACCGATGTCCACGAAGGGTGCTCCCAGGAACGGGATGTCCTGGAACTCGGCCTGGAGCACGGAGGTATTGCCGAAGTTCACGGCGTAATTCTGCGATGTGCAGGCGTAGGTCACGCCGTTGATCGCGGCGGAGATCGGTGCGTTGGTCAGGTCGCTCGGGCAGAGATAGACCGCCAATCCACCGCTCAGGACCAGCAACAGGATCATCCCGGCGGGAGCGAGGCGGGAACCGCGCCGGCCCGAAGGCTTCTCGGACATATCTGGGATTCCTGAGGAATCGATGACCAGGATTCAGACGCACCTCGACGTCTTCGAGGATAGCCATCGGGCGCCGATAACGAAAGCCACATGATGGAGGGAATCACCACGCCCATCATGGTTTGACCCCCTGAAGTTCCAGGCCGCCCCGATCAGTCGCGCCGCGACCCTTGACGACTCCCCCGGTCCGGCCTATAGCATCAAGTTGTGCTTGACGATATCTGGAATTCCGCATCGTGATGCACCTCTTGCCATGGGAGGGGAGATGAGCGGAGAGCCGGATCGCTCAACGTCCGCGAGGGCGCCATGGGAAACGCCGACATCCTGATGACGGGTCCCTTCAGCTCGCTTCAAGAGGTTCTCGGTTTCATCGCCAGGAGGCTGCCCCCCGGGTGTACCGCGTCGACCGGATCGTCCCTTCCAGTATTCCCAACGCGCCGATCAAGTTGTCCTGGGCCGAGATCACGAATCATGGAGATGAGTCCGTCTCCTACCGGCCCACCCCGCCGATGACCTGACGGCACGCCGGCAACCACGATCCATCCCGCATCTCGGCGCATGCGACGGCCGGAAAGCTCTCGAGCTGCCGGCCGTTTTCGTGCGCCCGGACCGGAGCGGCCTCGTTCCAGGGTCGGCCGTCACCCCGTCGAATTCGGCCGTCGAACGGCTTCCGAATGGCCCAGGGACCTTGCGAGTCCGCCCGAGGACCGGTAACTTCGCTCGAAGGATTTGGTCCGATCGACTTCGACCGGGATCATCGAGGTAACCAGGGCGCAATGATCCAGTACGACCCACACCGATGGCTCGACCATCTCTTCGACGTCAAGGGCTCGCTCATCCCCGAGATCACGCTCAGGGTGCTGTTGTGCATGGTCTGGGCCGTCTGCGTCGTGACGTTCTCCCGATACGTCGAGGTCGTGGCCATCCCTGTGACGGTGCACACGCTGGTGGGGACCGCTCTCGGATTGCTCCTGGTATTCCGGACGAACTCGTCCTACGACCGGTTCTGGGAAGGGCGGCAGTTGTGGGGCAGCATGGTCAACGAATCGCGGAACCTGGCTCGCGGCGCGTCGGTGCATCTCCGGGGCGACCCGGTCCTGATGGAGCACGTGATCCGATGGACGGCGGTGTTCCCTTACGCGGTCAAGAACGCGCTGCGGGGCACCGACGGACTGGGCTCGATCGCAGAGGGCCTGCCCAGGGCGGAACTGGAATGGGTCCTCGGTTCCGAGCACCCGCCGCTTTCGATCGCCTCGCGGATCAGCGCGCGACTGCTCAAGGCACGCGACAAGGGCTTGATCTCCGACATTATCCTGGCGATGCTCGACCAGAACGTGCAACAGATGATCGATTACCTGGGCGGCTGCGAGCGAATCAACGCGACGCCGCTCCCCTTCGCCTACATGGTTCACCTCCGGCGCGCCTTGATCATCTACTGCTTCACGCTCCCCTTCGCTCTGATCGATTCGTTCGGCTGGCTCACGATCCCGGCCACGTTGGGCGTGGCCTATACCTTCTTCGGCATCGAGGAGATCGGTGTCGAGATCGAGAATCCGTTCGGCCTCGACCTCAATGACCTGGCGCTCGAAGAACTCTGCGGTAAGATCGCCAAGAACCTGCTGGCCCTGAGCGGACGCCACGACGAGGCCGATGCCCATGCCATCGAGACCGGCGAAGTGCACAAGATTGGGGTCGAATAGATCGGTTAACCCGAGTCGATCCCTTGCCAACTCAAGCACAAGGAACGCATCGAACATGCCCGACGCCCCGAACCCGACACTCGAAGCCGAGACGATCCGCCGCATGGCCGCCGAAGAGGTGAAACTCCCGCTGAAACCCTCCGAGGTCGACGCCTTGCAGACCACGTTGAACGGGCTCCTCGAAGAAATCGGCCGGATCACTCTCAGCGATCGCGCCGGGGCGGAGCCGGAGATCCGCATCAACGTGGAGGAGTGGCCCCGATGATCGACCTGACTACGATGACCGCCCGGAAGATCGCCGAGGCCGTCCGCCGGCGCGAACTGACCGCCGTCGACGTGACTCAGGCAGCCCTCGATCGGATCGGACGGCTGAACGAGGCCCTCCGCGCCTTCATCACGATCACGCGTGACGAGGCGATCGCCGCGGCCCGGCGGGTGGACCAGCACGTCGCCGACGGCCGGGGGAACGACCTGCCGATGGCGGGCGTCCCGATGGCGATCAAGGATAGCTTCTGGACCAAGGGCGTCCGGACGACGGGCGGGACCAAGGTATTCGCCGACTTCGTCCCGACGGAGGACGCCACGGCCGTCGCCCGGCTCAAGGCCGCCGGATGCGTGCTGGTCGGCAAGTCGTCGATGCACGAGATGGCCTACGGATTCACCAGCCGGAACCCGCACCACGGCGACTGCCACAACCCGTGGGACCCCGCCCGCATCCCCGGCGGCAGCAGCGGTGGAAACGCCGCCGCGCTCGCCGCCGCCATGGCCTTCGCGGCCGTCGGCGGAGATACCGGCGGTTCGAACCGACAGCCCGCGGCGCTCTGCGGCATCGTCGGCGTCAAGGTCACCTATGGACGCGTCAGCCGCCACGGCGGCATCCCGCTGAGCTGGTCGATGGATACCGTCGGCCCCATGGCCCGCACCGTCGGCGATGCGGCCGCGATGTTACAGGCCATGGCCGGTTTCGACCCCAAGGATCCGACCACCCGACGCGATGCCGTGCCCGACTACCTCGCCGCGCTGACCGCCGGCATGAAGGGGCTGCGGATCGGAGTGCCGCACGACCACTTCATGGCCATGATGGAGCCCGACGTCGGCGCCGCGATCCAGGACGCCCTCGGCGTGCTGAAGCAGGCCGGCGCCACGCTCGTCGACGTCCGGTTCCCGCCGCTGGAGCCGGTGATCGGCGCGCATCGAGCGATCATCTTCTGCGAGGCCGCCGCGGCCCACGAGGAGCTGATCCGCACCCGCGCCTCGGACATCTCCGACGAGGTCCGGCCGCTCCTGCAATCGGGCCTGTTCCTGACCGCCACCCAGTACCTCGCCGCCCAGCAGGCCCGGCAGAAGATCATCGCCGCCTATCGCGAGCTGTGGCGATCGTTCGACGTCCTGGTCACGCCGACGAGCCCGATCGCCGCGCCGCCCATCGGCACGTCGACGGCCCGGCTCGGCGACAAGGACTACCCGCTCGTCCGCCTCTTCCTCGACCTGACCCTGCCGTTCAACCTGACCGGTCAGCCGGCGATCTCGGTGCCGTGCGGATTCACGAAGTCGGGCTTGCCGATCGGCCTCCAGTTCGTCGGTCGGCCGTTCGACGAGGCCACGCTCTTCCGCGCCGCGGCGGCCTACGAATCGATCACCGACTGGCATTTGCGCATCCCGCCGATCGCTAAGGGCGCGTGACCATGGACGGATCGAGAGTCACGAAAACCTTGATCGCTGAGGAGGAACCCTTTCATTCTCGAGGCGAGAACTGGCTCTCCTCCTATGCTCCACCGCTTCCGGTCGCTGGGAGGTCGTTCCGATGAATCCCGAAGAGTCCCGCGCACAACCTGGTCCGGCGCGCCGGCAGATGACGGTGCTCGAATCCGTGGAGGAGATCCGCGCGCAGATTCGCGGCGCGGTGACCGTCAAGGATGCGGCCAAGGTCAACCCCGGTACCGCGGCGCCGATCGAGGATACCACGCCGTTCCGTCCGACCCTGCGCCCCTCGACGGGCTTGCTCTGCGTGCTGGACGACGGCGAGGATACGGGCGAAACCCTGCGGATTCGCGCCAGTTCGTTCGTCATCGGCAGGGCCGATGGGAACCTGTTGATCCCCCATGACACTGCGATCTCCGGGCGGCACGCGGAGATCAATCGTCGGTTCGAGAACGGCGAACACCGATGGTATCTCAGGGACATGCAGAGCACCAACGGGACGTTCGTCCGGGCCTCGACGATTCACCTGAGTCACGAACAGGAGTTTCTTATCGGGGGCCGTCGCTTCCGCTTCGAAGTCCCGGTCATTCCCCCGGAGCCGGCGTCGACCGGTTCCCAACCGAACGCGACCCGCAAGTGGCAGGCGATCCCGGGGGCCCAGACCCCGTCGGCCTGGCACGCTGCTCTCGTCGACATCTCCCCGGGACGTTCCGGACCGCGCTTCACCTTGACCGAGCCCGAATCCTGGATCGGCCGCGACCCGCGCCTCTGCACGATCGTCATCGATGATCCGATGGTCGACCGGAGGCACGCCCGGCTCTATCGCGACGAGAAGAATCGCTGGGTCCTCGCCAATGCCAGGTCCCGTAACGGTCTCTGGGCGAGGATCGAGGAGGTCTCGCTCGGGCGCGGAGGGTACTTCCAGTGCGGAGAACAGCGGTTCTTCTTCAAGGTCTTATGACGAATCGCTGATCGACACGGAGCAGGGTAATCTTTCGGTCGTCGCGCGTCGTCAACGGGGCATGAGTTGCCGCTGAAGCGACTGCTGCGCCGCCTGCTGACTAAGGACGCTCTGCATCGACGTCTGGAAGATGGCGTTCATCTGCGAATTGACCAGGGCCAGCTCGGCGTTCACCAATTGTGTCTTGAGTAGCTCGATTCGTTTTTTATAATCATTTTTGAGCAAGAGCAACCTTTCCAGTTGCTCCCAGTCGGTGTCCACGCCTTTGATCCCCGGCGTCGCCCCACTGGGTTCCACGACGAGCGTCAAGTAATTGATGTCGGCCCGGAACCTTCCATGGATGCGGTTCGAGGTCATCTGGAGGATCTCGGCCTTGACGAGCACGCACTGCCCGGCCCCGGTGACCCAGACGGTCAGGATGGCCGGCCTCTGGTGACGTTGTCTAGAGTTCAGGTCGTCCAGGAACCGCGCCATCCTGGGTTCTACCACCAGATCGATCGAAAAGGACGAGGACATCCGGAGGCCCTGGGGTCCTCTCGACGTGACCTGTTGCTCGCTCACGACATACTTCCTCGGCCCGTCGGGGCGATCGGCGGGAGAAGGCTCGAGGTAGAACATGCCGACAGGAACAATGATCTGGTTGGCATGGGCCCGGCTCTCGTCGAGGAGCTTCTTGAGCGTGATCTTCGGGCCGCCGGCTTTTTTGGGGCGATCCAGCAACGCAGGATCGAACGCGATCGTCCTGGGGGCTGCGGTCACTCGCTCGTTTACGTCGGCGACATTGCCAGGCGATGGGGGCGCCGGTGGGGATGGTCGAGGGGCATCGAGGTTCGCCGGTGTTCTCCTCATCGAGAGTCGCCCGAGAGGGATGCTCGGACCCCTCGGATTCGGTCCCTCCTCCACAGTCGAGGGCGGCAGGGAGTCGGGCGCACGATCGACGCTGGTCGAGTTCGTCAATTCATCGGTCGTGTGTGCGGCAGTGCTCGGCGACACTTCCAACCGATCGGGTGGTGGCGGAGCCGGGGTCTGCGTCGAGCCGGCGACGGTCGAGCCGACCGCCGGAGCCGGTGGCGCAGGCTGGGGAGCCGCCGTCATAGTCTCTTTACGGGAGACCATCGACCAGAAAACCAGGCTCATCAACAGGAGCGAGCCCAGAGCACCCGCGACGAACGCGACCCAGGTCTTGGTCCGACCGGAGATCGCGACCGGCGTCGCTCCCTCGGCGTGATCCTCGTCCCGCGTCGGACTTACGATCCGCTCGATCTCGGAGATCGACGCTGTCTCGAGAAACGTCGCCGTCGGTTTCTGATCAGGTGGCGAGGGGGGCCGCTCGATGATCGTCCGGGATCGACGTCGGGCGGGGGCAGGTCTCGACTCGCCATCGGGTTCCTCTCGGCCAGGTGCCGTGGGTTTGGAAAGGGCCATCGTGGCGGAGGGCTGGGGCTCGGGGAGATGGGGCGGGACGTGCTTCTCCGAGCCGCCGCGTGCCGACAGCGCCGTGGTCTTACCGGCGTCCGGGCCAGATCCTCGGGTCGGTGTGAAGTTGTCGGAATGCCTCGGGCGAGAGATAGCCGTCGTCCCGCCGGCCCCGGTCGCGGGCGCGACGTACGCAGGCCCCGCGGTGGGCAATTCCAGGGGGGTCTTGCATGCCGAGCAGCCGAGGCGCCGCCCGGACTCCTTGAGCCGGGTGTATTCGGCGGCACTCAGCGATCCCACCTTGCCGCACGCCGGGCACTGGATCCGGACTCGGTCATCGCGCGCGACCGTCCCCGAGGCCGGCTTGGCGATGGCCGCGACCAGCGCCGCACAAGTGGGATGGCGCTCGTCGGGGTCCTTGGCCAATCCCTTGAGCACGGCCTGCGAGACCCATTCCGGCAACGCCGGGCACCAATCGGTCAAGCGGGGCGGTGACTTCGTCGAATGGAGCACGAGGACCCGCGTCTTGGTCTCGTCCTCGAAGGGTCGGCGGCCGCAGAGCAGCTCATACGCGGTGACCGCGAGCGCGTACTGATCGACGCGGCCGTCGAACGGCTCGCCCATGATCAGCTCCGGCGCCATGTATTCAGCCGTGCCGACGACCATCCCGGCGCCGGTCATCCCCGTCTGCGAGGCAAAGACGTCGGTCGACGAAGACAGCACCTTCGCCACGCCGAAATCGCTGAGGAACGAATGGCCATGCGCATCGAAGAGGATATTCCCCGGCTTGACGTCGCGGTGGACGTACCCTTGCGCGTGGACGTAGTCGAGTGCCTCGGCGACCGCGGCGAGCCATCTCGTGACCTTCTCGGGGTTGCAGGGCAGGGGTTGCCGGCCGGGGCCGATTGGACGGATGTCCTCCAGGCTGCCCCCCGAGAGGAATTGCATCACGGCGAACGGGATGCCCTCCCACGTGCCGACGTCGGTGACCTTCACGATGTGCGGGTGCGAAAGTCTCACCAGCGAGCGGATCTCGCGGGTGAACCGTCCGGCGAACTCGGGGTCCTCCATCATCGCCGAGCGAGGGACCTTGATGACGACTTCCGCGTCGATGTTCCGGTCCAGGGCACGATAGACGAACCCCATCCCCCCTTCGCCGAGCTTCGTCGTGATCAGGTAGCGTCCGTTCGCCAGGGCTAGCCCGTTCCAGTCGTGGGATCCGATCGTCATGGAACGGTCCTCCGGTCACGAATCGGGCCGCGATTCGCCCGGCTGGGCTCGATGGCGGGGCGGATGAATCGCCGGATCCCTCGGCCTGTTCGCGAGAGAGGATTGAACCGGCCAGGTTCGATCGGCGACGGGCTCGGCCTCAAGGCCCGGGTCTCGGCGAGCCACACGTCCCGTCAAACCGATGTGGCGCCCAATCATAGCAACAAACGGGCTCGCTCCTCAAGACGAGGGAGATCGACCTTTCATGTCAGATTGAGCTGCCGCACCAGTTCGGCCTCCTTGGCCCTCTCCTGCTCCCAGGCTCGCCTCTTGTCCCATTCGTCGGCACGGAGTCTTTCGCGATCGCTCTGGAACGCCCTGATGGTCTTGGGCCTGGTGTAATCGACCAGCACCTTGCGCTGGCTCTGAGCCTGCTCCAGGGCAAACTGCGCCTTCTTGAACGCCAGTTCTTCTGACACATTTTGAGCTCGCGGGAAGAATCGATTCTCGTGCTCGAGCCGCTTCTTGCCCCTCTCGAATTCCTCCTTGGCAAGCGCCAGCTTCGACTCGGCGAGGCGGATTTCGTCCTCGATCGATGCCAATTCTCGAGGAAAGATGAACTCGATATATTCCTCTTCGGCGAGTTCGTTGAATTCGCGGGTCAGCCCGGCGATCTCGTAGGCAACTTTGGCTTTCCGCGTGGCCAGTCGCTGCGCTCGAAGTTTCGATCTGGAGTCAGGGCTCGCCGTCTGGGTGGGGGCGTTCTTGACGGCCTGCCCGGGGCCTTTTGCGGGTAGCCCGTGCTCCTGAGCCGCGATGCAGAGCAACCCGCCGAGACCGTGATTGCACGCACCGGCAACGATCAGGGCATGGATGACCTGACGTGGCGCGATCACTCTTGATCTCATGGGAGTGAGTCCCGATCCGAGGCAAGTCAAGGGGGGCATGGCGCATCCATGCGCGACGGCTCCCTCCAGAAAGAGACATGCCCCTTGTCTGGGGATAGGCCCCAGACCGACGGGCCGAGATCGTCCCCGAGTCCCGCGCCCCATTAAAGGATAATGCGTCAAAACCCGTGCCTTCGGGACCCGATTTTCTGAATGACTTCGTGGCGGTCCGAGGGTCCGAGGGTCTTAGGAGGTCTGGGCGAATCCGTTCAACTCGGCGGACTTGGGCCTCGCAACGAACCAGGGATAGATGGCGGGCAAGACCAGGGTATTCAAGAGGGTCGAGGTGATGATGCCGCCGATCACAACGGTGGCCAGGGGACGCTGGATCTCGGCGCCCGGGGTGTTGGAGATCGCCATCGGGATGAAGCCGAGTCCGGCGACCAGGGCCGTCATGAGGATCGGTCGCAGCCGGACGACGGAGGCCTCCCGCGCCGCCTCGTGCGGCTCGACGCCGTCCTGGCGCAGGTGCTCGACGGCGCTGACCCAGACCAGCCCGTTGAGCACCGCAACGCCGAAAAGCGCGATGAAGCCGACGCCGGCCGATACCGAGAACGGCAGCCCGCGAAGGGCCAGGGCGAAGACGCCGCCGGTCGCCGCCATCGGCACGGCCGTGTAGATCAACATCGCCAGTCTCATCGAGTGAAACGTGCTGTACAGCAGCAGGAAGATCAGCAGCATCGCCACCGGCACGACGATCATCAGCCGCCGGGAGGCGGTCTCCAGGTGCTCGAACTGGCCTCCCCATCGCAGGACGTAGCCACCCGACTTCGGGAGCTTGACGCGGGCGTCGATCGCGGCCTGCGCCTCGGCGACGAAGCTGGCGATGTCGCGACCGCGCACGTTGACACCCACCACCGCCCGGCGCTGGACGTTGTCCCGCTCGATCTCGCTGGGACCCTCTTCCTCGTTGATGTCGGCCAGGTCCTTGAGCGGGATGCCGCGGCCCGACGGATCCACGACCCGTATCGAGCCGATCCGCTCGGGATCGTTGCGCCACGACTCGGGGAGCCGGACCCTCAGCGGGTGCCGCGCCGGCAGCCGGACTTTCATCGACTCCCGCTTCTCATCCTCGAACACGGTCCCGACGGTGATGCCGCCCAGCGCGGCGACCGCGTCGAGGACATCGGACGCCTTGATGCCGTAGCGCGCCAACTGGTCGCGCCGGACCTTGATCCGCAACATCGGCAGCCGGCCCGCGGTCGGCGTCTTGACGTCGTGTGCCCCGGGGATCGCCGTCAGGACCCGCTCGATTTCCAGGGAGAGCCGCCGCAGCTCGTCGAGGTCGGGGCCGTAGAGGATCGCGGCCACGTCGCTCTTCACACCGGCGACCAGCTCGTTCACCCGCATTTCGATCGGCTGGCTGAACCCGAATTTCACCCCCGGTACGTTCTCATTCAGGAGCTCATCCATCTCCTTGATCAGGTCATCGCGGGTCAGCCCCTTGCGCCACTCACTCTGCGGCTTGAGCATGGTCCACACGTCGGTCTGATGCACCCCCATGACGTCGTTGGCGATCTCGGGCCGGCCGGTCTTGCAATAGACCAGACGCACCTCCGGGATCGTCTTGAGCAGGTTTTCGATCTGGGTCGAGGCTTCCACGGCACCCTCGAGCGAGGCCGAGGGGATGCGCACCGCCTCGACCAGCAGGTCCCCTTCGTTGAGCCTGGGCATGAACTCGCCTCCGAGGTTCAGCGCGACCGGCACGCTGATGCCGAGAAGCCCCAGGGCCAGGAGGAATGCCCCGACCGGGCGATAGAAGAACGCGCCGAGGATCGGCTGGTAGGCGTGCTTGAGCCATCGGATCAGCCACAGCTCCTTCTCCTGGGGACGACTGCTCAAGCCCATCGCCGCGAGCACCGGCATCAGGGTCAATGACAGCACGAGCGAGCCGAGCAGGGCGAAGATCACCGTCAAGGCCATCGGGCGGAACAGCTTCCCCTCGGTCCCCTGGAGCGCCAGGATGGGCAGGTAGACGATCATGATGATCAGCTCGCCGAACATCGTGGGCTTGCGGACCTCGACGGCCGCATCGCGGACGATCTCGAACTTGGGTCGCGTGCCGCCCTCGTGGGCCAGCCGCCGCACGCAGTTCTCGATCATGATGACGCTCGAGTCGACGATCAGCCCGAAGTCGATCGCGCCCAGGCTCATCAGACTCGCCGAGATCCCGGTGGCGAGCATGACGTTGGCCGCGAAGAGCATCGACAGGGGGATCGCCACCGCGACGATCAGGCCGCCACGGGGGTTGCCCAGGAGCAGCAGCAGGACGATCATGACCAGGATGCCGCCGGCGCAGAGGTTATGCATCACGGTGTTCAGGGTCTGGTCGATCAGGTGGGTGCGATCATACAGCGGCTCGATCGTCACGCCGG
>JBKQHM010000126.1:0-11586 GCA_052148775.1 Isosphaeraceae bacterium | reverse complement strand
CTGAAGCTGGTCGGCCAACGCCCGCCGGCGCCGTCGGAGGGGGAGAATACGGTGATGTAGTGACTAATGGAAAATCCGACCCTTGCGCCGCAAGGACTTACGATGCGCCACCCCAAACATGGGCTAGTGCCTTGTCAATCGTGATTTGAGAAGTCGGAGTCCAGGCTTCAGCCGGTCCTTTCCGCCTCAAGGCGGTACTCCGACCGATCAATCGACGGTTGACCGCCCACTCCGCTCGCGGTCCATTAATCCCGATAGCGAAACTCGGCGCCGGCGAGGAGGGCCTGACAGAGCGCACGCCACGCTCCCCTTGACGGATCACTCTCTCCTGCTCGCGCCGCGAAATCGCGGAGGAAGGTCAGGGCGCGAGCCCTCTCCGCGTGCGTCGGCCCTCGCGCCAGGGCGATCCGATACGCATGGTCGACTCGATGAGCCTCGTCGCCCTCCATGGCGAGGACGCGATCGGCGAGGGCCTCGGCCTGCCGGATCACCAACGGTCCATTCAGGAAGTAAAGCGCCTGGGCCGGGCCGGTCGTCGTGTCCCGTTTGCCCGTCACGAGGCTCGGGTCGGCGAAGTCGAACAGGGCGAGCGACTCGAGCACCCGATCGCGGACCATGGGCAAGTAGACCGACCGATGCGTGTCCGAGGCGTCCAGGCCATCCACTCGGACGAAAAACGCCAGCCCTTCGCCCACACGCGCCACGGCTGAGCCCACCGGCGGCCCGGTCGAGAGCCGGCCCCCGACGAACAGGAGGGCATCGCGCAGGGCCTCGGCATCCAGTCGGAGCTTGCTCATCCGCCAGACGAGTGCGTTGTCGGGGTCGGCCTCGAAGTTCCGGGGATCGTAGGCCGAGTCGAGCCCATAGGCCCGACTGAGCGCGATCCGCCGGATGAGCCGCTTGATCGACCAGCCATCATTGATGAACTCGACGGCCAGCGTGTCGAGGAGCTCCGGGTGGCTCGGCCGCGCTCCAGCGGCGCCGAAGTTGTCCGGCGTGGGCACGAGCCCCCGACCGAAGAGGTGCAGCCAGACCCGGTTCACGATCACGCGGGCGGTCAGCGGATTCGAGGGCGAGGCGAGCCAGTCCGCCAGCTCGCGACGTCCGCTACCCGATGCGATCGATGCGGACGCATCGTCGCGGAGCACGCGAACGAGCCCGCGGGGGACGACCTCGCCGGGCTGGTCGAGTTCGCCGCGGACGTAGAGCGGGCTGTCGACCGGCTCGTCGCGCTCGCGGACACCCATGGCGAAGGCGCGGGGCTTTCCGCCGGGGCGATCCATCAGCAGGCGATGGCGGAGCGTCGAGAGCATCGAGGTGGCCCGCCGGAGCCGGTCGCGGTTCGCCTCGCCCGGGGGAATCGCGTCGCGCTCGCGGACAATGGCAGCGAGGCGATCCTCCATCGCGGCCCTCTGCTCGGTCGTGAGCGAGGGGACCGCCGCGGGGACGTTTGCGCCCGGAGAAAGTTCGATCAGTGGCGAGGCGTTGAAATTCGGGAAGACGCCCGCGAGCGTCCCCGAGCAGGTCTGCGTGCTTCGGAAGATGCCCGAGAGCGCATAGTAATCGCGCTGGGGGATCGGGTCCATCTTGTGGTCATGGCAGCGGGCGCACGCGACCGTCAGGCCGAGGAAGGCACGCGTGGTCGCCTCGATCTGCTCGTCGACGACATCCAGGATGCACTGCCCGCGGTTCTCGGCGTCGTGGGCCTTGCTGCCGAGGGCGAGGAAGCCGGTCGCGATGATCTGCTCGGCCCGCTCGCGGTCATCCGCTGCGGGGAGGAGATCGCCGGCGATCTGCTCGCGGACGAAGCGGTCATAGGGCTTGTCGGCGTTGAATGAGGCGATCGCCCAGTCGCGGTAGCGCCAGGCCTGGGGATAGTTAAAATTCGTCTTGCCGCTCGACTCGGCATAACGGGCCACGTCGAGCCAGTGCCGGCCCCACCGTTCGCCGAAGCGTGGCGAGGCGAGGAGCCGATCGACGACCTTCGCGAAGGCGTTGGGCGCGTCGTCCGCGAGGAACGCATCCAGCTCCTCGGGCGTGGGCGGGAGGCCGGAGAGGTCGAACGTCAACCGGCGGAGGAGCCTCGGTCGGCTCGCGTCGGCGACCGGGGCGAGCCCCCGGGATTCGATCGCCGCGAGGAGGAAGCGGTCGATGTCGCCTCGAGGCCATTCTGTTTGCTTCACCGAGGGCGGGTCTGACTTCCTGAGAGGCCGGAACGACCAAAACTCCCGCGCCTTCGCGAGATCCGTCGAGGAGTGCCTCGCTAACGCCGAGGTCGGCCCGGTCCGCGGGTCGGGGGCGCCCATCCGGATCCATGCCTCGAGATCCGCGACGACCGCGTCCGGGAGCTTCGCCTTGGGGGGCATCTGGAGGTCCTCGTCGCGGTAACGGATCGCGCGGAGGAGCAGGCTCTCGTCGGGCCGGCCGGGAACGATCGCCGGGCCGGTGTCGCCGCCGCGAAGGAGCCACTCCCGACTGTCGAGACGGAGCCCGCCCCGCGGCTCCTCGGCGTTGCTCCCGTGGCACTTGCCGCATTGAGTGACGAGGACGGGCCGGATCTTCGCTTCGAAGAAGCGTTCCTGTTCGGGCGTAAAGCCGACATCCGGAGCCACCGTGCCCGACGGCTTCTCCTTCGTTGCGCCTGACTTCGCGGGCGCGCCGTCGGGCCGCCGCGGGAACGACTTGCGGTATTCCGCCAGCGAGAGGAATCCGTCGCGATCCACGTCGAGCCGGCGGAACATCGGCTCGATCGCGGCCGATGCGTTCCTCATGCGCGGCGAGCTGCGAAGGAAGTCCCGGTATTCATCCAGCGAGAGCCGGCCGTCGAGGTCGCCATCGCCCATCATGAAGATCCGCTCAGGGTCGAAGGCCGGGAACTGCTGGCCGTGCGCCTGCGCCGCCAGGAGCAGAACCACCACCGCCATCACTCGCGACGAGAATCCCGGCATCGGAGGGCTCCTCTCTCAATCGACCAAGAAGGACTCAGGGACTCAGCGAGCGGAGGTAAGCGAGAAGGTCGGCCAGCCCCTCGGGTGTCAGATTCGCCGCGATCCCTTCGGGCATGGCCGACGTCTCCTGCCTCCGACGCTCCTCGATATCCGACCGCTTCAGCTCTCGCAGGGCGCCGGATGACTCGCGGACCTGGACAGAAGAGGCACGTTCGCTCACCACGAATCCGCTGACGACCCGGCCGTCGACCGTCGCGAACTGGTACGATTCATAGCCCTGCGCGATCTTGGCACCGGGCTTCAGGATCGACTCCACGAGTTCGGCGGGGCTGTATCGCTTGCCGATGTCCACGAGGTGCGGCCCCTTGGGCGTCTGGCCGTCGGCGTCGGTATGGCAGGCGCGGCACGACTGCGAGGTGAAGAGGGTCTTGCCTCGCCCCGCGTCTCCGGTCGCCTGGAGCACACGCCTCACCGCGGTTTCATAACCCATGTTGCCGATCTGGTCCGGATTGTTCGGGTCGGCCTTGGCGAGGAGGACGCGGGGCTCCTCCTCGACCTTGGGCCGGTCGGCCGTCGCGTCGGCCGGCAACCCCTTGAGGCGGACACGTCGACGGGCGAGTTCGCCGCGGAGGAACGTCGCCATCTCGGCATCTCCGTCGAGGATGGCTGCCTTGAGGACCGAGGCGATCCGCCCGCTACTCTCCCACTCCCGAGGGTCGAAGTAGGGGCCGGTCGTCTCGGGCCGGATGCCCCACCAGCTCCCGTCGTACTCGGCCTCGCGTTGATAGAGTCGCGCCAGCGTGGCCAGAATATCCCGGCGGACGTCGGGGGAACGGGCCGTGGACAGCTTCTTGATGAGCCCCTCGACGGCCTTCGAATCGTGCATCGACCGCATGGCTCGGAGGGCCCCCTCGCGGTGAGGACCGTCGATCGCGTCGAGGCAGGCATCGACCGCGTGGAGCGAGACCAATGCCCGCATGGCGAGGTGGGGGATGGCCCGTTCCGGGTCGGGCTGAGCTTGTACGGGCCTCGCCGTCGGCATTTTCGAGCCCTCGGGACGCGAGGTCAGCGGGATGATGATGGGGGCCGCCCCGACGTCTCCCAGTCGCCCGAGCGCGATCAGGGCCTGCGCCACGACGCGGGGCGAGAGGTCGGTCATCGCCGCGCGGAATGTTGCGGCCTCAACGCCTTTCAACTCGGCCTTGCGGTCGGCAAGCGCCCGGAGCGCGAACTCGCGGAGGGCCGCGTCTGCCGCGAGCTTGCGCAGGACGCCATGCGACCCGGCGCCGTCGATCTGCTTGAGGGCGAACAACGCCGCGACGCGACCGTGCAGGGGGCGGGACGGATCGGACGCGAGATCGGTGAGCGCTCGGGTCGTCTCCGGCGACGGACCACGACGGAGGATCTCTCGCTGGCACTGGAAGCGGGAGGCCGCATTGGGGCCGCATAAGCCCTCGATCAGCTCGGCCGGCGCGAGCCCCTTCGGATCGATGGGTGAGGTCGGGCTCCAGCCGGGGGGCGACACGCACGCGAGGAAGCCGACCTGCGGGCCGACATAGACGCTCGCCTCGCCCCCGCGCCAGCTCGCCACGTAGAGCCGTCCGTCCGGTCCGATGTCCATGCCCGTCGGCCGGGGGATGGTGAGGAAGACGCCCTGATTGGCGCGGAACGAGGCACCGTCGGGCTTCAGGTCGTGCCGGTAGACCTCGCTGCGGCCCCAGTCTCCCGTCAGGAGGGCACCGCGATAGGCCTCGGGCCAGCGCTCATCCTGGAGCGCCAGCGCGCCCGTCCCGCCTCCCTGTCCATAGGCGCCGAGCGGCGGCATGATCTCGTCGGGGAAGTTCGCGAACCTCAGAGGATAACCGTAGTCGGCGGTCTGGATCAGGTGGCTCACGCGCACGTCCCACCCCGCCCCGTCGTTGGTGTTGTCGCGGGTGAAGAGGTTCAGGAACGGGTCGATCGCGATGGCGAACGGGTTTCGCAGCCCGATAGCGAAGACCTCGAGCTCGGTGCCGTCGGGCCGAACGCGGAGGATGCCGCTGCCCCGCTGAGAGAGCGTCGTGCCGTCCTTCCCCCTGGCCCCGTGGAATCCGTAGTCGCCGACGGCGATATAGATCCAGCCATCGATCCCCATGCGAATCCCGTTGGTAGTATGGTCGCCGCCCCGCTCGTCGATCAGGCTGGTCGTCAGCCCGGAGACCAGCACGTCCTGCCGGTCGGACGTGCCGTCGCCGTCCTCGTCGCGGAAGACGCTCAGCATCGGCGGATGCAGGACCCAGACCTTCCCGTCCAGCGCGATCACGCCGCGAGGATGCTCCATCTTGGCGAACACATTCACGCGGTCGGCCCTGCCGTCGCCGTCCGCGTCGATGCAGCGGACGACCCGGCCTCCCCCGGGCGTCCTCCCGAGCGATCCTTGTTCGTCCACGGCCACGTACACCGCACCATCCGGCGCGACGGACAGGGCCACCGGATAGCTCACCCTCGGCGGTGCGGCGAAGAGGCTCACCTTGAAACCCGGAGGTGCCTTGACGACCTCGCCGATGGTCTTATCATCGACCGGCTTCGGCGGGGCTCCCCCGCGCGGGGGCCCGAAGTTGAATTGCGGGCGATAGCCGTCCTTCTTCCCGGCGAGCTGGTCGGCGATCGAAACGGACCGCTTCTCGGCGAAAGTCCGCAAGTCGGGGGCCGACGGCCCCCCCGGCGGACCGAAGCCAACCGGCGGTTCCGCCCGCTCGGCCCGCGCCTCGGCCTCTCGCTCGAGGATGGCTTTCGTGGCGCCCTCGAACGCCGCGGCATCGGCCAGGAGGCGATCCTTGCGGAAGATGGTCGTCGCAAGGTTCGTGACGATCTTCCGATGGGCCTCGCTTACCTCCTTGATCGCGAGCAGGCGGTCGGCCAGGCGGTTCGGGGCCCCGTACGGGTGGGAGAGGCTCATGTCCATGAGCTGAGCCGCGGACCCCATCATCAGGAAATTGGCGAAGGAAAGTTCCTGATCGCCCGGGATGAAGACGAACCGATTCGTGTTCGGGTCCAGGAACAGGGAGTAGTTGTACGCGAGCGTGAAGAAGCCGTCGGCGTTCGCGATCAGTGCCTGGACGGCCATGAAGCGCAGGAACTTGTCCACGTCAAGGTACGATGCGACCTCCTTGCGGAACCGCTCGTCGTCGCCCTGCTGGACCAGGCGGACGAACTCGATGAGGCGTCTCGCCTCGTCGGGAGTCGGCTCGGCCAGGGGCCGGTAAGGGCCTCGGTATTTCTCCCACTCGTCGCCGAGGAAGTCGAGTCCGCGTAGCCCTTGCGGCTTCAGGAGCAAGCCTTTGTCGGTGTGGAAACGATCCTTCAGGAACGCCCGGTCCACGGGCTCGACGAGTGTGTAGAGTCCGAGGTAGGCCCTGTCGTACTGGCCGGGCACGGTGAGGGTCACCTCGGCCATCGCCGTGCGGGGCGCGGGGACTCCGGCCTCGCGGAAGAGGGCGAAGGCCAGGGCCTCGCGCGCCTTGGAAGGGTCGAGCGCCCCGCCCTGGAGCGGGATCGCGTGTAACCCGTGGAAAGCGTGATGATCGAAGCGGTCCAGGTCGATGAAGAACGACCGCTTCAGGCCCCCGGCGGATGCCATGTACGAGGCGTTCCCCGAGTAGCGGACGCCGACGTTCCGATACGTCTTCCCCTCGGCCGTCAAGGCCCCGCGTGCCCAGGGGAATTCGACGCCGAAGAGGTTCCGCTCGCTCTGACGATCGCCCGGAGGTTTCGGTCGCGGTGCCTGCGGAGGCGCTCCGAAAGCGGGGGGTGGCGGGGGCTGCATGGCCTGGTATTCTTCCGCCGAGATCTCGATGTTCAGGCCCACGATCCTGGTAAGACCGAAAAGCTCCGTGCCGGACGCCTTCCCCTCCGCATCGATGTCATCCGCGGCGGCGAGCCGCAATACTGGGCCGGCGAGTAGGATCGCGACGAGGGTCAAAGTGGTCGCTAGAGCGAGGGCTCGTCGATGCATGGTGTCACCTCACGAGGAGAAGGCATTCCTGTCGAGCAGCTTCCGACCGCGCCGTCGACGGTGCCTCTATCTGAAGAGATGCAATCCGTCGCTGGGTATCGCGCGCCCGTCGTCGATTTTTCCCAGTTCTAAAAACGCTGGTCTACTCTCATCAGGCCGATCTTGACGTCGTATTCTGTCGAAGACTCCCGGTCGGCCCGACCCGAACGCGGACCTCGATCGGGCTCGAATCGACGGCGGATTCAAAGGATTCAAGGGCAGTGGGCTATTTCTCGTCGAACACCTCAGGGTGGCGCTCGTCGGTTTCATCGATCGAAGATGGCTTTCCGAAAGGTGATCGTGGGAGGCGATCGTCGGTCTGATGGGATTCTGTCACGCCGTCATCGGGGCGCCCGCTTCGGCTTGTGCTGCGGTCGGAACGGCATTGGGAAGGCGCTCAGCGGTCCCCGGATCGGATCGCCGGTCAGCTCGTTCCAGTGTCGGGCCTGCTCCGTCGTCAGAACGACGAGGATGCGCCCCATCGCCGGCTTGCCGGCGTCTTCGAGCGACTTTCCCGATTGCATCTCGCGGATCTGGCCGAAGAGCGTCTGGTCCTCGATCGCGCGGATCTGCTCGCGCTGTCCGGGCGTGAGGCCGAGCGCCTCGACGACCTCCGGCTCCCGGAAGGCGGCCAGCCCCTCCGACTGGAGGGCGATCTGGCGGAGCCGGACGCGTTGCGGGGGCGTCAGGATCGCGTCGACCTCCGCCTCGTTGGCGCGGGCCTGCTCCAGGCCGATCCGGATGCGCTCGGACGGGGAAGGGAGGCGGGCGGGGTCACCGAAGGCGTCTGTCCAGCGCGCGGCGGCACGCGAGGAGAGCTCGGCCACCCTCGCTCTCTGACCTTCGTCGAGGCGTAGATCGTCGAGGGCGGTCGGCTGGATGAGCAGATAGAGCTGCCCAGCAGCGCGGAGGACCGCCAGGTCCGCGAGGATCGTCTCGACCCGCCGCGTGGTGTCGTGCAGCTCGGCCTGTGCATCCGGGTCGCCCCGCCGCTCGGCGATGAACTCGCGATAGTAAGCCAGCGCCGAGCCGAGGAGCCGCTTGCGGAGCCCCTCCATGCCCGGCCGGTGGGCGAGCTCTTCCTCGCTGGCCCGGATCAACTCGTCGACGGCCCGACGGGCGAGGCGGAACTGCGCCTCGGCCTCCTCCGCGCGCTGATGCTCCCGGCGGTAGGCCGCCTCGGCCTTCCTCTGCTCGGCCAGCGTCCTCGCCTGCTCGCGGCGGACGACGGCCGTGCTGACCAGGGACGCCGCCGAGAGGAGGATCAACGCCGCCACGCCGGATCCGACGATCGCCGGGTGCCGTCGCGACCAGGCCCGCAATCGCTCCGGAGGGGTCGGCCGACGAGCGAGGATCGGCCGTCCGTCGAGGAAACGATGCAGGTCGTCGGCCATCTCCTGCGCCGTCGTGTAGCGGTCGGCCGTCTCCTTGCGGAGCGCCTTCAACACGATGGTCTCCAGCTCCGCGGGGATCGACGGCTCCAGAGAACGAAGGGACGCGGGCTCGTCGTCGGCAATCTGCCGGATCAGGGCGTTCCGATCGCGCCCGTCGAAGGGGGGGCGGAGCGAGAGCAGCTCGTAGAGCGTGACGCCGAGCGAATAGACGTCGCTACGGTGATCGACGATCCCGCGCCGGGCGAGGACCTGCTCGGGGCTGGCGTAGCGGAGCGTGCCGAGCATCTCACCGGTAACCGTGAGCCCGACGTCCCCGGTGACCTGGGCCAGGCCGAAGTCGGTGATCCAGAGCTGGCCGCGGAGGTCCAGCAGCATATTCCCCGGTTTGACGTCGCGATGCACGATCCCCGCCTGGTGGGCTTGCTCCAGCGCCAGCGCCGCCTGTCGGCCCAGCCCGGCCACGCGGTCGAAATACCGGAGGCGGTCCGCGGATCGCTCGCGCGAGATCGTCGTCGCGGGGGATATTGCCCCATCCCCCGAAGGTGACCCAGGGCGTCCGATGGCCGCCTCGGTGACGGCCGCGCCGTCACGCCGCTCGTCGCGAAGAACGCGCAATTCCCCGATCAGCGCGGCGAGGCTCTGCCCGTCGATGAACTGCATGGCGTAATAGTGGACGCCGCGCTCGCAGCCGACGGCGTGCACCGGCACGATCTTCTCGTGCTGCACGTGGGCCGCCGCGAGGGCCTCGGTCTTGAACCGCTGGAGGCGCCGGGGGTCGATGGCCGCGGCGAACGGGAGGACCTTCAGCGCGACCCGCCTCCGGAGCGAGATCTGCTCGGCTTCGTAGACGACCCCCATCCCCCCCCTGCCCACCTCGCGGACGAGGCGGAAGTCGCCGAGTTGACCGATGCCCTGAGCGGTGCGGTCCGGCTCGTCGCGCATCGGGCCGATGGGCCCATGGTCGTCGACTCGCCCCGCGGAGCGCAGGCGTGCCGTGAGCCGTGCCACCTCATCGTGGACGTCGAGGAACGCCTCCAGTTCCTGCCGGAGGTCGGGGTGCGCCGCGAGAAACTCGCCCCGGTCGGGCTCCCGGCCCTCCTCGAGCGCCTCGACGTAGCTCAGGAGGACCCGATTCCTCCGCTCCTCCCGGTCGGAGTCCCCGTTGAATTCATGACTCATGCCTTGACTCCCCCTGGTCGCGGAGTAGCTCGCGAAGCCGCTCGAGCCCGCGGAAGAGCAGGCCGACGGCGGCCGGGCGGGTGCGGCCGATCTGCTCCGCCACGTCGGCCACCGAAAGCCCCTTCAGGTAATGCAGCTCCACGACCCGCCGCTGGTCCTCCGGCAGCCGGGCGATCGCGTGGGCCAGCCTGAGCAGTTCCTCGCCGCGAACGGCCCGCTCGCTTGGCGACGTCTGGTCGGCCGCGAGCAAGCCTTCCATCCGGGATGACGAGCGCTCCAGTTCTGCCTCCAGGGATCGCTCCCGGCCGGCATCGCGTGCCTGGGCGTCGAACCGTCGGGCCGCGGTCGCCAGGGTATTCGCCAGGATGGCGCGGAGCCAGGCCAGCCACTCGCCCTCGGTCCGGCCCCGGAACTGGCTCCGATTCTCGTGCGCGTGGAGGATCGCCTGCTGAACGACGTCGGAGGCGTCGAGCTTCGCGCGGAGGCGGCCGCCAAACTGGAGCCGGGAGAGCAGCAGGAGGTAGTCACGGTAGTCTTCGATCGGCCAGATGTCCTCGCGAGCATCATCACGTCGCATGGGTCTGCCTTTTCGCTGACTCCCGGCGCGGCGTTCAGCCGACCACGCAGAACACGCATCCAGGTACGCACATGCGACCGACGACGATTGACGACCGGGGATCGTCCTCGCTCCAAAGCTCGAACGCGCCCTTTTCCGACAGTCTACCTCTGGATGTTCAGGCGCGGCGATAACCCACCAGGACCTCGGAGTCAGTCTTGGAAGCCCTGGAGGGGCGGGGAGAGTTCCGGAACAGACTTCCCGATGACGGAGAGCGGAAGGTCCAGCTCAGGGCGGGTCGTATCCTCCCGGATGCCAGGGATGACACCGCGATAGCCGGCGCAGGCCCTTCGCGAACCCCCGGAACAATCCGTATTTCTTGAGGCATTCCACCATGTACCGGCTACAACTCGGTTCGAATCGGCAAGCCGGCCCCAATAGGGGACTGATCGTCACCTGATACACGCGGATCATCGCGATCAAGAGTGCGATGAGAACGCGCCCGGGCCATCGCAAGACCATCACCAGCGAGTTGGTCCACATGTCTGGCCTGCCCGGTGTCTGACGCGAGTCTCACTCCTCGAGGAGAACCGCCACGCGTGTTGACCTGGAGACACGATCAGCTTCGTTTCCTACAGTTCGCTCTTCATCCGACGAACGAGCCTGCGGGACAGGGCGGACAAGGATTGTTGCACGGCGGCGAAGGAGGCGTCCTGGGCTCGCGGTACGACGACGAGGTCGATCCCGGGCGGCAGTTCTGCTTTCGAGAGCCGGAACGCCTCGCGGATCAGCCGCTTGAGGCGGTTGCGATCGTTGGCCGATCGGACCTTCTTCCGCGAAACGGAGATCCCGATACGCGGATGGTCGCGACCATTGGCAACCCCGTAGACCGTGAGGATTCCGTCAGACTCCCATCGCCGTCGCTGGAATGCGAGGCGAAATGCCTCGGGATCCTTCAGCCGCTCATGCGGTCGGAGCCTCGCCGTGATCTTGGTCATGAGCGTCCACCTTGTCGTCGAGCCACGTGGGCATCCGGATGTTGCGCGGCGGGTTGAGGCGTTGCTGGATCAGCCGGCCCCGGCGTACCAGGTGCCAGATCAGGAGGACGCCGATCGCTCCCAGTGCCACCAACGCGGTCCCCAGCAGCGCCGCGACGGCCCGCGCCAGGCGTCGCTGCGCCTCGGGTCCTTCCTGGAGGATCCGACGCAGCCAGTTCCGCCGGGGTTCGCCCGGCGCGGTCGCGGGGCGATCATCGTCACGCATCGGAATCGGTTTGGGTAGGGAACTCATCGAGGTCGACCAGCTCGCGAAGCTGCTCGGCCAGGTCGTGGACCCGATGATGGACTTCGGACAGGCGATCGCGAAGCTGGAGGATCACCTCGACCCCCGCCAGGTTGATGCCGAGATCGCGTTGGAAGCTCACGATCGTCCAGATCCGGCGGACCTCCGTCGCCTCGTAGCCGACGACGGTACCGG
>JBKQHM010000125.1:0-8182 GCA_052148775.1 Isosphaeraceae bacterium | reverse complement strand
TGCACGCATGGGAGGATTCTCCGAAGTGGGGCTGAGGATACCTCAACACCCAGCATGGGAACCCCACTGGTCCAAGCTGAAGAGTTTCTTTCTCTTTCTTTCTCTTACTTTGCCAGATACCAGCCATCTGCCAGAATGGCGGTCGGGTCTAGGCCGTGTTCAACCTCGTGTACGATGCGGAATTCACCCTGATCTCGCAGCCAGGTGTCAATTTCCCAGATCGGTTGGAAGCGAAGCCATATCAGCAACAAGCCGACCGACGCCGGTCGGCGCGTGACTCGACGACGAATCGGGGTCGGGTCGGTTTCCGGCCATCAGGATGGATGGGGGCACTTTCATGATGAACCCTGCGGTCAGCCGGCTTCGGACGGAAGTGGTCGAGCCGCTCAAGCGTCGGTTCGTCGGTCGCGACGAAGTCGTCGACCTGATCGCGCTGGCGGTGACGGCCGGCGAGCACCTGTTCCTCCACGGGCCGCCCGGGACCGCCAAGTCGGCTCTGATTCGACAGTTCGCCGCCGCGGTCCGCGGCAGCTACTTCGAGTATCTGCTGACCCGCTTCTCCGAGCCGAATGAAGTCTTCGGGCCGATCGACCTGGTCCGGCTCCGCGAGGGGACCGTCGCCACGGTGACCACCGGCATGCTCCCCGAGGGGGAGTTCATCTTCCTCGATGAGCTCTTCAACGCCAACAGCGCGATCTTGAACAACCTGCTCACCGTGCTCAACGAGCGGATCTACCGCCGGGGTGCCGAGACGCATAAACTGCCGCTGCTGTCGCTGTTCGCCGCCTCGAACCACCTGCCCGAGGACGAAGCCCTGCGCGCCCTGTTCGATCGATTTCTGCTCCGTTGCCACGTGGACAACCTCCGTCGCGAGGAGATGCCGCGCCTGCTGACGGCGGGGTGGGAGCTGGAGCGCGCCGTCCCGCTGGAGTCCACGATCTCCTCGGCCGACCTTCGGGCCCTGTCGGCCGAGGTCTACCGGGTCGCGCTGGGGGGGATCGTCGAGCGATACGCCGAGGTTATCTCCAAGGTGCGCGACCTGGGCGTGGCCCTGACCGATCGACGCGCGGTCAAGGTGCTCAAGCTGGTCGCCGCCTCGGCCGTGCTCTGCGGCCGGCCCGAGGCGGAGGTCTCGGACTTCTGGGTGCTCCGCTATGTCTGGGACCGGGAGGAGCAGGTCGCGCCGCTGGCCGCGCTGGTCTCCGGCGTGATCGCGCCTCATGCCGGCCAGGCCGATTCACACCCCCTGGCCAAGATCCCCGACCGGGTCGACGGCGAGGGGCTCGCCCGTCGGCTCGATGCGATCGCCGCCGAGGTCGAGTCCCGTTCCTTGGGCCTGGCGGCCGTGGCTCGCGTCCGCGAGCAGCTCGCCGAACTGTCCGATCGCGTCGCCTGGGTCGAAGACGAGCTAGCCCGGAAACACCTGGCCAACCGCGTCAATGACCTGCTGAAATGGATCGGTTAGCCGGCATGTAGTGCGGGCGTCTTCCCAATCTCACTGACTCGCGTGCATCGTTGACAACGACTTCCCGGGACGGCGATGGCGATGACCCCAAGATGGCAGGACGTCTGCTGTGCGAGCATCCCGGTCGCGGACCTGCCGGTCCTGGCCGACCTGCGCCGACTGCCGGGGATCCGCGTGTCGATCCTGGGGGACCGCGCCTGGGTCCGCTGGGAGGCGGAATCCGAGTCGACACGCCGGGCGCTGGTCGAACGGCTGCTGCCGCTGTCGGGGGTCGAGATGTTCGTCTTCCGCGAGCGATCCTGGTATCGGCCGGGCGAGTCCCTCCCCGCGTTCCACGTGCCGATCGGCGATGGGTCCGGGGGCGTCGCGCTGGAGCGAGCCATCTTCCCGAGGCCGATGACGGCATCCGCGCCCGCCGACGCCCCGCCGGAACCCATGGCGCTCCGCCTGGTACGCGACGGGGGGAGTCGCCCACGGTCGGCCTCGGCGGTCTGCTGCCAGCTCGATCGGCTGGCCGATTGGGCCGAGCGCGAGACCTCGGCGCGGATCGGCGCGCTGATGGGATGCTGGGTCGGCGACCCTAACGGCGGCCCGGAGGGCGCGGAGGTGCTGGTGCTCGGCGAGGCCGGCACCATCCCGGCCTCGCTGGGCGAGTCGCGGTTCTGGGGGATGGACGTGAAGATCCCGATCGGGTTCCGGGCCGATCCGGATCTCTCCGAGTCGGCGCTGCGACGCCTGGTCGGGGCGGCGCCGGACGATCTGGTGATCCTGGATGCCTCGGGATATGAGCGCCTCCCGCGGGACGCATTCCGGCCCCTGAGCCGTGCCGCCATCCGGATGGCCCGCGCGGGTCTGGCGTCGGGTCGGCCGGGGGGAGGGCGCCGGCCATGAATCATCGACGAGCGGCGCTCTTTCTTCAGATCCCGGCCGCGTACTGTCGATCGTTCGGCGGCCTCCGATGGGCACAACGCGGCGAGGCCGTCGAGTTCCTGGACGGGCCCGACGCCGGGCGCACGTTCGCCTTCGCGCCCGAGATCGCGCGGTTCCTCGAGGGGATGCTCGTCCCGGGGAAATCGGTCCCCGCCTTCGGTTGCGTGCTGCACATCCTCTACCTGATCGGGCTGGGGGAGCGGGCCCAGGCCCACGATTCGACCGATCGTATGCACCGGATCAACGAACAGTTCCGGGACTTGCGGAGCCCGCTCCGCAATGCCGGGGCGTTGTGCGCCTGGCTCTGTCGCGAGGTCCCCGGCGTCGCCGATCCGCCCGACCTGGCCTGCGTCCAGGATCTCCTGAACGGCGGAAGCTGGATCCCCCAGATGATCTTTAGCCACCCGGCCCTCGGGACCATGGATTACGCCGAGCAGCCGGCGCTGGAGCCGTCCGAATTCCGGGCCCGGGTCGTGGGGGAGCTGGACAAGCTGTCGGACGAGGCGGTGCGGCACTGGCTGAAGCACGGCCGGGGACCAGTCGAGGCGATCGAGGATCGGCTGGTCCCGTTCCCCACGCGCGTCCTGGCCGGTTCGATGGCCGAGCTGGAGCGGAGGCCGCGCCTGGCCGGCATGACCCGCGTCGTCGGCCGGCTTGAAGGGGCGCTGAGCCTGCCCCCGCGTCGGCTCGACCGGTCCGAGCTCCAGACCGACGGCTACTCGGACCTGGCGACCCGGGGTGCGCCCGAGCAGATCCTGCCGATCCAGTTCGCCCTCGAGGACGAGGAATTCCTCCGTCGGTTCGCCGGGCGCGAGCTGCTGTATTTCCACCGCGAGACGCCCCGCCAGCCGGCCGTCCAGGAGATGCTCCTGCTGCTCGATCAGGGGGTACGGACCTGGGGCGACGTCCGGCTCGTCCTGGCCGGCGCCGCGATGGCCCTGGCCCGCCAGGCCGATCGGCGGCGGATCCCCTCGATGCTCATGACCACCGGCGACGGCGACGAGCCGGTCGACCTGGCGCAACTGGATCGCGAGGCGCTGGCCAGGCTGCTGGAGTCCAGCGACCTGTCGCCGCACCCGGGTCCGATGCTGGCCCGGCTGCTCTCGTGCCCCGGGGCGGCGGCAAGCCGCGACGTAGTGCTCCTGACCCACCCGCGCAGCCTGGACGAACCCGAGGTCGCCGACGCCGCGTGCCGAATCGCCGACGACGCGGGGACCCGGCTGTTCGCCGTGTCGGTCGACTCGGCCGGCGAGGTCGAGCTGACCGAGCTGAGGCACGGATGGCCCGTCCGACTCGGCCGCAGCCGGGTCGAACTGGGGGAACCGGCCTCCGAGCCACCGCGGGCCGTGCCGGCCTCGTCGCGTCTCGCGCTTCCGAGGTCATGGGCCGGGGACCTCGACCCGATCCCCTTCCCGTTCCGTTGCGGCATCCTCGATCGCATCAGCTCGCTCCATGGCGACCTGTGCCGTCACATCGATTTCGACGAGTCCGGAGAGCGGATCCTCGTCGTGGGTCGTCACGGACTGCTGTTCGCCGCGCGGGTGGACGGGGGCGAGTCCGAGGTGCTCCCCCGGCCGATGATCGATGGCGAAGTGATGCGGCCGGTGCGGACCGTCATCGGGGTGGCCGGCGGTTTCGTCCTGGTGGGCTACCACAAGGGCTTCCCGGAGCTCGCCCATTACGATTTCCACGACCGCCGCTGTACGCTCCACCACATCAGCATCAAACTGGCCGAGTCGGCGCTCTCGTGGTTCTACTATCCGGACTTGCATACGATCGCCGGGCTTTCCGGGGAGGCCGGCCAGGTCTGCACGGCCGTCGAACTCGCCGGGGGCCGGGTCGAGGCGGGGGCCACACCGAGGGCCAAGCTCGCCATCGAGCGCGCCCGCGCGGGGCTCTCCCCCTATCCCTTGCCCGTCGCCCAGTTGTCGACTTCACCCGCCGACCCCTGGGCCGACCTGAGTCGTCGGGCCGTCCGGCTCGACGCGGAGACCGGGACACTGGAATTCCGGCAGAGCTCGGGCCGGCTCATGTCCTTGACGCAGCTTTCGGACGGTCAGCCCACCCTGAAGGGGGCGCGGATCACCTGCACGCGACACGGGGGCGACGTCATGGCGATCCGATTCAAGGGGATGCCGGCCGCGGCCACCGTGTTCATCTCGATCGCGCGCGCGGCCGTGGTGGGGACGCTGTCGGACGCGGAACATCCGCTGGCCGACAGCCTGTTCGCCCTGTCTCGCGACGGACACTGGTTCGCCCGGCGGCTCAACGATCAGCAGGTCGAGGTGCGCGAAGTCCCCGGGGATCGCCCGCCGGTGTTCGTCACGCCGAGGGAGGACGTCTGGATCCATTTCGCGTCCCTGGGCCGGTCCTGCCTGCTGGTCCGCGAGTTCGACCTCGGCGGCCCGAGGCGCTCGCATGCGATGTCCCTGATCCGCTGGGACAGGGGACGACTCGAGGTGGACCAGGTGACCCCCGCCCAGATCTTCCAGGAGCTCGGCGGAGTCGTCGCGGAGTCGAGCGCCCTGCCGCCGATGAACAGCGGCATCTATCACGATTGCATCCGGTTCCTCCAGGTGGTGGAGCATGCGGGCCTGCGGATTTTGATCGATCAGTATAATCACCTGGCGGTGCTGGGACGGGACGGCGCGCCGATCGCCATGTTCTACGTGTCGGGGAGTGAGTTCGCCGCCTGGATGCCGGACGGGACGCGCCTGGGTTCGGGCCGGCTGATCGGGTCCGAGACGCCCGGGGCCGCCGAGCGGATGGCCGCGGTGCTCCAATGGGCCGAGCGAGGAGGAGTAAGCCCATGACGGTCCGGGTCGCATTCGAGCTGCGGCACGGCCCCATCCGCGGGCCGGCGGCCGCCCTGTTCCTCCCGACTCGCGATGTGTCCGCGCCGCTGGCCATCTGCACGCGGCTGGGCCTCGACCCGTCCGGGCGGGTCTTCGACGTGAACGGGGGCTTCCTGCTCAAGCTCGATCGGCCGCCGGACGGGCCGGTCCCGGGCGCGACCCGCCTCCGCGCGTTGGCGGCGGACTTCTACCTGCCGGTCGACGCGACGCTCGACCCGGCCCTGCTGGACGACGAGGCGGCCGGCCTGGTGCGCGATGGCGGGCTGGTCTTCCTGCCGGGCGGTCGCATCCTCCGGTTCAATCGCGGCGCCGCGATGGGTCTCGATCAGCTCGTGATCGCCGCGCCGCGGCTGTCTCGCTCCTGGGTGCCGTTGCCGGAGCCGCGTCGGCTGGCCGATCGGATCGTGGCGATCGACTGGGAACCGCCCGATGTCCCGCCCGAGGCACTCTACCGGGAGCTCGAGCAGGAACTCCGCCGGCCCGCCCCGCGCGGCCGATCGGGCCGGCCGTGCGATGGCGATGGCGGTCGGACCGATGGGCCCGAGGATTCCGTCGGGGCGGGTGCCCAGGATGCGTCGACTGCGGAGACCGAAGGGGAAGGGCAGGGGGGCCGGGCCGGCGTCGCGTCGGCCGGGGGGCTTGCCTCGGGTATTCAGGGGCTCGGCGACTCGCTCCGCGAGCTGATGGGCCATGCCGGCGCGGGCTTCTCGGCGATCCGTGAGAAGCTCCAGTGGGAGTGGGTCGACCACTCCTCGCTGGTCCGCAAGCTGCTCCACGAGTTCCGCGAGGGCGATCCGTCCCGGGCGTTGCGGCATGCCTTCTCGATGGCGCCGGCCGACCCGGGGCACCGATGGGTCGGCTGGGGCAATCGGCTCCCCTTCAGCCGGGCGATCTACAACCTCATGGACCTCATGGGCCGGGCGGGGCGAGGCCAGGCGATTGGGATCTGGCGCGCCCGGCCGGACCTGATGGCCGAGCTGGGCCGGGAGTATCGCAAGGCCGCCGAAGAGGCCGTTCGTCGGGGCGACTTCCGCCGCGCGGCGTACATCTACGGCAAGCTGCTGGGCGAGGACCGCATGGCCGCCCACGCCCTCCAGCGCGGCGGCCTGCACCACGATGCGGCGATCCTCTACCTCAAGAAGCTCAACGACCCGGCCGCCGCCGCCGCCGCGTTCGAGGCCGCCGGCGCGGCCGATCGCGCGATCGAGCTCTATCGACAACTCGGCCAGCACACGTCCGCCGGCGACCTGCTCCGCCGGATCGGCGAGGAGGACGCCGCCGTCGCCGAGTACCTGCGGGCCGCCGAGCGCGCGTGGTCGTCGGTCCCCCCCGACTACTTCGCGTCCGGGACGATCCTTAACGTGCACGCGCGTCGGCCCGACCTGGCGATCGAGCACTTTCGCAAGGGATGGGACCGACGCCCCGCCAGCAATGCCACGCTCTGCGCCCTGGAGCTGGCGCTCATCCACGGCGGACGCGGCGAGATCGCCTCGATCCGGAGCCTGCTCGATGAGGCCGATGCCTTCTTCCGATCGGTCGGCTCCGACCGGGACGCCGCGATCTTCTACAATACGGCGACGAAGATGGCCGGGGCGACGCCGGCCCTGGCGGCGTATGCCGAGGAAGTGCGCGACCGGGCACTCCTGACCCTGGCCTGGCGGCTCCGGACGGCCGCCGAGGCCGGTCGCGCGGTCCCACCGGCGATCTCCACGCTGTTCGGCGCGGCGTCGCTATGGCCGCCCGCCCTGGTCCAGGACGCCGACTTCGCCGCGATCGCCGCGCAGAAGCAAGCCGTATTCCGAGATCGCGATGCGTCGAGACGCGAACCAACCTTCCACCTCGTCCGGCTCGGCCGCGGGTCGGTCACGGCCGTCTGCCAGGCGTCGACCACGCGCGACCTGTTCGTCGGATTCGACGACGGCAAGGTGGTCCGGTGCCCGCCGGGTTGCAGCCAGGTCGTCCCGGTCGCCGAGAGTCCCGGCGTGGTCTCCGCACTGGCGGTCGATGCCGACGGCCAGGCAGTCGTCGCCCACCGCCAGACGGAGCACTCGTCGATCCTGTCCTGCTCCCTCCGGCGGCCCGACGGCACGTTCCGGACCGGCCCCCAAGGCTACTTCCCGGGGCTCGTGGGGACCTGGTTGACCCCCATCATGCCGTGGGGGCCGGACTGGCTGGTCGGCCTGGGCTGCGGCCGAGACCTCACGATCGTCGACGCGGCCTCCTGGATGCCCCGGAGCAGTTTGTCGATTGCCTCGGCCGTGGGGGAGCCGCCCGGGACCGCGCTGCTGCTCCCCGCCGGCCCGTCGGGCGGGTCTCCCGATTACCGATTGGTCGTGCTCACCCACGACGGCCCGAGCTGGATCCTGCTCGACCCGGGCGGACGGGAACTCCAGCGGAGAGAATCGGCGTGGTATCCCGCCGCCCCGGCGTTCCGGCCGATGCGCGGCGTCCCGGCCACCTGGGTGCCGGGCTTACCGTTCGTGGAGCTCATCGGCCTGGACAAGGACGGCGTCGCCTACGTCTCCGAGTTCCACGTCGAGGATGGGCTGTTCCACGTCTTCTCTTCGCGCGCGTCCAGGACTGACCAGTCCTACCTGGCAGCCGCGCACTGGGCCGGCTCCAGCACGGTCGTGGCCGTCTCCCGTACGCGGATCGACTGGCTGAGCATGAAGACCGACCGCTACCAGCCGGCCCGCTCGCTGCCGATCCCGAGCCTTTCCCCGGCAGTCGGCTGCTTCTTCTCGAAGTCGCCCGAGGAGATCCTGGTGGCCTTCGCCGATGGGACGGTCGCGCAGATCGACTCTCCCCGGCGACGGACCTTGAGTCTGGGCTGATGAAAATTGCCCATTTTGAGCTCGGATTGGGCTTGCAGAATCGGGGAAATCTGTTGCGCTATCGTTGTGGATGGAAGGACGGCATTGTTACGTAGGGA
>JBKQHM010000124.1:0-40533 GCA_052148775.1 Isosphaeraceae bacterium | reverse complement strand
CCCCCCCCCCCCCCCCCCCCGCGGCCGTTTCCCACTCTGGCCTGACCACCGGGAGTGCCCTCGATTCTGAAGCCGTGGAGGCGGATCGGGTTGCATCGAACGGCAAGTCCCACCTCCTCTTCCCGAGTCCGAACGCGGACCGATCCGCGATTCAGTCCCTACCCTACCCTCGCCGCGCGACAGTGCGGTTCCGGTCTACCCGGGATAGGCTACGTCTCGTTCGATCTCAGGCCCCTATCGGCGGCATTCGTGCAGCCACGTGGATCTCGATCAAGGCGCCTGGCGGTCCGGGGTGAGTCGTGTGTCCAACACATCTCGCACGGATTTGACACCCGTTGGATTTGACCTATCGTTGAGTGTCACGGTCGGGATGTCACCGCAGGGGGACTGATCCTCAGCCATCTCAGCAGAAACGACGTCGCCCTGTCATCCGGAACGGTCGAAACCGCGGCCGATCGCGGTTCGGTCCTGAAGGACGTTCCTTTCCTCTGCCGAGCGAGTCTCTTCGACGAAGCAACTGCAGTCGATGTCGCCGAACTTGAGCACGTTCCCATCTGAGACGATTGCCTGGATTCGAACCAAAGAGAGAGAGCACAAGACCATGCAGAGACTCGTTTCAAGAATGCGTACCCGTAAGGGGTTCACTCTGGTTGAGCTGGCCGTTGTGATCGTGATCATCGGCATTCTGGCCGCCTTCGGCGTGCCGAAATTCCTCGCGTCGGTGGAGAAGTCCAAGGCGGCCGAGGCTTTCAATTACTGGTCGACCGTGCAAGCGGCCCAAGAGCGGTACATCGCCCAGAACGGCGTGTACTGGCAGACTTCCAATACCGATGCCCTCGACATCGTCCTGCCGATCCTGCAGTATTTCACGGCGCCCACCATCACCGCGACACCGGGGACTTCGGGCAGTCCGACGTGGTCGGGGACACTGACCCGCAGTTCATCGAGTTCCAGCTACGGAGCGTACACGGTGGCCTGGAACCAGAATGGGTTTGATGCGACCAACTCGACCATCCCGCAAACGATCAGCCCGGTGACGGGTGACGCCGGTTCGGGAAGTTGATCCGGTCTTCCTGTGACCCGGGGCGATGTCGTCTCGGGTCATCGGGAGCTGTTGTGGTCCTGACTTCGATGCGGGCGACCCCTTCCGGTCGCCCGCGGCCATTTCTCATCCTGGCCTGACCATTGGGAGTCTTCTCGATCATGAAGCCGTGGAGTCGGTTCGGGTTGCGGCCTGCGATCGGCCTGGTGATCGACGGAGGGCAGATCGCACTGAGTGTCGTGGCGACCACTCCCCGCGGTCGCCGTGAGATTGCACGGGAGAGCCAGGAGTGTGGCGGGCAGTCCCCCGAGGTAGTCCTGGGGCGAATGCTCGAGACCTGGGTCCCAGCAAAGGGGGCGAAGCGGGCCAAGCCCAAACCCTGGATCCAGCTCGGCGTCCCCGAGTCGCAGGTCTTTCAAGCGGTCGTCCCGATCGCCGCCGCGAATCGCAATGCCGCGGCGCAGGCGTACTTCCTCGAAGCGGTGCAGGCGACCAACCTCCGGGCCGAAGAACGAATCATCGAGGTGCTCAAGCTCGAGCTCGACAAGCAACCCCTGGCCTGCGTGGCCGCCTCGCCTCGGGGCGCAATCACGGGCCTGGTCGAGATGATGAACGGCCTGGGGACCCGAGTCGGCATGGCCGAGCCGGCCCCCGCCGCTCTCTTCCGCGCCGGTGCGTTCTCTCGCAAGGCACCGAGCGGCTCGAAGCTGTGCGTGCGCTTCTTCCTCGGGCCACAGTCGGCGATCGGCGTGCTGGCCACCGGCGCACGGCCCCTGTTCTGGCATACGTTCAGCCTGCCCTCCGGCGAGGAGACCGTCGCGATCCTCGCCGCCTACTCGACCCTCTGGATGATGGGACGACACTGCCGGATCATGCCGCCGATCGACACCGTGATCATCCACGGCCGGCCCGAAGTGATCCTGACGCAGGAAGCCGGGGCCTTCCACCAGCGAACCGGGGCCCGGTTGATCCGCTGCGCCGAGCCGGATTACGGACCGGCCGCCGCCGCGTTGGGGACGGCCCTGGCCAACCCCCTGACCGACGACATCGGACTCGACCTGGCCAGCACGCTCAAGGCCGCCCCCTCCATCCACGATATCTTCCCCTGGGTTGATCTCGTCGTCCACGCCGCCCTCCTCGGGGTCGTCACCCTCTACTTGAGCGGTGTGGCGGCCGAGGCCGACGTTCGTCTCCAGACCATCGGCACCGGCCTGAAGGCGTTCTCCTGGCTCAAGGATCAGAACCAGGCCAAACTTGATGAAGAGAAGAAGTTCGTCCAGGATCAGTTGAAGGCGATCGAGACGTTTCGGAGTGGCCGCGCCAACTGGTCCGCGTCCTTGCGCACGATCGCCGCCGCGGCGCCCGAGAGCACCGTCATCACATCACTATCGGGCGACGCCCCGGTCGAGGCCAAGTCGAAGGGGGGCGGATCCAGCTCGAAGAAACAACTGGTCATCAACTTCACGACGCCGATGTCCGAGGATGGTTCGTTGCCGCGCGAGCTCGACGCCTTCCTCGCCACGCTGCGCGGCGAGCCGGCGCTCAAGCGAACCTTCCCCCTGATCGAGGTCACCGGTCTCCGAGCCAATCCGACCCGGGCCGGCGAGCGGCCGTCCGCGTCCTTCAACATCGTCGGTCTGCCCGGGGCGGCCCCGCCTCCCAAGAGCGCGCCGACCAAGGCCATCCGCAAGGGCTAGCCGTATGGTACAGCCGCCCGCGGCGATCATCGGTTCGCGACCGCCGAGGGCGGCTATCCCGGAGGAATCCAGCATCGTCAACGGCCGGGGAGCACCCCAAGGTCCATCGTCGCCATGAGTCAGACGCCTTCGAAATCCAACTATCAGCGCATCATCTTGCAACAACTCGCCCACCCGGTGAAGCTCCGCCTGGTCCTTTGCCTGGCGATCATCGTCGGATGGTACACCATGTTCTTCAGCCCCACGAGCGAGCATCTGGCCGCCACCACGACCCGGATCGACCGGGAGCGGAAGCGCGTCGCCACGGCACGCGAGATCGAGCAGCTCAAGAAGGATGTGGCTCCGTCCCTGGGACTCATACCCGCCGATGCCGACGTCCAGGAGCTGATGCGTCACGTGATCGACCACCTCCGATCGTCACCGCTGACGCTGATCGAGGTGAAGCCCGACAAGCCCAAGGACCTCGGTCCCTTTGAGGCGATCACTCTCCAGTTGAAGGTGGAGGGCCGCTTCGCGGAGATCGACGAATTCCTGGGCTGGGTCGAGAAAGACCGGCGGCTGATGCGGATCGATTCGATCAAGCTCGACCCGGCCAGTAAGAACGTGGGTCGCCTCTCGGCCCAGCTCAGCGTGTTGAGCCTGGCCGCGAAGCCGGAGACCGCCGCGAAGACCAAGATGCAGGAAACCAAGAAACGATGACCAGCGTGAAGATCCTGAATCTGGCGCCGACGCTGCTTCTGGCCACCTTCCTCGCCTACTCGGCCTACTCGATGCAGGCCGGCCTCCCCGGCGCGGCCGAGGAGCGGGCCGAGTTGTCCAAGGGCCTGGACACGATGGTGCAGGATATCCTCTCCGTCGGCAGCATCGCGGTGGAACGGGCGGAAGGTGAACTCCGCGACCCGTTCCAGGTGAGCCTCAAGGCGGCCGCGCCGGCCGCGGCCCAGGACGCGGCGCCGGCCGCGCCCGATACGGACCCGCTGGCCGACATCGTTGCGGAATTAAAACTCGATGCCACGTTCCTTCAGGGCCGCGACCAGATCGCGATCATCGACGGTCGGATCTACTCCAGGGGCCAACACCTCCGCGTCGCCAGCGATGATGGTAAGTCCTCCTCGCCGTTGGTCGTCACCTCCGTCCTATCCTCCAAGGTTATCCTGAGGGGAGAGGGCAAGACCTACGTGCTGAGCTATCCCGACCAGCTCGGAAAGCCCAAAGATGCGGCGCGCGGTGTCGGGTCCCCGACGTCCCAGATGGCGGAGCTGGATCCCGGCGGCCAGCGCGCCCTGTTCGAGAGGTTGCTCAATTCGCCCCTCGGCGCCATGGGCAAGAGCCTGCTCGGAAATCAGACCCTGACCGACCCCTCCGCCGGAACGCCGGGTGCGCGGCGGACGCGTCGTTCCCGCGGTGCGCCCACGTCCACCACGAGCCCTGGCTCGGGCAATTACTAGATACGATCGTTCGCCGAGCACCGATCTTTGGTTCCACGGCCGCGCGCGGTGACGCTTCCCACTCCAACCCCCAACCCACCGGCGATCACTGATGGCCAGCGCCTACGCAGAGACGGAAACCCAGCCCCTGATCCTGGAACTGCTCGCGCGGCGTAGCTGGTTCAAGCCCAAGCAGCTCGAAGAGATCGAGGAGACGCTCCACAAGGCCGGGGCCGGCACCTTGCCCGAGGTGACCCTGATCCGCGCCGGCTACATCTCCGAACAGGAGATCACCAGCCTGTACGCGGAGGACCTGTTCCTGCCGGTGATTCGCAACAACGTGGAAGCGGGCGCGGTCGACAAGGAGATTGGCGGCCTCCTCCCCGAGAAGCTCTGCACCGATCGGCTGATCTGCCCCATGGCGGTCCGGGACGACGAGCTCGACGTCCTGTTCGTCTCCCCCGAGGAGATGGCGCTGGTGGACGAGCTCCATCTCATGACCGGGCTGCGGATCAACCCGATGATCGCGCCCCTATCGGTCGTTCAGACCCAGCTCGACATCCTCTACCGCGCCGATCAGCACACCAAGGGCATCGGCGAGGGATCCGAGGGCTTCGACGTGACCGAAGGGGATGGGGACAACGACAACGATAACATCCTCAATCTCGACGCCACACCTCCCGCGGATGCCAACGGGCGGATCATCCGCATGGTCAACCAGATCCTCGAGCAGGCCCTGCGCAACGGCGCCAGCGACATCCACCTCGAGCCGTTCGAAGACGGTTGCAAGTTTCGCCTGCGGATCGATGGGGTGCTCCACGAGCTCCCCTCGCCATCGAAGGCCATCTTCATCATGATCATCTCCCGACTGAAGATCCTCGCCAGGATGGACATCGCCGAGAAGCGCATCCCCCAGGACGGGGCCATCGCGCTGCGGACCGGCGACAAGCGGATCGATCTCCGCGTCAACACGGTCCCCACCGTGCACGGCGAGAAGATGGTCATGCGGATCCTCGACAAGGGTGCCATCCCCCTGCAACTGACCGGCCTGGGCTTCGACGAGCGGCAGCAGACCGACCTGATCGAGTCGATCCATGCGCCGTACGGCCTGGCGCTGGTGACCGGCCCGACCGGTAGCGGCAAGTCCACCACGCTCTATTCCTGCCTCAACCAGCTCAATGACTCCAAGGTGAACATCTGCACGGTCGAGGACCCGGTCGAGTACAAATTCAAGGGCATGAACCAGGTGCAGGTCAAGGCGCCGGTCGGATTGACGTTCCAGTCGGCCCTCCGCGCATTCCTGCGGCAGGATCCCGACATCATCATGGTCGGCGAGGTCCGCGACCAGGAGACCGCCGAGATCTGCCTCCGGGCCGCTCTGACCGGCCACTTCGTGCTCTCGACGATCCACACCAACGATGCCCTCTCGGCCGTGACCCGGCTCGGTGACATGGGCATCGAACCGTTCCTGCTCTCTTGTGCGCTCCGGGTGCTGGAAGCCCAGCGGCTGGTCCGCCGGCTCTGCGTCCATTGCAAGGAGCCCTACGAGGTCACTCCCGAGCTCGCCGAGCATCACGGACTGCCGGTGGGCGAGACGATCTACAGGCCCAAGGGGTGCCTCCAGTGCCGCCGGATGGGCTACCGCGGCCGGGTCGGCGTCTTCGAGGTCATCCGCATCACTCCCAGGCTCACCTCCCTCATCCAGAAACGGGCCCCTCTTGATCAGCTCCGCAGGGCCGCCCGCGAAGAAGGGATGAAGATGCTATTCGACAGCGCCCTGGAGAAGGTCCGCCAGGGGATCACCAGCCTCGAGGCCGCGTTGAGCGTCACGATGGCCGAGGAGGAATGACCCGATCCGGTCCCTTCAGCACGGACCCGCGAGCCGGCTCCGGCGGTCGCGAAGACCGACCGGACCGCCCTCACTTCCTCGTGAGATCGGCGATGTTGTCCCCGGACAACACGCCGACGCGCATCCCGAAACGGCATGAAGACTGGCCTATGCTGGATTGAATGCGCGGGCGACGTGGACCCCGAAGAGAGGCCGGAAAGATCATCGGCGCCGCGGACTCGGAGTCCGCGAGCCCACATCGCCGCCGCCTCGGGAATGTTTCAGTCTTCTCATGAGCGACAAACCGAGCGGAAGTCCGCGAGGCCAGAATGACCGTCGCCGACGGCCCACCTCGCCGCTGGATGCGTTCCGCACAGGGGGCCGCCGAACCCGGCCGAGGCGGCAGGAGGATCGCCTCGGCGGATTCTTCATCGACCGCTTCAATGTGGTCACCCTGGCGATGGTCGTGATCCTCCTCGGCCTGACGATTGCCGATGGAATCCTGACCCTGGAGCTGATAGAGATCAACTGCATGGAGGCCAATCCGCTTATGCAGCGTCTCTTGATCCGGGGACCGATTGCATTCCTGGTCGGCAAGTACATCCTGACCTCGGCGGGTCTACCCCTGCTGGTCGTCTACCAGCATCATCCGATGTTCGGCACGCGGTTTCGTGTCGGTTTTCTGATCCCCGTGTTCATCGGACTGTATCTCATGCTACTGTCTTATCAAGGGGCACTGCTGCTCGTGGCAATGCTCCAAACGTCTACCCCATCGATGTAAGTGTCCGATCATGACAAGCTCGCATCATGCTGTGCTCGCCGTTCTTGCGCTGATCCTCGGCTCATGCGTGGGGAGCTTCTTGAACGTCTGTGTGTATCGAATCCCGAAGGGCATCAGTCTGCTCCGTCCGCGATCGCGTTGCCCGCGCTGCGGGACGGAAATCCGGGCCCTCGACAACATCCCGGTGTTGGGCTGGCTGGTGCTGCGCGGCAAGTGCCGGAGCTGCCGCGGTACGATCTCACCGCGCTATGCGGTCGTCGAATTGACGGTCGGTCTCCTCTTCGCGGGGGTCTATCTCATCGCCGTCAGCCTGGCGAGTGGCGACCTGTGGGAACAGATCGGAGTCCGGACCGTGCTCGCCGCGATGACGTTGTGCTGGACCTTGATCGGGTACCTGGTCGTGGTCACTCTCATCACTTACGACGCGCGGGGAACCTCAGGGTGACTGGGCCTGGGTCCTGGCGTCGGAGGGCAGGAAGAGGAGCAGGCCCGGCGTGAGCCGGTTAGGGTCATTGAGACGGTCTTTGTTCAATACGAGGATTTCGTCGGCACGTCGGGCGTTACCCAGCCGATCGCGAGCGATGCTGCGCAGCGTTTCATAGCGATGGACGATATGTATTTTCGGCTCCACGCGTGGTTCTGTAGCGGATGGATTTCGTGTCCATCGTGTCACGTGGTCACGCACTTGTCCCCGGTCACTCCGTGGCGTGGGTTCTGTCGAGGGGCCGCGGAGATCGGGCGATCGAGGCCGTTCCTGATCCTGTTCGACCCCACCGGGCGCGGCAGGCGGTTGGCGGCCCGGCGCGTTCGCCGATCGCGACGGCCGGGCGCGTCCCGCGGCCACATCGAGTTGCTCGGCGGGCGGGATGATGAGCAGATCGCCACCGGTCAATCGTTCGGGCTGGGGGAATCGGCCCCGATTGAATCGCCAGAGTGCTTCGTCATAGTGCGAGGATCCGTAGTAAAGTTCGGCGATGCTCGCGAAGGATTCCCCGACGGAGACGGTGTGTCGCCTCGGCCCGGCGACCACGCCTCCCGGGCGTAATCCTGGCGGCCGTCGCGGAGATGGTGGCACCGGCTCGGTACGCAGGCTCGGCGGCCGCTGGTCGCGTCCCGATGTCGAGGTCCGATCGGGCACCCACCCGGCCTGGGCCAACAGCGGATCCCTCCTGGGCGCGTGGGCCGCGGTCATCCCAGGAGGGGAAACGACCGTGGCGTTCGGGTCCAAGACGCGGCCTGGCCCCTGGATGCGTGCCTGCGGTGTCGGCGTGGCGCCGGCTCCCCCGGATGCCGGCGTGCTGCCCGCACCGGGTCCGGCTGGGCGCTGGCTTCGCGGATCCTGTGGGTGAACCTCGGGCCGCGGTTCGGGGCCTGGGGCTCGATTCGAGCCCTGATCGTTCGATCGTCCCGAGAAGAGGCGTCGTAGTGATTGGAAGGGCCGATGCCTCGGGGTGGTCGATGTCCCTTGCGGATCCTGACCGCCGGATCCGCCGGGAGGGGCCCCCGCACCGGCCGTCCTGGGATCGCCGTCGGGGCCCGGCTGTTTCGTCGCCGTCGCTGTCGCGAGGGCCAATGCCGAGACAGGGCCGGGAACGGGAGCCGGTGCGGGTGCGGTCGCTGCCGCTACGGAAGCCCGAGTGGATCGCCGGGCCGCCTCCTCCATCGAGCCGGCCAGCGGCCCCGCGGCCTCCTCCATGGTCATGGAGGGTACTTGGTTCGGGGTCGGAGCATGAGCCATCGCCAGGTCCGGAGTCCAGATATGAGGGGTTAAGAGGACGACCATCTCACGCCTGCCTTCAGTCTTCTGCCGGGAGCCGAAGAGATAGCCAAGCGCCGGGAGCCGCGACAAGAGCGGCAGGCCCTGAAGCTGGTAGTCGTCCTCGTCTTCCATCAGGCCGCCGATGACGATGGTGGCCCCGTCGGGGACCATGACGTTGGTCGTCAGCTCGGCGGTCGTCTGGTTCGGGATGTTGTTAACGACTGTGCCTGAGCTGCGCTCGGGATGGATTTCCATTCGAACCATTCCATCGTCGGAGACGAACGGGCGCAGACGGAGCAGTGTTCCGGTATTCAAGAACTGCACCTGCTGGATCGTACTGGTGAAGTTCTGGGAAAAGGTCTGGAATCCCAGTCGGGCACCGAGCTGGATCTCGGCGCGTTGCTTGTTGAGTACGAGAATCCGAGGGCTAGCGAGGATCTTGGTGCTGCCGATCGTCTCCAGTGCGCGGATGAAGCCCGTCACGTTGTTGGCAACGAAGCCGAACTTGATCCCATTCGTCGTCCCCGTGAATCCGTTGGGGTCGGGGACGGCGCTCTGCGCCAGCGCTCCAGTCGCCGACAGCAGCTTGGTCGGACTGAAGCCGACATTGCCGTTCAGCGCCGTCCCGGTGCCGACAGTGCCCATCACAGTCGCCAGGTTGTCCACGACCCCGAAATTGACCCCCAACTCTCGATCGTGCTCAAGGTCGACGGAGATGATGACCGCCTCGATCAAGACCTGGACCGGCCGGATGTCGAGACGCTCGATGATCTGGTCGATGATCTTGAGATTCGATTCGTAGTCCTGAATGATCAGGTGGTCGGCATCGGAAAGAGAGTTGCCCCCCGACGGCGGCTGGTATCCCCCTACCGTCGCACCTCCGCCTGTTGGGGGCGATCCACCCGGCCCTCCTGTACCGCCACCGCCTCCACCGCCTCCACCGCCTCCACTGCCACCGCCACCGCCTGCGCCGGCGGCCGCTCCTCCACCCGAGACGAAGGTCGCCGACTCGCTGATGCCGAACCGATACGATGGCGTGACCGAGATCCGTTTATGTCCGACATCCGCGCTCAGGAAGGGCCGAATGATGTTCAAAGCTTCGTCCGAACGGATATAATTCAGCTTATATACTTTTGTTAGTATGCGTTCTTTCTTGACAACCTCAGCCTGGTCCTGGAGCTCGCCCTTGGTATAGATGTAGTGGAAGGAACCCTCTTGCTTCTCCACGAGGTCCGCCAGCTTGATGATTGCGGTGAGGACTCGCTCGACCGTTACGCCTTCGAAATTCACCGTGATGGTGCCGGTCACCTTCGGCGAGACGAGGATGTTCATCCGACTCCGCCGGCTGAGCAACTCGAGTAGTTGGCGGACATCGAGCTCGTTGGTGTGCATGGTGATCAAGCCGTCGGCGCCGAACTGGACCTGCTGTTCGAGATCGGGATTGGGCGTTCGTGGCGTGGACGGCCGGTTTCGCGGTGTTGCGGCTGATGCCGGGCTTTGCCTCACGGGTTGTTGTGCCCCGCGGGCCGGCTGGGACTGACCCGGTGCCTGTGCCGGTGTTGGCTGGTTGGGAGCGGGGAGCGCCTCGGCCTTCGGCAACGCGTCGCCCGGCGGCCGCGCCGCGGGAGGCGGCGGCTGCAACAGGAAGGTCGCCGGACTCGCGCCATCGTCCAAGCGGCGTGCTTCCGAAGAGGCGGTGGTTGGGATGCCTGCGGCTGTCGGTTCATCCGATACGGGCGCGGGCAGTAGGGTCAGGGTCGGGGCCCCTGGCTCTTGCTCGGCTCTTGCCCTTCCCGCAGCGCCGTCGACCGACGTGAGCGTAAGGATCAAGACCACTCCTCCAACGGTCGCCGATACGATTGGACGCAAGGGTAATAATCCTCATCAACCAGAACTCGCGAGGCCCGGGTCCGTCCAGCATCCAGGATACGATTCGACGCTTAGGGGAATCATTCTCATCAACCGCTTTGGACCGCCAACTCAGAGTACGGCTTCGCTCGCCTGGACTGAATTTGAAGGAATCGAGGACGATGAGATCCTGACCGCTGGCGGATCCATGGGATGGCACCAGATGAAGAACCATCTTCGACCCCGACGCGATGGGAGAGACTCTGACCTCGAACTGCCGCGCGTTGGTAGGCTCCTCTACAGGGCTTTCCCTTCGTCCCCTCGGGACGGGCCCCGGGAATCACACGGGCTCATCATCGCACCTCAATTTCAGGTTTCGACATCGGAAACGCTAAACTTTAGGGAAGATGCCAAATAATCTGCATAGCGAAAATGGGCAGGAAAGAAGCGTGAGGTTGGACCAAACCATCGAACGAGAGCCGACATCCATGCGTGGATGGACAGAATCGCCGATGCTCAGAACGGATCAGACACGCGATCGGGGGTGATCGGCGACCATGAGAATTCCCGCCGTGCTGCCACACCGGAGGATGTTCCCCAGTGGCGGTTGCTTATGGGATGGAGCTCCCGGGGGCTGCGGTGCCTCCTCTTGCGGGGGGCTGGGCTCCTCGGCCTGCGCCTCCGCGTCCCTGTCCGTACGGTCGGGGCGGGTTGGCTACGTAGGTGGCGACGTCCTTCGCGGCCTTGGTTTCGATGCCGGGCTTCTGGAGGAAGCCGAGGTCTCGGATCCAGTCGATGAAGCGATACTGCCAGCTCCCGAAGGGGATGTTGTTGCGGTCGGTCAGGCCGCCGGACATGCGGCTCCCGTCCGGCAAGGGGTCGCCGGGGTGGCGGCCGTTGCCGTAAAGGTGGATCTCCACATTGGGGATACCGGCCATCAGCATCGCCTGGTAATAGTCGAGGGCCCAGATCGCGTGGCCCCGGTCGCCGGCGCTGCCGCAGGCGAGGAACGCGGGCGGGACGTCCTTGGGGATGGGCGGCGCCGTGCGGGTGCGGGCGAAGGGCGTCGGGCCGGGGTAGATGATGCCGGCGAAGTCCGGGCGCGAGGAGATGCCGGAGAACGGGTCGGAGGGATCGTTGTTTTTCTTGTCCCACTGTTCGTAGAGAACGGCGGCCGGGGCCGCGAGCTCGGCGCCGGCGGAGAAGCCCATGATGCCGATCCTGTTGGGGTCGATGCCCCATTCCTTGGCGTAGGCGCGCACGACGCGCACGGCCTGCTGTGCGTCGTGGACGGCGTCGACCTCGGCGATGTAGCCGTCGGCACGGAGCCGGTTGCGAAGGATAATCGTGTTGATGCCGTAATTGTAGAAGAACGGGACGAAGTCGGCGCCCTCACCGCCGACGTTCAGGGTGCGGTGACCGCCTCCGGCGATGACGATGACGGCTGTGCCGGTGTTGATGGCCTTCTCCACCATGTGGACTTCGATGGACGGATTGTGGATGGAGACGATGCTGCTGATGCGGCCGTGGACGGTCCGGCTCATGTTGTAGACCTCGGGGACGTGAACCTTGTCGGCCTTGAGGTAGGGCGATTCGGGCGAGAAGAGCGGCACCACAATCCCGCCGAGCAGGATGGCCTGGGGGACGTAGGGCCGGCCGGTGTCGGCGGCCGGCCTCGGTACGAATTGAGGCACCGGGAGAGGGGGTAGCGGGGCCTTCGTCTGGGCGACGGCGACGGCGGCGGAGCCGAGAAGGGCGCAGGCGGATAGCATGGCGATTCGTCTCATAGGTTCTCGAGTCCTTGTGTTTGACGTTGGCGTGACACCCATCCCGGATTCGCCCGGTGGGGATTCGGCCACAGCGGGGGTGATCGCCCTCGTTGTCGAGAGACTAACCGGATGAACGGGATTTCGCCACCGATCGGTTGCGCTCGAGGGCCCGTGCCGCTATAATGTCCGCGTGACCACCGAGCAGGGCCGACCGCCTGAAACCGTCACCGTCGCTGTTTTTCGACCGTCGAATCCGCCGCGATCAACCGTATGGTTGTTCCGTCACAGAACGCGGTTTGCTACGAACTCGGGTCGGGACGAGTCCGGTTTTCGCCCGGAGTCCGCGTCGGTCCGGGAAGGGCCGAGAACAAGGTCTCGTTCGTCGGACGCATTCGAGAATAACGCTTCAACCACTCATGTCGATGGGGCTAAACCATGGAACGCGCACCTTTGACGGCCTATGAAGAAAAAGTTGTTCACCGAATTGCGACGTGGAAGGGACGGGGGCCAGGGATGGTGTCGCGGGCCATGGAAGTGCTGAAACGGCCGCTGGACCGGGGGCTGAAGTCGGTGATTCCCGGTGACAGGGCGGCGCGGATGCTCGCGAAGCTGAACGAGAGCGTCGAGTGTCAGGTAGGCTACGACCTGATCCGGCGCGAGGCAGGGGTCAACGATCTGGTGCAACTACGCACGGGCTCCCTGGAGCGCTGCGATCTCCTGGAACGGCGGGTCCAGCTCGCGGACGCCGGCGTGGTCACGTCGGAGAGTTTGCTTGCCGGAGTCGGGGGCCTGGCGACCGAGATGGCGGCGATCCCGGCCGAGGTTCTGCTCGCCCTCAAGTCCGTCCATCGCGTGGCCGGCTGCTATGGCTACCCGCAGCACGGGGCCGCGGGCCGGACGATGGTCCTGGCGTTGATCGGCCTTTCGATGGTCGAAGAGCCCGAGGAACGCATCATCTGGTGCGAGAAGATCCAGGCGTTCGAAAAGGGCCAGACCGATCAAAAGGACGCCCGGCGCCTGGACAAGGCCATCGCGGACGATATCCGCGCCGAGGTCGTCGACGATGTCGTCGAGAAGCTGGAAACTTCGGTGCTCGAGCAAGCGATGGGTGGGTCGATCCCGATACTAGGTTCGGCCATCGGGGTTGTCCTCGACAACCGCTTCATCCGCGAGATCGAGACGACCGCCCGCTACATCTTCCAGGAGCGCTGGTTGGTAGACAACGGGAAGGTCGAGGCGATCGCGCCCATCGAGGAGCGCGTGGACATACTCTCCGGCATGAGCCGGGCCGTTTATGCCACCAGCTATGCGGTCGGCTTCGGCGTGGTCTTCCCCGTCGCCCTGACCGCCCGCGCAGGGGAATACTTGCTCCCTCGACCGGCCCTCGACGGTTTCAAGGATGGTGCCACTTCCGCACGACGGCAGGTCGAACTCCTCTTTCCCCACCATGAGGGCGATCCGGAGGCCGGCATTGGCTCGAAAAGCCAGCCTGCGACCGTCTTACCTGTTGCGGCCCGAGAGACGATTGCTGCATCACCAAGCTTTCGATAGCCGTCTTTGCCTGATTTCATCACGCCGAGCTTCGGGGCCGGCAGCGTAGTCGCTTTCGGCATCAACGGTCAGATCCGCGGAGTCTTTGTCAACGTGGGATTCGCCATCACTTCTCCGTTGTTTCGCCGTTCCCTCCCGAGAGATCCGCCGTTTCCTCGCTCCTTGACCTGGCCGGAGCTTGCCAGCTCGTCCTGCGATAGGGTTAGAGATCTCGTCGACCCATCCCTCCGCCAGGATTTCGATCAGGCTGTGCACGCTGAACCTGAGCTGGGACAATGAATGATTGATATGGGCCGGTCCCTTGAATCTGCCTTGAGCGAGTGACAGAATATCCGCATCCGTGTCGTGCAACGACCAAACTGTACGTTCTTGGCGCGTCATCAAGGCAATCGCGTCGCCGAGGACTTCGACCACGGAATGACAGGTGGTATTCATCTATGTCGGTTCCAATACGAAATTTGCCCCTGGTGCAAAACTGGGATTGTCATAGTTGCAGCGATTGCTGCCGGATCGAGGCGGTGATCACCGACGAAGAGAAGCATCGCATCGAAGCGCTGGATCTGACGAACGATCATGAGGTTGCTCCCAAGCCGTGGTTCGCGCCGGTGGGTCGGGGTTCCAAGAAATGGAAGCTGACACATCGACCTGATGGGGGTTGTGTCTTCTTGACGACTGCCAACCGCTGTCGGCTTCAAGAGCGTTTCGGCGCCGCCGTCAAACCGTTCGTATGCCGATTGTTTCCCTTTGTCCTGATACCAGCGGGCGACCACTGGCGCGTCGGCATGCGTTTCTCTTGCCCGTCGGCCGCGGCGAATTCGGGTCGCCCGGTGGCCGACGCGGAAAAAGACCTGTTGCAACTGTCGCGCTTGTTGGAGCAACACGTAGGGAGGTCGGCGGAGAGTGCGTCGCCTCCCTTGCTGCAACCCGGTCAGGAGTTTTCGTGGCCGGATGTCTGCCGTGTGGTCCAGGTACTGGTGGAGATCGTGCAAGACCGCGGCGATCGCCTGGAACGGCGGCTGCGCACATGCTTGGCCGTGGCTCGCGTTTGCGGCGAGAAGCCGTTGGTCGGCCTGCGAGGCGACCGGTTGAGTAAGTATTTGCGAGCGGTTCGCACCGGCGTGGAAGCGGATGTGCCTCGCGAAGCCGCGGATTTATCGCCGCCCGACCGGCTGCTCGGCGGGGTCCTGTTCCGCGCCCTGCTGGCCATTTTTGCCCGCAGGGATCGCGACGTGTACGGGGCCTCGGGCATTCGGAACCGGTTGGGTCGAGTGGTCGACGGCTGGCGCTTCGTCAGGGGCCGTGGTCCCGTGCCTCGCGTCAACGAATTTCTTCCGGAAACCAGCTTCGAGGAGGTCGAACGATGCGGCGGGACGCTGCCGGAAATGGATGAGACTCTGGAGCGTTATTATGTGGTCAAGCTGAATTCGCTGCAATTCTGCGGGCCGCCCAACTTCGACTTGCCGCTCTGGGCCGGCCTTGAATCGCTCGTCCTCACGCTGCCGATGATCCTGTGGCTGAGGCGAGCTTCTTCTGAACCGTCTCCGGTGATCGCGGTGCAGCAAGCGATTCAGATCGTTGACGATCATTTCGGGGGCAACCCGATGTTGGGCTTCCCCCACATTCAGTATTTGTTGCGTACCCTGGCCCAGCGGGGCGAGTTGGAAAAACTCGTGGCCTGGTATAGCCGCTGAGCGATCGGCGACAATCCGAATGACCCGTCGTCCGGCGCCTTCCGTCCGTCCAGAGTCATGGCAGACGTTTGATCCATTCCGACGACGGCAGGACCTCGCTGAGGAGCATCTGCTGGGCGCAGAGGATGGATCGCTGCAACTCCTCGGCGGTTACCTGGCCGGCGGAGTTCGACAGGGCCAGGGTGCCGGTGGCATCGCTGAGGAATTCGACCGTGAACCCCCGGTGGACCGCCTGCCGTGCTGTGGTGTCGCAGCACATGTGCGTCATGTACCCGGCGATGGCGACCGTCGTGATGCCGTGCCCTCGGAGCCAGTCTTCGAGCGGTGTCCCGGTGAAACTGCCCGGCAGGGTCTTCTCGACGAGGAGATCCCTGGGCCTGGCGGCGACATCGGGGTGGAGCTCCCATTCCTTGGTGCCCTTGCGGAAGATTGGCTTGTCGGGGAAGTGGTGCTGGATCACGACCGTGGGGACGCGGCCCTTGGCGGCGTCCATCACATGGAGGATCCGGTCGAGGTGGCCTGCCGGGTGTGTGATCGGCAGGGCACCGGTGAAATACTCGTTCTGCACGTCGATGACGAGGAGCGCCCGGCTCATCTTGTCGCCTCCTGTTGACCTCGCATTCCGGCGCACGCGGAGAATGTCCCGGAAGGTCATTGTAGGGTTCGCCGCGAGCACCTTACCATGATTCGGTGCTCCCAGAGCACACGACTTCGACCCGTATCCCGGCTGCTATGATTGTGACGCCATGGCGACGGCCCTTCGGAGGGCCGGTATCGTATTTCCCGTCTTTCGAAGCAGGAGTCCGGCCTTGCTCGAATCTATTCTGGTTGGCTTGATCCTCGGACTGGTCTCGGCGGGCGATCCTTCACCTTCGTCGACGGTGCCGAAGGACAAGCCCGTGGTGATCAAGGCCGGCCGGCTCTTCGACGGCACGGGCGACGTCCATCGGACCGGTCAGTTGGTCGTGGTCGAGGGCGAGAGGATCACGGCCGTCGGCCCGGACGGTGAGGTGAAGGTGCCCGAAGGCGCGGAGGTCATCGACCTCTCGGGGGCGACCGTGCTGCCGGGGTTGATCGACGCCCACACCCATATCGGCTCGCGCGCCGACCGCTACGAGGAGATCGCCAAATTCAAGGACACGCCGTTCCAGGGCGCATTCGCCGCGGTGAAGCACGCGAAGATCACGCTCGAGTCCGGGTTCACCACGATCCGAGACCTCGGCGGCCGTCCGTTCCTGGCGGTGGACCTGAGGATCTCGATCGACGAGGGCTTCATCCCCGGCCCGAGGGTCGTGGCCAGCGGACCGGGGATCTCGATCACCGGAGGGCACGGCGATCTGAACAATTATCCGCCCCAGGTCCGCGTGACGATGTTCCCCGAGGAGCGCGACTACCGGATCGCCGACGGGGTGGACCAGGTCCGTCATGTGGTCCGCGCGCAGCTCAAGCATGGGGTCGATGTGATCAAGATCCACGCCTCGGGCGGCGTCCTCTCGCGGGGCGATTCGCCGGGCGCACCCCAGTTCACGGTCGAGGAGCTGCGGGCGGCCGTGGAGGAGGCCCACGCCGCCGGGCGAAAGGTCGCCGCCCACGCTCACGGCGCCCTGGGGATCAAGAATGCCGTGACCGCCGGAGTCGACTCGATCGAGCACGGCAGCCTGATCGACGACGAGGGGATCGCGATGATGGTCAAGCACGGCACCTGGCTGGTCGCCGACATCTACAACGATGATTATATCCTCGGCCGCGCCCGCGAATTTCACATCCCCGAGGAGTTCATCGAGAAGGAGAAGAAGCTCGGCCAGCTCCAGCGGGATAACTTCGCGAAGGCGGTGAAGGCCGGCGTGAAGGTCGCCTTCGGCACCGACGCGGGCGTCTACCCGCACGGCGAGAACGCTCGTCAGTTCGCCTACATGGTCAAGTTTGGATTGACCCCCGCCCGAGCGATCCGCTCGGCCACTTCCGATGCCGCCGAGTTGTTGGGGCGGTCGAAGGACATCGGCCGGATCGCGCCCGGGTTCTATGCCGACGTGATCGCCGTCGCCGCCGACCCGCTGGAGGACGTGAAAGTGCTCGAGAACGTCGGTTTCGTGATGAAGGGGGGGAAGGTGGTCAAGGATGATCTGGTGAAGAAATGAGGCGACGATTCCGATGACTCGAGGATGCGGGCTTGCAGATTCCAGGATCGCGGGAGAAGCGAAGATCCCGCACTGGAATCCGGGTCCCGATCGACGAATGGTCCTTCACCAATGACCAATGACGAGTGACCAATGACCGATCAGAGTCCCATCTCGTCGAGCCGTCGTTCGAGCATGGCGGCGATCATCTGGGCGGTCCGGCGGTAGGTTTCGTGGTCGGAGCCGTACGGGTCGGCGAGGTCATGCCCGTTGGGATCGAGCAGGAAGGTACGGTGTTCGGCCTCGGGCACGGCCTCGAGCAAGGAGTCGAGGTGGTCGCCGGTCATGGCGAAGATGCAGTCGGCCTGGCGGACGAGGTTCGAAGCCAGATTGCGGCTGCGGTGGTTCTCGAGCGAGCCGCCCAGGTCTCGGATGATCTCGATGGCGTGGGGAGCGGCCGCGACGCCGTTCGTGGCGGCCACGCCGGCGGATCGGATCAGGTACCCGCGCTGCTCGAGCTCCGCGATCGGACAGCCGAGCCGACGAGCCAGGAGGATCTTGCAAATCGCCTCGGCCATGGGGCTGCGGCAGGTGTTTCCTGTGCAGACGAACAGGATGATCACGCTGGAGGCCTGGATGAGCGTCGGGGTGTCGACGATCCCCTGCCGTTCGACGGACCAGCGTGTTTCCTCGATCTTGACCACGGTGGCGAACTGCCGGTACTGGGTCGGCCCGGCGTCGAGCACCATGTCCAGGCCGGAGAGCCCGCGCAACGGGTCAGCCGTCGCGGGGACCGGGTGCTCGCGGGTCGCCACCATGGCGATGACCAGGGGCGCGGGGAGCAGCCGGAGCACGTCTCGGATCATCGGATGCGAGGGACTCCGCAACGCGACGTCGCCGGTCGGGGAGATCAACGCTCGAACGTCGCGCGGGAGGCGTTGAGACAACCCGTCGGCCATCGCGCGGGAGAAGATCAGGGTGACCGGACCGGGCCAGAGTCGCCAGGCCATGCGACGGCCGATATCCGGGATCCGGGGCACCCAGTCGGTGACTTCCTCCGGGCCCTTGAGTAGCAGCGTCAGCGGGCGCGATGCCTCGGAAGTCCGCATCGCCTTGACCCGCGCCACGCAACGGGCATCCAGGGCGCTGCCGACCAGGCCGTAGACCGTCTCGGTCGCCAGGCCGACGACACCCCCCTGTGCCAGGCAAGCGACGGCGCGATGGATCACATCGCGAATATCGTCGGCCTGCGATACGTCGATCCATTGTGGCGAAGCCGGCTCGTCAGTCATCGGATCCCGTCAGGGGTAAGGCGCTCTTGGCATTCCGGCCCTTCACATTACCTCGCGTCGCCCGAGGTGGCTACGGTGTTCCCACCACGCTGGCGTCGGCCCGTCGAATGGAAGGACTTTCGCCGGTGGCGGATTTGCCGGACTATCTCCCGGTCCCGCCCGGACGACTGTCAATGTACGGCCCGGCTCGATGTGCGGTCAACCTCTTCCGAGAGGGGTTGGATGGGATTTCGAAGGGCGTCAGAGCCGGTGCTTGGCCGGCGCAACCTTGTGGACAAGCGAGCATTATGGCGTCGGATCACAGCTCGACCCGGCGCCTCCCAATCGACCCCGGGCGGTTCAGGCACTTCGCCGGCCACGGCCGCCTCGGCCTGTTTCTCAGAACAAGAGCGTCAGCCCCTGGACTTCGCGGATCTCGGCGTAGATCGCCCGGACTTGCTCGGCGGTTTGCACGGAGATATCCAGGGTCACCGCGACATGCCGGCCGCCCGGCGTGATCCGGATGGAATAATCCAGGTCCGATCGGGCCGCCAGTTGGGAATAGACGGCTTCCAACACTCGGGATTCAAAATCATCGTCGGCTCGACCGATCGCCTTGATCTTGTAGACACCCGGAAAGTAGTGGATCGATTCGAGTAGATCGACGGAAGGACGATGATCCATGGCCCCCTCCCGGGCGGATCGAGGAAATGCGCCGTACCCTTACATTAATATCATACGGGCGCCGTAGGCGTTCGCCAAATCCCCTTCCCATGAAATCCCAGGGGCGCGAGCCAGGATATCAGGGCCGGGTGGGGCGATCGCGCCTTCAAGATGGTACGGCTTATCCATCAACGACTTGCGTTGGTCGGTCGTCTCCTGGCCGGGTCGTCTCGTTGCGTGCGCTTCCTATCCGAGCCACGACATCGAGTCAACGCTTGCGAATCTAACTGGACGTAGTGAACAATGGTCAGAATCGCCGTTGCCGGCGCGAGATCGGCAGATCGCGATCGCGGTCGCTGGGAACCGGCTACGGGAACGATCGAATCGGCAGGGCGCGATGAGGTGACAGGCGGCCGATAGGGATCCGGATTCTCGGATCGGTCGAAGAACGGAACCGTAAGCCAGGACGTAGAATGAGGGTTGGCTCGGGCGTGGGAGGGCGGGGCCATTCCGAGATGACTCCCGTTGCGGTCGGCACGAACTGTGCGGTTGGAGAATCAGGCCGACGCAAGGTCTCTTGCCAGTTCGTCCCGGATGCGAATTCCTCCGCGAACAACGCAGCTTGTGTTGGATCTCGAAATCGGAGGCGGCCATGACAACGTTGCGGAAGGAACTCAGTATCCTCCTCGTGATCCCCCTGGTGTTATTCTCCACCGGCCGCCTGGCGGCTGCTCACGGCGGAGGCGGCGGTCATGGTGGCGGCGGTCATGGTGGCGGGGGCCATATGGGCGGTGGCGGCGGTCACATGGGCGGCGGCGGTCACATGGGCGGCGGATTCGCCGGGGGCCATATGGGCGGCGGATTCGCTGGTGGCGGATTCCGTGGGGGCGCGGTTCACGCTCCGTCGATGGGTATGTCGCGGATGCCGTCGATGGGTATGTCGCGCGGTTATGGTTCGGCACCGGGCATGAGAGCGGGTTCCATGGGTTCGATGGCCGGGATGGGTCGCGGCGCTGCCGGGATCGGCGGCCGGTCGATCGGCTCGATGGCCGGGATGGGCCGTAGTTCCGCCGGGATCGGCGGTCGCGCGCCCATGAATTCCATGGGGAGCCTGGCGGCTCACAACCCGTACGGGATCGGCACCCGCTCTCCGATCAACTCGGGAGCCGGGATGGGCCGCGGCTCTATCGGCGGCGCCGGCCGCTCTCCCATGACCAACGCGGGAGGTCTGGCGGGGCGGAATGCGTACGGGATCGGCACGCGATCCTCGATCAATTCGGGCTCTCGCGCCGGTGCGATGGCGAATGTCGGCCGGATGGGGATCAATTCGACATCCATCAATCGCGCGGGATTTTCCAATAATTCCGTCGCGGTCAACCGGACCAGCAACACATTCAACTCGGTCAATGGCAGCCGCAACTCGTATGGCGCAGGCAACTGGGGTGGGCGTAACTCTTACGCGGGGCTGCATCAGGGCTGGCTCAACGGACGCTGGGGCGGCAACGGCGGTTATGGAGGGTATGGCCGTGGTTACGGCGGATACGGCGGCTATGGCGGGTATGGCTACGGTGGTTACGGGGGCGGCTATGGGTTGGGCTACGGCGGCTTCGGTCTCGGACTCGGCTACGGCCTTGGGATGGGGCTCGGATTCGGACTGGGGTACGGTGGTCTGGGTCTCCTTGGGATGGGTGGATTCGGCTATGGTGGGTACGGCGGCTATGGCGGTTACGGTGGCTATGGTGGATACGGCGGATATGGGGGATACGGTGGCTACGGCGGATATGGTGGGTACGGCGATTACGGCGGATATGGTGGGTACGGCGGCTATGGATTGACTTCCTGGATGTATGGGCCGTCGCTCTACGACTGGGGTTACGCGAGCTACTATAACCCCTATGCCTCCGGCTACTACATGCCGACGACCCTGGGCGTGGGAACAGGCTCGGTGTACGACTACACGCAGCCGATCAATAGCACGGTCGCGCCGCCCGAGCCGGGGGTGACCAGTCAGGCCGTGACCACCTTCGACGCCGCACGGTCGGCCTTCAAGTCGGGCGATTACGCTCAGGCATTGCAATTGACCGACCAGGCGATTCGACAGCTCCCCAACGATGCGGCCTTGCACGAATTCCGCGCACTGGTGCTGTTTGCCCTCCAGCGGTACGACGAGTCCGCGGCGACGCTCTACGCCGTCCTGACGGCCGGGCCGGGCTGGGACTGGGCCACGCTCTCGGGTTTGTATCCCAACGTGTCGGTGTACACTCAGCAGCTCCGGGCGCTGGAGAACTACTGCTCGCAGAATTCCGGGTCCGCGTCGGCGCGTTTCGTGCTGGCCTACCATTACCTGACGCAGGGCCATACGCTCGCGGCCTTGCAGCAGCTCAAGCAGGTCGCCCTGCTCCAGCCGCAAGACAACCTTTCGGCGCAACTGGCCCGGCAGTTCGATCCGGGTGCCGCGGGTGTTGCGCCGGCGGGGTCGGCCCCGGCCGGACCCGGCTCTGCCTTGCCAACGCCCCCGGTTCCCCTCCAGGAGACTTCGGCGCAGGCGCCGGCAACATCGCCGGCTCCGGCGGTCAAGGCAGGCCGGCTCGAGGGGACCTGGACGGCTCAGCCGGATCAGAACACCATCATCACGCTGACGTTCCCCGACCCGGAGCACTTCACCTGGAAGGTGACCAATCAAGGGCAGAGCCGTCTGCTCCAGGGCAAGCTGAGTTCCGGGAATGGCATTCTGACGCTGGCCCAGGACCGGGGCCCCGCGATTGTCGGCAACACGACCTGGACCGACGAAAACCATTTCCAGTTCAAGTTGCCCGGGGCCGGTCCTGACGATCCGGGGCTGACGTTCTCTCGGGTCGTTGGTCAATAGTCATTGGTCATTGGCATGCGGGGAAGTGATTCCCCGACCCGTTGGTCGGGGCGCTTCACGCATGGTTTGCGCACAGCTCGACACGAAGGATACTCATACCAACCCGAAGCGTCAGCGAGGATCCGACGGCATTTCCTCGCTGACGCTTCGGGTTGGTGTGCGGTGTCGCCAGCACAATCGTGAGGCGCTCTATTTGAGGTTAACCCGCAGCCTCGATAGTGCGGGCGTGGAGGCGGCCAGGCGGCCGTCGACATAGACGTCGAGCCCCTTGCGGCCGTCTCCATATCGATCGGGCGAGCCGGTGATCGGTGCGTCCCAGGCGACGGTCACGTCGTGGCCGTGATATCGGAGTCCGTCCAGCAGGAAGTAGCCGAAGGTATCTTGGGGGATCAGGGGATCGACTTCGAGCACGTCGTCCTCGCGCGGGACGACGCCGATCAATTCGGGGATCAGGATATCCAGCCAGGTGGAATGATTGTACTCCCGCTCGGCCGTCTTCCACTCCGCGTTATCGCCGTTGTAGAACTCGCCGGTCCAGGGTTGGCTGATGTCCTGGTTGCGGAACTGGGCCTTGGTGAAGGAGAGGAAGAGCGTCCAGAGATGCTCCTTCTTGAGCGGCGAGCCGCCGGCCTGACTGTCCCGGGTCGCCCGGAGCGTGCGTGCCATGGCGGTCATGACCAGCGAATTCGCATGAGGCCAGGTCGGGCCGTTCCACATGCAGGGCATGGACCGGCCGTCGCCCGGCCAGTTGATCTGTGAGTAAGCCGGGCACTCCTTCGAGGCCGAGGCCACCGGCCAGGTCGTCCAGAACTGTTTGGGGTCGAGGATCGAGGCCCATGCCGACTCATACCCTTTTCCCCAGGGGACCATCCCGAAGTAGAAGGGATAGACGCCGATGACTTCCTTCACGTCGGCGACGGCATGATCGCCGGCCCGGAGGGAGTAGAAGAACGCCTTGGTGGGTTGCCACATCCTGGTCGTCACAGCCGCGGCGATCCTGGCCGAGAGTTCGTCGAACTCCTTCGCCTTCCCCGGCTGGCCTAGCAACCGGTAGATCCGCGCCACGGCGACGGCATTCCCGTAGTTGTACGCCGTCAGGTCCACGCGATCGAGGCTGACCGGCCGCTCGGGCTGGTAGAAGTCGTGCGAGGTCTTGTAGTCCGAGAAGTAGAAGAACGACGGCTGATACTCCATGCCGGTCCACCAGTGCGAGTCGACCAGGAGCAGGCCGTCGTTGTCGGGATCGTAGACCTTCTGCCAGCCGCGGACATTGGCGGCGAGTTTCTCGACGACCTGGGCGAGGAATGTCTGATCGGGATGGACGAGGTGCCCATCCCAGGCCGTGGAGGTGATCCAGTCGGTATACTGGCCACCGGCCGGCCCCCTGGGGGTGACGTGGCTGGGATAGACGCCGTCCGCCTTTGCATTCTCGGCCCAGGTGCGAAGATGGCCCTCCCAGTATCCCGGGTCGCGGAGCCATCGCGCCTCGCGGACCTGATGGGCCGCGCCGTAGCTGATGACGTTCGGATACCAAGGGCTTCGCCATCGCCCTTCGCTCTGCGTGGGCCATTGCATCCGGCCCAGCTTCGGGTCGAGCATGTTCTTGTGCAGGACGTACGCCCGGTGCACATACAGTTTGCGCACCCAGGGGTCGGAGCAGTCGAAATACGGGACGTTGGCGTCGTACCAGGACTGGTACGCCTTGATCTGGGCGGCGACGATGTCGCGGCCATCCTGGTCGTCGGGCTTGAGGATCAGGCTGGGATGGTCGAGCCCGATGACTTGATCCGGGAGCTTGATCACCGAATTGATGGTGTAAGGCTCGCGCGCGGTCCGCAATTCGAGGGCCGCCTTGAAGACCTTGGTCTTGCCGGGCGGGATGTGATGGCCGTGGATCTTGTACAGGTCGTCCGAGAGGTCGCGCAACGGCCTGGCGAAACCGTCGAATGCGACGCCCCGCGCCGATCGGCTGGCGGCCACTTTGAGCGTGCGCGGGGGATCGTCCACGACGGCGTAACGGAACCGGCTATGGACGGTCTCGCCGTGCAACTCCTGCCGGCCGTCGAGGGTCAGGAACCTCGGCTCGCGGCCTGAGACCTCACCCTCCTTCAAGGGCGTCAGGCCAGAATTGCTGCCGATCCACTCATACGAGAATGTGGTCGCTGGCTGGACGACCGGCTCGACGTAGATCGTCTGCACCCGGTCGGTCGGGTTGTGCACCCGGATGACGGAGACCAGCAGGTCGTCGGCCGTGATGAACTTGTCGCCGGTGAATTGCAACGGGCTGGAGGTCGGGACCGCGTCCTTCGGGTTCTCGTCGATCGGCTTGAGGCCATAAATCCCGGTGTAGTAGTTGCTCCCCGCGTGATGAAAGAGCAGTCGGAACCGCGTGGACTGGACCGGCTCGAATCGGACCCGGTTCTCGCCTTCTCGAGGCTTCGCGGGGAACGCCTTGATCAACTTGACGGGATTCCAGGAATGGAATCGCCCGTCGAAATACTGGACCTCGAACGAATCGGGAGGCCGGCAACCGCCCGCGGGCGGATCGCTGAAGAAATGGACGTCGAATCCAATCAGCGTGCGGGGCGTCGCGAACTGGACCGCGAACCAATCCTGCCGCTTGCCGCTCGACCAGCAGGTCCAGCGCTTGCGGGGCTCGAACGGCTCGGTCAGTGGATTCTCGACCTTGTCCAGGGTGTAGGTGAACGAGGCGGAGGCGGTCATCTCCTTGCGGAGCACGCCTTCATAGTGGATATGGCTGGGATAATAGGTCGCCCCGGCCGGGGCGAGCAGGCCGTGCTCGTCGCTGACCTCGAGGTCGAAGGCGTTGAGGTTCGTCAAGTACAGCCAGTGCACGTCGTCGCCGAAGGCCCAGCCCTGGGGGCTCGATGCCCAGACGCGGTCGCCCGTGCAGCCCATCGGGACACCGCGCTCGTAGGAGCGGGTCAAGACCTCGTCGATGGCGTGGCGGCTCGTGGCGAAAACGCGACCCGGGAGGGCAGCCGCCGGCGGACCGGCTTCTGCGCCTTTCAGTAGACCCGAGCCGACGAACAACGGGAGGGAAAAAGCCAGGGCCCGGATCGTCGTCATGAGACATCGATTCCTGTAGCGTAGGCACGGCTTAACAGTCGACCCGACGGGATGAATTCCGTTCTACGGTGGGGTGGGTCGGCGTAGTCCGGCCTTCTTTCCGTTTTCGCAACCCGAGGTGCAAACGATGCCGGCGCGGAGTCCTGGAGGGAACTCGCGCCCGGGCAGTCCCGCATACGGGTGAAGAGACGATGCCCCGAGTCGCATGGGGGTCGAATCTCGGGAATTCGCGAGCAGAGCGTGGGGAACGAACCGAGACGAGACGGCGTGCTCGACGATCTCCGCCGGGTCGGTTCTGGTCTACGCTCCGGGCGTGTTATTTCTTGCGATGCCGGATGCGGCTACGCATGCGGCGCTTCTTGCGCCCCACTTTGCGACGTCCTTTGCCTCGTCGACGACTGGCCATGCGTTCTCCTCTGGGGTGTCGGAAAGTAAGAAACGGGAGCGTCCGGGACGTATTCACGGCGTCCGGAATAGACCGAAGAGCCGATTCTATACGGAAATCGATCAAAGTCTCAAGGCCGAGATTCCGTAGTCGGCCGTCCCTGCGACGGCCGAAAGCATTTATCTTCGCACGTTCGGCCATCCCGGTATTCGTGCGAGACTTCCTGGCGATCTCGTCGAGGCGGATGATGCGATTCCACGAGCCCGGATGGCTCTGGTCGGGGATTCCCTCGATCTCCGCGGGGTCGGTCGCCGTCGTGGGGGGGAGTGCCTCGGCGAAGACGGCCTGAGATCGGCTCGATGCCTTTGCGCCCGGGGCGGATCAACAACCCTTCGACATCGTTATCGCCATGGTCCTTGCCGCTCGGCTGCGGCGAGCTTTTCGTCCCCTGTCGAGGAAAAGGGCTCCTTCGGGCTCGTATCGACCTTTCTTGCTCGCCGGAGTCACCTGATCCAATGGCCGACCTGGTCCTCGTTCGAACGCGAACCGTGTACAGATGGATCAAACGTCCATGCTGGCCCGATCTTCGGACACGGGCGGCGCGAGTCATCCTTGGGCCGTCGTCTTCGGGCAAGGGAAATGGAGGAGCCGATTATCAAGCCCGTGGCCAAGAGCCCCAGCGACGAAGGCTCGGGGACAGCGGACGTGATCGTGATCGTACCTGCCGATACGTCAGTAGGGAGGGGATTCGCTTCGATATCGTAGGTGTCGGTCGTCGACCCGAGTCCCAGGATCGAGACGGTGACCGGGCCCGGGGCCGCGCCGGGGGACACCGAATAGGTGACGTGCTCCAGGCCGAATGTGCCGCCGGGACTCACCATCGTGTAATAAGGTGATGTCTGGGACGAGTCGCTGGCGATGAAGTCGGTGATCGGAAACGTGTTCATGGTGAGCGGGGGCGATTGGAGCGTGCCGAAGAGATAAGTGGCCGTGGTGTCAACGGTTGCGCCCGTGAAGCTGACGCCGGAACTGCCGGCGACCGACAGCTCGACCGAGAACCCGGAGACGTCGTATGTGGTCGACGCGCTGTTGTTGGTGAGGTCGACGTCGAAGCTGCCCGTGCCTCCGACGGGAGCGGAGGAAGACAGGACCGTCACGACGAAGTCCCCCCGGGCCGCGACCGGACCGAACGAGGCGAGGAAGCCGGCGAGGACCATCGCGAACAGGGAGGCCCGGGACGTTGGATAATCTGGCATTGGGCGTGACTCCGCGATCTTTTCTCCCCGGTCGGCGATCGCGACTTGACCGGAGGGGGTAGTGTCCAGGTTGCGAGTTTGAGCGGGCCCGGGGCCTTTGCAAGGGCCCCGGGCCGGGACATGGTCCGCCATCCGATCAAGTCGGCAGGACGGTGCCGATGCGGCCGCGAACCAGGTTGTAGTCCTCGATGTTCACCGTGCCGTCGCCGTTGATGTCGCCGTAGATGGTCGGGACGGCGCCGGCGATGCCGAGGTACTCGTTGCGGATCAGGATCGCATCTTGCATCGTCACGATGCCGTCACCGTTGAAATCGCCCGGCAAGACGGCGAGTTGACGCGTGTAGGTGGCGATGTTGGCGCTGCCGATCGTGATCGTCACCCGGTCGGCCACGTCGATCGGCTGGGCCAGGGTGATCGTGTAATTCGTACCCGAACCCGAGACGGTAACCAGCCCGTAGTTGGCGACGCTGATCCCGGTGACCGAGACGTCGGACGCCGACAGGGCCGCCGGCTGGCTCAAGGTGATGCTCAGCTTGTCGATTCCGAGCCAGGGGAGGTCCGTGCTGCGGCCCGCCGGCAGGAGGAGACCGCCGGTAGTGGTCTGGAGGGTGGCCGTGCCGGAGGTGCCCCAGGAGACACCCACCGTGCCGCTCACGGTCGCCGACGTCTCATCGACCGTGAGGGAGACGGTGGCGGGGGCGCTGGTGTTGATCCCGTTGCTCACGGTGAATTCGAAGCTGTCGGAACCGAAATAGTTGGGGTTCGGCGTGTAGGTGAGCGCGCCGGTCGCCGCGTTGAAGTTGGAGATCGTCCCCTCGGCGGGGCCCTTACCGGTGACGATCGCGTAGGTCAACGGCAGTGCCGGGACGTCGGGGTCGGACCCGGTCAATGTCAGGGCGGCGGACGCGTTCTCATTCAAGGTGACCGATTGCGGGTTGGCGGTGGGGACGCCCGCGGCAACGTCGAGCGTCACCGTCGCCGCTGGGCTCGTGCTGGTCCCGTTATTCACGGTGAAGGTGAAGCTGTCGGTTCCATGGAATCCGGTGTTCGGCGTATAGGTCACATTCGGCACTGTGCCCGAGAGCGAGCCGTGCGCCGGATCGGTGGCGATCGCGAACGTCAGGGACAGCGGCGGGCTATTCGGATCCGACCCGGTCAGCGTGATCGCCTTGGCCGTGTCGAACGCCACGTTCACCGTCTGGGGGTTGGCCGTCGGCGCGCCCACCACGTCGAGCTGGACCGTGAGCGTCTGGTTGTCGATCGTGGCCGAGACGTTCCCCGTCCCGGCGGTCGCGCCGGCCGTGAAGGTGGACGTCGCCGTCCCTGAGGTGGTGGTCGTGCTCGACGGGTTCACCGAGCCGATCGTCCCGCCCGAGAAGGTCGCCGGGGTGCCGTCCGGGATGGAGAAGCCCGTCGTGTTCGCGCTGTTCGTGGTGATGGACGCGGTCAAGGTGGAGGTCGAGCCGCTGCCGAGCTTCGTCGGCGAGGCCGAGAAGGTCATCACCAGGTACGGCGTGGTGGTCAGCGTCTTCACGCCGGCCCCGAAGAAGCTGGATGAGGGAGAGTTCGTGCCGAACCAGTTGTTTTTCGCGTCCAGGACTCCGCCATCGGAGGCACCGCCGTCGCCGTCGAGCTGGCTGCCGCCGACCGTCGCGGTATTGCCGACGATCCGGCTATCGCTGATGGTGATATCGGCCGAAGTTTCATCGGCGGAGATCCCTCCGCCGCCCTCCTTGACGCTGGTGCTCTGGCTACTCGTGCCGCCGGCCGCAAAGTTGTTGATGATGGTCGTATCGGTGATGCTCCCCGTGTCCGTCGAGTAGAGGCCGCCGCCCCAATGCGAGGCGGAGTTGCCGCTGATCACGGTGCCCTGGTCGATCGTGAGGCCGCCGGAACCCTCGTCGGCGATCCCGCCGCCGTTGACCGCCTGAGAGGTGGTGGTCTTGTTGTCGGAGATGGTCGAGCCGTTGATCATGACCGGGAAGTTGGCGTCCGAGAGGATGCCGCCCCCATCCTCGCCAGCCGCTCCGGCGGTAACATTGCCGGAGATGGTCGAGCCCGAGATCGTCAACTTGGTGGACGCGGTCACGGTGTCGGGAAAGCCGATGAAGATGGCCCCGCCCGTCCCGCCCCCCGTCAACCCATTCGCGATGTTGTTCGTGAATTTGGAGTTGGTAATGGAGACCACGCCGCCGTCGAACAGCGCGATGCCACCGCCGTCGCCGTTGGTCGTGGAGTTCTGGTTGATCACGACGTCGTTCATCGTCAGGGAGCCGAGCCCGTCCGGGCCCGCGTCGAAGTCGAACGCGCCCCCTTCGCCGTCGCCGTCGGGATTGGTGTTATTGTTCTTACCGTACTGGATGGTTAGGCCGGTCATGCTGACGGCGAAGCCGTTCAGCTCCCCGAGGGGGTTGAACGAGAAGACCTTGGAGATGCCATTGGTGGCGGACGTGCCGGCCTCGACGATCGTGCTCGCCGAGCCGGCGCCGTCGATGGTCAGGGCGCTGGTCACGGGCAGCTCGCCGGACTCGCCATTGCCTCCGTTGCTACCGGCCGCCGGCGCGATCGTGAGCTGGTAGGTGCCCGCGGGCAAATCGATCGTGTTCGAGCCGCCGTCCTCGTCGGCCGCGATGATCGCCGAGCGGAGCGTGACCTTTCCGCCCTGACTGATGATCCCACCGGTCGTCTGATTGACGTCGCTGGCTTCCAGGAGCGTCTGGCCCATGGTGGTGAGATCGGAGAAGGTCGTGGGCGTGAAGGTCGAGGGCGTCACTCTCGGTTCGAGGGCGTCGAGGCCCGGCCGGAGTCCTCTGTCGGGCCGATCCGATCCGCGCCGCCGATTCTTCCGGTCATGATGATCGTCGCGTAGACGGTCGTGCCGGACCCACCAGAGGCCCTTTCGTGTGGTCGCCATGGTCTACTCCGCTTCCGTTGGCCTGTTCGATGATCGCCGGTATAGCGGTCGTTCGCGGATCGCGTCGATTCGACCGATCGCCCATCGGCGTGGAGGCAGCCCTTACCTTCAAGCGTCACAGGCTGCCCTGCTCAGGTGCCTGCCATTTCGAAGGCAGTTCTTGAGTTCATCGCCGGTCGATATGTGGCCCATCGGCAACGAACGAAACGCCTCTCTCGCGTCGACGGCCATGTACGTTCCTCAACAGGACCGGTTGTATGGCCTCGCGGCGCATTAGAGCGTACGGAACACCAGGAAAGCAAGAAAAATGTGCGAGCCAGAATAACGGTTGGCCGGGAAATGTTGACAATCCAGGACAAGACTGCGATCAGGCCGCTTCCAAGTCGGAAAAATTCAGGCATTCATTGGAGATTTTTGTTGACGATCACCCCGAGGTGTGTTCACCATATCGGTGCCTTGGGGTGTATTGGGAGACTCGGGGAATGGATGAGTTCGAACGAATCGGCGACCAACCCGGTTTCCCGATGTTCTCGAAGTACCTGGGAGGTTGCTTCCGGGTCGTCTCCGATCACGGTCCCGTGGTCGAGTTGACCCTGATCGAGGCAACCGCGCACCCGTCGAGGGGGAATCCGACGCGTGCACTGCCGTTCTCGGTCGTGTTCCGCGGGGCGCCCGGTCTCCGGTTGTCCCAGGGGACGTTCGCGTTCGAGCACGACGTACTCGGGGCGTTCGAGATGTTCATCGTCCCCATCGTCCCGGACGAGCACGGTCCTCGATATGAGGCGGTTTTCAACTGAAGCGGGTGCGGCCTGGGCCGGCCCTTCATGTCGCAACTGGAGAACAACGCCGATGCAGTTCCCGGGACTCGTCCCTCGACGAAGGTTTCTCTCCCGCCTGGCGGCGTGGGGCGGTGCCGGCGCGATCCTCCCGACATGGCTCTCGAGAGGGAAGGTATCCGTGCCCGAGCTGCCTTCAGTGCCGGCAGAGCGCGCCAAGACGGCTCTCAGCCCCCTCGTGAGACCCCTGGATCGTACAAGCGCGGAGATCTTCGAGCGGCACCTCGGCACCGACTTCCTGATCGTCGCCGGGGCGGGGACGGCGCCCCAGTGCGTGCACCTGGCCAAGGTCACGCGCTCCGAAACGATCGCCGGGCCGGGACGGCGGGCACCGGAGTCGACTCCGGCTTTTTCACTGATCTTCCTCGGCTCCCCGGGTACTGCTCTGATCCAGGACACGTACCGGGTCGAGCACCCCCAGATCGGGGTGTTCCCCTTGTTCCTTGTACAAATCGGCCCGGACCCCGCCGAAGTGCGTTACGAGGCCATCTTCGCCTGATCGCGGCGTGACCGGCCCGGTTCGTGACCGGCGCACGATCCTCGAATGCTCGACCATCGTTCCCCTCGAGCAGGGACAGACTCGCCCGAAGGAGACTCTCATGGCCAACCCGTACGTCGGTGAGATCCGGCTGTTCGCGGGCAACTTCGCTCCGACAGGCTGGGCGTTATGCCAGGGCCAGACACTGGAGATCGCTCAGAATGAGGCACTCTTCTCGCTCCTCGGCACCACATACGGCGGCAACGGGCAGACTACCTTTGCCCTGCCGGACCTCCGGAGCCGGATCCCCGTCCACCAGGGGACCAACGGGAGCAACGGGATCACCTATGTGATGGGCATGACCGGTGGGGAGGAGCAAGTCACCTTGACCGTTTCCCAGATTCCTCACCACACCCACGCGCCCCAGGCGCAGTCGGCGCCCGGCAATCAGCAAGGTCCGGGCCGGGGATTCTGGGCGCAATCGAACGTGGGTCAGTTTTCTTCGTCGGCCCCGAACGCCATCATGGGCTCGTCGGCCATCTCCTCCACCGGAGGGGGTCAGGCTCACAACAACATCATGCCCTACGTGGCGCTCAACTTCATCATCGCCCTGTTTGGAATCTTCCCGTCACGAAACTGACGGGGGTCGCCGGGTGATCCGAGATCACCGTCCGGGCGAGTCTCAACCTTTGGCGTGGAGGATCGTCGATGGCCACTCCCTTCCTCGGTCAGATTTCCATGATGGCGTTCAACTTCGCGCCCAGTGGTTTCGCGTTATGCAATGGGCAGCTCCTGCCGATCAACCAGAACACGGCGCTCTTCTCGCTGCTGGGCACAACCTACGGGGGGGACGGGATCACGACCTTCGCCCTGCCGAACCTCCAGGGGAGGACGCCGATGCACTTCGGCAATGGCTTCGTGCTCGGCCAGGCCGCGGGCGAGGCGACTCATACCCTGACCTCGAGCGAGATGCCCAGCCACACGCACCAAGTCAACGGAGATTCCGCCACCGCGACGAGTGCGGGCGCGAGCGGCGATGTCTGGGCCAATAGCACGGCGAGCCCGTACAGCAGCGCCTCCAACGCGGTCATGAATTCCGCGGCGATTGGGAATGCCGGCGGGGGCCAGGCCCACGACAATTTCCAGCCCAATCTCGTCATCAACTTCGTGATCGCCCTGCAGGGCATCTTCCCGTCGCGTACCTGATTGAGGAGGTCGATGCCATGTCCTCACCGTTCCTGGGCCAGATCAGTATTTTCGGCTTCAACTTCGCGCCGCAAGGCTGGGCGTTCTGCAACGGGCAGCTCCTGCCGATCTCCCAGAACACGGCGCTCTTCTCGATCCTCGGGACGACTTACGGCGGCAACGGGACGAGCAATTTCGCCCTGCCCAATCTCCAGGGGGACGTCCCCGTCGGGTTCGGCCAGGGGACGGGACTGAGTAACTATAACCTCGGTCAGTCGGGCGGCGCGGCTTCAGTGACCCTGACCGCGGCCCAGTTGCCGGCCCACTCTCACACGGCGGAATGCCAGACCGTCGGCGGGGTCGGCAGTCCCAGTAACGCCGTCTGGGGCTCCGGCGGGCGTGGGAAACCACCCGCCTACGCAGCGGCCACGACTCCGAGCGCCGTGATGAACGCGAACGCCCTTTCCCCGACCGGCGGGAACGCGGCGCACAACAACCTATCGCCCTACCTCGCGCTCTCATTCTGCATCGCCCTGCAAGGGATCTTTCCCTCCAGGAACTGAGTGCTGATCCCGGGCGCATCCCGGCGAGACGTATCGGCGCGAGGAATCCCTCATCTCATCGAGACTGCCAGCCATGAACCCGACTGGCCCTGTCACGACGCGTGCCATCCGCCCGGAGGACGAGCATTTCCTCCGGCGTGTTTACGCCAGCACTCGCGAGGAGGAGCTGGCCATCGTCCCCTGGGACGATGCCCAGAGGGGAGCCTTCCTCCGGATGCAGTTCGACGCCCAGCACCGATATTATCTGGAGCAGTACCCTCTCGCTGCTTTCGAAGTGATCCTGCGGGAAGCCCGGCCGGTCGGCCGGCTCTACGTCCACCGGGGTGAGGACGAGATCCTGATCATCGACATCGCCCTGCTGCCCGAGGCCCGCGGTGCCGGGATCGGCGGGGCGCTGCTGAGAGGGCTCCTCGACGAGGCGAGGATGACGAGAAAACCGGTGCGAATCCACGTCGAGCGGGCCAACCGGGCGATCAATCTCTATCGACGGCTCGGTTTCCGGGAGGTCGGCGAGAACGAGCTCTATTACCTGATGGAGTGGTCTACCGATGCCAACGGCGCGTGAGGCAAGGCCGCAAAGGCCGGGATCGGCCCGTCGGTTTTCTGGCCTGCTGCTGGTCGTCCTGCTGGCCAGCCCGTCGGCCGCGGACGAGTCGCGGGCACCCGCGGCGGCTACGATCCCGCCGCTCCCTCCGGTGCAGCGTCGGGCGGTCGCCGCGCTCCAGCGGATCGGCCTGGTCGAGCGGGACAAGGAACGCCCCGGCGCGCCGGTGGTCCGCGTCATACTGGGCGACCCGCGGACCTCCGACGCGCAACTCGTCCCCTTAATCCCGTTGGCGACCGTCCAGACCCTGGTCATCGCCCCTTGCGCCGTCACGGACCTCGGGCTGAAGTACGTCGAGGGGATGGCCGATTTGCGAGCCTGCTACCTCCCGGGGAACCGCGTGACCGACGAGGGCCTACGCTACCTGGAAGGGATGGAACGGCTCGAGATCCTCGACCTCTCGGGCACACGCGTCAGCAACGCCGGCCTGGCCCACCTCTCGGGACTCGCCGTCCTGGAGGAACTCCGGCTGGTCCGGACCCGCGTCTCCGACGTCGGCCTGGGCCGCCTCAAGCCCCTCAAGCGGCTCCGTGTGCTCGACCTCTCCGGGACGGCCGTGACCGATGCCGGCCTGGCCCACCTGGCGAAGCTGGACGGTCTACAAGTGCTGAGCCTGGCGGGCACGAAGATCGGCAACGCAGGGCTGGCGCGACTCGCCGAGCGGCCCGTCCTCCAGGAGATCGATCTCGCCGGGACACGCGTCGACGACGCCGGGCTGGCCCACCTCGTCAAGTTCGGTGGACTTCGGGCCCTCGTGCTGTCGAGGACGCGAGTCGGAAATGCCGGCCTGACCCGCCTGAGCGGCCTCGCGGAACTGGAGAAGCTCGACCTCTCGGGCACCCGCGTGACCGACGACGGCCTGGCGCGGCTGCTGAAGCTGGAGCAGCTCAAGGAGATCGACCTCACCAGGACGCGGACGACCGCGGCGCGGATCGCGGCCCTCCGCAAGGCGCGGCCCGATGTCACGATCCGCCATACCTCCGGGGCACCATGATCCTCGCTCGCAAGATCCCGCTCCGCTTCGACTCCGATCGCCTCCGGGCGGACCTCGGCGCGATCGCGCCGAGCGACTGGACGCCGCACTTCAACACGCGCGAGTATGTCGGCGATTGGAGCGGCGTCGCGCTCCGGGTCTCGGCCAGGGCCGGGGCCGGGAGCCGTCTGCTCGCGGGCCTGGGCGTCGGGTCGGACTTCGTCAATTCGCCGATCCTCGACCGATGCCCCTATTTTCGAGAGGTCCTGTCGGCCTTCCGATGCCCGCTCAAGGCGGCGAGGCTCCTGAAGCTCGGCGCCGGCGCGAGCATCCTCGAGCACCGCGACTATGACCTCGGCCTCGACGATGGCGAGGCGAGGGTCCATATCCCGGTCGCCACGAATGCGCTCGTGGAGTTCCTCCTGGACGGCCGGAGGGTGATCATGAACGAGGGGGAAGCGTGGTACCTCGAGCTCAATCGTTGGCACAGCGTCCGGAATCGCGGGACGACGGATCGCGTCCACCTCGTCGTCGACTGCATCGCCGACGACTGGTTCCACTCCCAGCTTGCCGCGGGCGACGCCGGCCCGAATCTGACCGATGCCCCCCCCGCGGCGCCCCGGGGCTTCGACGCGTTCCGAGAACGGGTCCTCCGCGACCGTTCGCTCCAGGAGGCCCTCGCGGGTGAGAAGGACCGCCGAGCCTTCATCGCCCTCGTCGAACGGCTGGGGCGCCAGAACGACTTCGTCTTCAACGAGAGCGACGTGGAGGACGCCCTGCGAGCCGCCCACCGGGCCTGGATCGAGAGGTTCATCCGATGACCCGGGTTGATCTCCTGCAAGGTTGGGTGCCGATCCGCGTCGACTGGACGTCGTCACCGCCGGCGGTGGACTGGTGCCACCTCGGCGTGGAACGCTTCACCGATCCTTTCTTCGATCAGACGATCGGCCGCCGACTCCGCGAGCCGTTTTGCCTGCTCTTCCGACACCGCACCCCCATCGATGCGCTCATCGATCGCGCCGCCGTCCATCCGGGCCTGCGGCCCGCCGGCTTCATCTTCCACATGTCGCGCTGTGGCTCGACCCTGATCGCCCAGATGCTGGCCGCGCAGGAGAAGTCGGTCGTGATCTCCGAGGCCGACCCGATCGACTCGGTCCTGCGGGCGCCCGGGTCTTGCGACGATCAGCGGGTCGAATGGCTCCGGGGCATGATCGCCGCGCTCGGCCAACCCCGCCGCGGCGACGAGGCGCACCTGGTCGTCAAGTTCGACAGTTGGAACACCCTGGACCTGCCGCTGATCCGTCGGGCGTTTCCCGGGGTGCCGTGGGTCTTCGTGTATCGCGATCCCGTCGAGGTCCTGGTCTCGCAGATGAAGCAGAGGTCCGCTTATATGATTCCGGGGCGGCTCGGCGTCGGACCGGCCGACCCGGCTTCCATGCTCGAGGCCCTCACGAAGCCGGAGGAGCACTGCGCCAGGATCCTTTCATCATTCTGCCGGGTTGCCATCGAGCGGCACCGCCGCGACCCGGGTTTGCTCCTGAATTACTCCGAGTTGCCCGGGGCCGTCGAGACGAGGCTGCTCGACGCATTCGGGATCCTCGCATCGGCAGAAGATGCCGGGCGAATGCGGGCAGCGACGTCTTTCGATGCCAAGAATCCCCCCCTGCCGTTCCAGGACGATACCGAGTCGAAGGACCGCGCGGCGACGGATTTGATCAGGCAGATGGCCGATCGCTGGATCGGGCCCGTCTACGCCGAGCTCGAGTCCATCCGCCGGTCGTCCCGGACCACGCCTCTCCGATCGAATCGGCCTCGCGAGCCGGGTCAAAACACCTTGCGCCGCCATGCATAAGGGGTACTCGAGCCAGCCGCTCGGCTTTCCAGGCACTCGGGCTCTCGTCTGCGGAAAATCGATCGCTACTTCCACTCGATCGCCGAGAGCCGGGCGAGGGCCAGCATGAGGGCGTGGGTTCCCTTGCGTTCGTATCCTTGTGCGGCCACGGCGTGGTAGAGCTGTTCGGCGAGGGCCAGGCCGGGCAGGCAGAGCTTCATCCGACGGGCCTCGGCCAGGGCGATTCCCATGTCCTTGAGGAAGTGCTCGACGAAAAAGCCCGGCTCGAAGTTTCCGGCGATCATCCGGGGGCCGAGGTTGTTCAGGCTCCAGGATCCCGCCGCGCCGCTGCCAACGCTCTGGAGCACGACATTCAGGTCCAGCCCGGCCTTGTATGCGTAGAGCAGGCCCTCGCAGACACCGATCATGTTGGAAGCGATCAGGACCTGGTTGACCATCTTGGTATGCTGGCCCGCGCCGGCGGGACCCTGGTGGACGATCGTCTTGCCCATGACCTCGAAGAGCGGGCGGAGCGCGTCGACGACCGCCTTCTCGCCGCCGATCATGATCGAGAGCCGCGCCTCTTTCGCGCCGATGTCGCCGCCGGACACCGGCGCGTCGACGGCGTGGACCTGCTTGGCTCTGGCGGCCCGATCGATCTCGATGGCCAGGACCGGCTCGCTCGTGGTCATGTCCACGAGCACGGCACCCGGATGGGCCCCGGCCAGCGTGCCGTCCTCCCCGAGCGTGACCTCGCGGACGTCCTGGGGATAGCCGACGATCGTGAAGATGACGTCGGAGGCCGCGGCGACCGCCCGGGGCGAGTCGGCGAGCGTCGCCCCTTTTTCGACCAGCGGCCGGGCCTTCTCGACCGACCGGTTGAAGATCGTGGCGGGATATCCGGCCGCCATCAAGTGCCCGCACATGGACGAGCCCATCACTCCGGTCCCGATCCAGCCGATCCGCGTTTTCCCCGGCGCAAACTCCAGTGCCATCGCGGGCCCTCCACAGCGTCTCTTGAGCGGGGTCTTCCCCGACCGTTACAATCTTGAACGTTGGCGGGCCGCTATTATAACCGGATGACACGCGCTGCACAGCGATCGACCCCGCCAGTCGGAGAATCCCGGCATGGTGCCGCGGCGGGCCGGATCGGCCGGCCAGCCGCCGCCATCTCCCTCTTCATGCGAGCCCATTCATGGCGAATTCCCTGATCGCGAGCTACTTCCAGACCAGAGATCCCGCGACGATCCCCCCGGGCTTCCTCGCCTACCTGGCCAATCTCGAATGCGTGGCCCGGGTGTCACCCGAAGTGGCGCGGTCGATCGTCCAGGAGCTGGCCGATCAGCGGAGCAACATCAAGCTGATCGCCAGCGAGAACTATTCGTCGCTGGCCACCCAGTGCGCCATGGGCAACCTGTTGACCGACAAGTACGCCGAAGGCATCCCGCACCATCGGTTCTACGCCGGCTGCGACAACGTCGATTCGATCGAGGACCTGGCCAACCAGCGTGCGAAGGAGCTCTTCGGCGCGGCCCATGCGTATGCCCAGCCGCACAGCGGCGCGGATGCCAACCTCGTCGCGTTCTGGGCCATCCTGCGGGCCAGGGTCGAGCTCGCCGCGATCGCCAGGATCCTGGGTGCCGAGAGCCCGGACTCCCTCGCCGCCGGCGACTGGTACAAGCTGACTCCGGAACAGTGGGGGACCGTTCGCCAGGCCCTCGGCAACCAGCGCCTGCTCGGCCTGGACCTCGCCTCGGGCGGCCACCTCACGCACGGCTATCGGCTCAATTCGTCGGGCAAGATGTTCGAGTCGCACGGTTACACGGTCGACCGCGAGACGTTCTTGCTCGACTACGACGCCATCGAGCGCCAGGCGATGGAGGTCAAGCCGCTGATCCTCCTGGCCGGCTTCAGCGCCTATTCCCGCAACATCAACTACGCCCGGATGCGCGAGATCGCCGACAAGATCGGTGCGGTCCTGATGGTCGACATGGCCCACTTCGCCGGGCTGGTGGCCGGGAAGGTACTCCGGGGCGAGTTCGACCCGATCGCATATGCCCATGTCGTGACGACGACGACTCATAAGACCCTGCGCGGGCCGCGCGGCGGGCTCGTGTTGACGACCCCCGAGTTCTCGGACTCCGTCGACCGTGGCTGCCCGATGGTGCTGGGAGGCCCCCTGCCCCACGTCATGGCGGCGAAGGCCGTCGCCTTCACCGAGGCCCTCCGGCCCGAGTTCGCAACTTATGCCCAGAAGATCGTCGACAACGCCCGCGCGCTGGCCGAGGCGTTCGGCCGCGAGGGGCTGAACGTCGTGACGGGCGGGACCGACAACCACCTGATGGTCGTCGACGTCGCCTCGACCCACGGGATCACCGGCCGTCAGGCCGAGGAAGCCGTCCGGCGTTGCGGGATCACGCTCAACCGCAACCCCGTCCCCTTCGATGTCAACGGGGCCTGGTACACCAGCGGCCTGCGGTTCGGCACTCCCGCGGTCACCACGCTCGGAATGGGCAAGGCCGAGATGGACGAGATCGCCTCGGTGGTCGCCCTAGTGCTCAAGAACATCAAGGTGGGGACCACCAAGTCAGGCGCGCGCGACAAGGCGAAGTACACCCTCGACGAGGCGGTCCGGGCGCAGGCGCATGCCCGGGTCGACGCCCTGCTCGCCTCGTATCCGGTCTATCCCGAGATCGACTTGCCGTTCCTGATGGAGAGCTTGGGGTTGAAGTGATCGGGACGGATCTTAGAACCTATCCCAGTCGGGTGGGCACGGCCCACCAGTCGCAAGCCCGGTGGGCCATGCCCACCCTACGAAAAGCCTACTGGGATAGGCTCTTAGCCTGAATGGCGGACCGGCGGGTTGAGCTCTCGGGCCACTCTCTCGCAAGTGTTCGACAGGTCGGAAGACCGAGCTTCGCCGCGAGAATACTCACGGCGGGTTGTGGGGACCGACGGCTCGTGGGCCGTTGGGAGGATAGGCGTATGGTTAGTCGCATCCTGGTGGTCGAGGACGAGGCCAACATCGCCGACTACCTGGTTACCGGGCTCCGCGAGGAGGGTTACACGGTAGAGCACGCCGCCGACGGCGAGTCGGGCCGGCGCCGGCTGGAGTCCCAGTCGTGGGACCTCGTCCTGCTGGACTGGTGGTTGCCCGGCGAGGACGGGCTGGGGCTGCTGAAGGGCCTTCGGCAGCGAGATCGCCGGACGCCGGTGATGATCCTGACCGCCCGCGACCAGGTGGCTTATCGCGTGCTCGGCCTGGATAGCGGGGCCGACGATTACCTCTGCAAGCCGTTCGACTTCGACGAGTTGCTGGCCCGCGTCCGCGCGCTGATCCGACGCCGCGAGGGGGAACCGGAGGCGATACTGGTCCATGGAGACGTGACCGTCGACCTGGCCGCCCAACGGGCCGAGCGAGCCGGCCGGCCCCTCGACCTGTCCACCAAGGAACTCGGGCTCTTGATCTTCTTCCTCCAGCACTCCGGTCGCGTGCTCACCCGGGCCGAGATCTACGAGCATGTCTGGCATGAGCCGTTCGACGTGGAATCCAACACCCTGGGAGTCCACGTGATGGAGCTGCGTCGCAAGCTCGAAGCCCTCGGGCCGCGCCTCATCCACACCGTGCGCGGGCGAGGCTACGGCTTCGGCTCAACACCGGTCGCGGATGCGGAGGAAGGGCCATGAGTCTCGCCACGCGCCTCTCGGCGTTCTTCCTGGTGGCGCTGGCCCTGGTGCTGGCGGGCTTCTCGGGGACCTTGTACGTGCTGGCCCGGACCTACCTGGTCCGTGAGCTCGACGAGCGGTTACTGCGTTCGCTCGATACGCTGGAGGCCTCGGTGGACATCGAGCCGGGCGGCCTGGAATGGGAGCCGGTCGACCGCCAGATGACGCTCGGCGTGGACCGCGGGGTCAATGCCGTGCGGTGGGCGTTGCGAGACGGGCGGGGCGTGCCGGTGGACCACTCAGCGAACGCGAGTACCGGGGTGTTCCCCTCGGATTGGTCGCCGTCGGCATGGCCGTCGAATCCTCCGGACGGTACGGCGTTCGGCTCGGTCCCCGGGTGGCGGCTGGCGGCTCGTCGGCTGGAGCTGGCCGAGCTGTT
>JBKQHM010000123.1:0-8559 GCA_052148775.1 Isosphaeraceae bacterium | reverse complement strand
GCGAGTTGACCGCCTTGAGGGCGAAGACCAGCCGTTCCGGCTTGCCGAAATCGAACTGGCCCGCCTGGACCTCGGGAAGCCACTTCGGTGCCAGCTCGGTCGCGGTCAGCCAGAGGGCATATTCCAGGAAGGTATCGATCGGCCGGTCCAGTGCGGACATGGCGAGCCCGGCCGATCTCAGACTGGGGAACCGGGACAGAGCCCGCACCGCCTCGAGCCGGACGCGCGGATGTTCGTCGGCGACCCGCTCGCCCAGGAGCGCGACCGGATCGGAGAGCCGATCGCCCCAGTGCGGCACGACCCGCACGGCCGCGGCGCGGATCCTTGGGTCGGTCGCGTGCAGGAGCGATCGGAGCAGTTCCGGTTCGGCGTGGTCGAGGGCCTGGAAGGTCCAGAGGGCTTCGAGGCGTTGGTGATCGTATTCGGGATCCTTGGGGTCGAGGGAGGCCGTCCAGGCGATCAGCGGAGGGACGGAGGCGGACTTGCCACGCTCCTGGATCGCGCGACGGGCCTGCTGCCGGGTCCACTGCTCGGGGGCCTTGAGCGAATCGAGCAGTTCCGTGGCCGTCGCACCGGCCAGCTTGGGCCGGGGCACGAGCGGGCGTCCCTTGGCCGTGACGCGCCAGATCCGGCCCCGGGTGTGGTCGCGCCTCGGGTCGCGGAAATCGACCTCCCCGTGCTGGATGATCGGGTTGTACCAGTCGGCGATGTAGATCGCGCCGTCCGGCCCCATCTTGATGTCGATCGGCCGGAACGCCACATGCCTCGTCTTGATCAGCTCGGACTGCTCCCGCGCCGCGAACCCAGAGCCGTCGTCGCTGAGGACAAAGCGGCAGACGCGGTTGCCGCGGAAGTCGTTGGTCAGCAGGTTGCCTTGCCACGCGTCGGGCATGTGCCGGCCGCTGACGACCTCCAGACCGCAATATTTCGGGCTGCCGGGATTCAGTCCCTTCAAGACGCGGACGGCGCCGACGGCCCAGAAATAGGAGGCGCCCGGGATGGCGTAATTGATCCCCTCGCCCCCGGCGCCGTCGGTCGCGAACGACTGCCCCCATCGATCGAAGTGGTGGCCCCAGGGATTGACCAGGCCCCGGATGAACACGTCGAGCTGCATGGTCTCCGGGCGGAACTGCCAGATCCCTCCTCCGCCGAGCCGGCGAACACCGTGCGGCGTCTCGATATGGCTATGGATGTAGACCGACTGGTTGAAGTAGAGCATCCCGTCGTAGCCCCATCGCAGCGTGTGGAGGATGTGGTGCGTATCCTCGGTGCCGAAACCCGAGAGGACCACGCGGGTCTGGTCGGCCTTGCCGTCGCCGTCGGTATCCTTCAGGTGGAGGAGTTCCGTGCTGTTGGCCACGTAGACGCCGCCGTCGCCGGGCTCGATTCCCGTGGGAATCAGCAGCCCTCCGGCGAAGACCGAGGTCTTGTCGGCACGGCCGTCGCCGTCGCGATCTTCGAGGATGAGTACCTTATCATTGGCGACCTGCCCCGGCTTGATCTGCGGGTAGACTTCCGAGCTCGCGACCCAGAGTCGACCCGAGGGGTCGAAGTTCATCTGGAGCGGCTTCTCGATGATCGGGTCGGCCGCGAACAGGTTGACCTCGAAGCCGTCGGCCACGATGAACGACTTGCGCTCGATCTCCGGGTCGGGGTTGGGAATCGGGAACGGTGCCCGCTGGGCGTCCACCCGTCCCGGGGCGGCCATCATGAAGGCGATCACGCCGAGTAGACCAAGGCCGCGCAGCCGATCAGTCGAACGATTCAACGGGCCACCTCGCTTTCGATGCGGACCAGCTCATAGTCGTGGGGGACCGGCCTGCGGAGCCGGGCGATTTCCTGCTCCTGCTCGGCGACCAGCGGGTCGAACTGCGGGATCTCGACCGCATTATTGCCCTGCTCGTGCTTCCGGAAGCCGAACAAATAGGTGATGTTCTGCGGCCGCCATCGGTCGAAGAACAGGTTGTTTTTCCGGTTGATCGTACGGCGGAGTTGCTCGACCTGTTCCCTGTCCGGACCGCCGAGGACCGCGACCCCCTTGGCCCAGTCGTCGGCCGAACCCGTCGCAACGCGATGCCCGGCCGCCTTGAGCTCGTACTTTCCCGCAGAGAGACCTTTGACCGCCAGGATCAACTCGCTCGAAGGGGTTTTCCCGACCGGGAGCGTCTGCCGCGACATCCGAAATCGGACGCCCACGCCGGCGGTCTCAACCTGGGCAACCCTGGCCTCGCGAATCGGTCCGATCGCGATATCGCATGTCAGCTCGACCCGTGCGGGTTCTCCGAAAGCCTCGGGCTCCAGTGCCTGGGCGATGTCGCCGGCCAGGAATCGATAGCCGAGCTCGTTCAGATGAATGCCGTTATCGCTGATGCGGGCCTGTCCATAGAGTGAGCGTGACGGTCGGAAAAGGTCGATGAACCGCGCGCCTCGCTTGTGAGCGAGCTCCTCGATCGATCGCGTGTAGCTTTCGAGTGCCGCATTGTGGGGGGCGGGATCGGGCCAGGGAGCTCCGAGACTGGCATGAGCGATCGGGGAGAGCAGGACGACGCGCGGCCGGTTCACGGCGACGGCATCAAGGAGTCGATTGAGTCCCTCGACGAACTGGGACCGGCCTGCCTCGCCGTCAAACGAATCGGCCATCCCGTAGCCGACGATCAGCACGGTTGGCTTCGCGGCGAGGACTTGCTCGACGAGTTGCTTGTACCCGGCCGCAGGCGGGTCGAACCCGGCCCGGGAGAGCCCGGCGACCGTGTCGCCGCTCCAGCCCAGGTTGCGAAACGTCAGGTTCTTGTCCGCGTTCAGGGCCGTCAAGGTCGTCTCGAGATAGCCGTAGCGCTGGTCGCGTTCAATCAGGGTGTCGCCGACGAGGACGATCCGATCGCCGTCGTGGAAACGAAACCGAGGCGGTTCGTCGCCATGGGCCGTGAGCGGGGAAAGGACGCTCACCAGCCCAACGAAGTTCAAGATATAGGCTCTCACCGGGGGCTCCCAACTCGGTCGGGTGGGTCTTTAAGAGGTTCGGTGCGGGCGGGCGATGGTGTCAGGAAACGTCACCTCAACCCGAGGCGGGATGGAGGTGGATCTCAGAGACGATCGTACAATAGCCGGCATAACCGGGTCGAGTCCCCGACGACGTCGACGAAGTGGGTCCGGCTCGAGGTCTCCGCGTTCGTCATCAACTCGCGTGATAGGGGGTCCGCGAACGTTGGAATTGCCAACAGTCGGTCATTGCGCTGGTTTGCACTTTCTTGCAACATCGAGGGCGGTCGCCGTCACTGATCTCCCTAATCTGGAGGGAGTTCAGGTACAGGCCGGATCCTGGTCGGACGGGATTGCTGGCGGAATTGAAAGACCATGACTTCGCGTCCGTCGACGGTCAGGATTCGACCGGCCGGATGGGATATCTGTTGCGCTGCTCATCGATGCCTGCTCCTGCCGAGACGAGGTGAGGACCGGATCGGACGGCATGGTTTCCCGAAGGCCCAGCGACAGCGAGAAATGGCGCACGAGAGCTTCCTACCTATAGAATGCCGCGAGTTTCAAAAAACATGAACGCATCCCCACGGATTTGGCGAAAATCCTGCCCGAAGTCCTGAATTCAGCGGCAGATAAAAATTCCGATCCGGGAAAACTTTTGCGCGCCGGCGACTCGAAATTGACCCGTCATTCTCGGCGTTTCTGGTCTCAATGTCGATCGAGATACTCTGTCGAACCGATTCCAGGCGCCACCCAAAACCGAGAGAGATCTTTCTCGCGGACCTGTCCCATTCGAGATCCCCATCAATGTCGCGAGGACCCGGGTCGAGTCGCGGAAGTTCACGGCCGAGAGGGTTTCTCGAAGAGGGAATACTACCCAAATAGGTCGTTCTTCAAGTCGATAGGCGATTCACCACGCATGCGAACCGCGAGGGGTTTCCTCGTGTCGTATCCACGGCGATCTGGTAAGATCACCCGCAGACAGGTGCCGGGGGGCGCCTGCACCCGAGAAAGACGACGTCACCCCACTGGACTTCTCCGACGGGAGCTGCCGTCTTCGCGAGTCCCAGAAACGGCCCGAGATCGGGTTGAGGGCCTTTCCGATGGGAGACTCCGCGATGAAGACCCCGCGACGGGCCGCCGTGGCGGCCTTGACGGCTGGTGAATGTAAGATCCGCGCTGCGATCCTGCTCAAGGATCTCCTTTCCGATGAGACTCCCCGCGTCGTTCGTGCTGCCGAACGATTCCCCGTGCTGCCGGCCTTCGCATCGCTTGACCCCGATGCGATCGTCGGGCGTCGCGAGTCGATCCGGCTCAAGCACGCACTCGCGGTGATCGCGGCCGAGTTGGGTTATCCCAACTGGACAGCCTGCAAACGCAGGCTGGAGGTGCCGGCGAGTCTCCGCCTGGCCCCCGAGCGATTCTTCGAATCCCGCAATGGCGAACCGATGGGCGCCGCCTATCTCAACCGATGGTTCGGCTGTTACGACGAGGCTCGTGCGTCGCTGGAAGCCGAGGGCGGACACCTCTTCCCCTTCCGCCATCAGTTTTTCATCTGCGAGTCGGGATTCCTCGAGGCGCGGGGGATCGACACGGCGGACCCGGACTGGGCGCGGATCGGCCGCGACTGGGTGCGACCGATCGATGAGGAGGCGCGCGGACGTCTCGAGCGAAAACTCATCGCCTCGGGCAATGGCGGTCGCGAGGGCGGTTGAGATCCGGACGAGTGGCCGTGGGCGTAGCCGACGGTTCCCAGTCCACGGCCGCCCGATCAGCCTTGCCCCCACGTCGCGCCGAGTCGCCGGATCGACCAGATCGAGAGCAGGCCCGCGAACGCGGCGGTGATGATCGTCGTGCTGAGGAATCCGGCTGACAGATAGCGTGTCACCGATAAGGGGATCAATACGGGCAGGGCCTGGTTCAACGAGAGTTGATCGACCTCTGAGTAGGAGACGAGCGAGTCCCAAAGCAAACCGGGACCGTTGCCGAGCCCAATGAGGAGCGCGATGAAGGTCCACGCAAGCGCTCGGGTCGAATTGCGGGCCCGGCACGAGACGAAGACGCCGGTCGCGGCGATGAGCCAGGCCGCATTGGCGACGATCGCCGTCGCCGCGAGCACTCCCAGGGGATGGATCGCACCCAGAAGAAGCCCTATGGCCCAGACGACGATCAGTGACAGCCACGCCCATCGGGCGCTCCAGACGGCGCCGAACTGCTTGGCGCGGATGACTTCGCCCGGGGTCAGGAGCGTCGTTGCCAGGCTGATCCAGGTATCTTGCTCGCGCTCGCCGGTCAGGCTCACCGCCGACGCGGCCGCGACGGTCAGCATCGCCAGAATCACCGACGCCGTGCTTGCTTCCCGCAGCGCCACGTTCATTTCACTGCGGCGGTGATCCGAGAGTTGACCGCCTGCCAGTTCGGAGACCGCCGGCGCGGCCACATCGAGCAGGTAGCAGCCCAGCAGAACGCCGAAGAACAGGAGGACGTACCGACTTCCCAGCCATCGCAAACCGCCGCCCATCGTGGCATATCGCTCTTTCCAGAACATCGGAGCCTCGCCGCAGGGTGGTCGCCGCGACGGCTCCGCGAGGATCCGGTTGTGTGCCAGGGGGCGCGAGAAGCGTGCCAGAGAGATCCGTCTGGCTCCTGTCGAAAGCCGCGTCCACCAGCCCGTTCCTGGCCTGGCCCCCGGCCAGGAAGTCCCGCGCAACGGTCGCAGACCGGCGATCGCCAGCCCGATGAAGGCGATCCCGGCCAGCGCCTGGGTCCCTGCCATCCAGTAGAATTGCGATTTGAAACCGCCCAGGCCCCAGAAAGGCATCCCGAATCTCCAGCGGAACATCGACATCCTGGTCATCTGAGACCAGACCTGCGCCGGACTGGTGAGCAACATCCAATCGTTGACCGGGCCGTACCATTCGAATGCCCAGCCGAGGCTATGCGCGATCGGTGCCATCATCGGCGGTCCCACCAGCCAGACCGCCACGAGGGCGTAGGCCGCCAGGACCGCGTCCCGGGGCCGCCGTGCCATGACCGAGACCAAGATCGACGACCCGGCGACGGACAGACTCAGCGTGAACGTCCCGAGATAGACGTAAAACACATTCTCGGGGTTGAGGCCGCCGTAAAGTGCCAGCAGGCAGACCACCGGCAAGCCGAGCGCCACGAACGTGCCGACGTGTAGCAGGCGCGCGCCCAACTTGCCGAGCACGATCTCGCCGCTCGACAGCCGGCTGGCCAGCAGGTAATGCAACGTCTTGCGCTGGTGGTCGTCGGCGATCACGCCGGCGACCAAGGCGGGGATCAGGCCCAGCAGGGCCAGGCCCTGCACCCCGGCAAACTGGATGAACGTCGACTCGGCGAACTGATGGACCTCTTCGATATTTCCGCCGGCGGGATGTGTCGACTCCCAGGTCCGGAACTCGCCCCAGAGCATGATCAGCAAGGACAGACCGTAGATCACCCGCGCCAGGTAGTATCTGCCCCGTCGGGCCGTCGTGATCAGCTCGTACCGCAAGACCGGTCCCAGACCCAGGATCATGATCCGCGCCACCCATCGGCAAGGAATTGGATTGTCCGACTACTGTCCGAGAAGCGGCGTTCATACTAATGAATTCGCACTCTGCTGGGCAAGGCGAAACGATTTCCGGAGTGTGGCCTGCGCCGCCATTCGGCCCCGCTTCATTCGCGCACCCAGATGAAGAGGCTCCCCACGCGCATGAAGGCGAAGTATCGGAGCCGGGGTAGGGTCTCCCCGATGCCTTCGATCCTGGGGCTTTCTGACGGGGTGACGACGACATGGATCGAGCCCGAGGTCAAGGCATGCCGGAGCCAGAGGGCGCGGGGCTCGGCCAGTCCGATCGACTCGAAGACGGGATAGAGCCAGTCGTCGTAGACGAGGTCGAGCCGGCCGTCGACGCGGTTCTGCTCGGGACTATCGACAAAGAAGAACTCGGAGCGCGGCCGATCGACGCGTCGGAAGACCTCGGCGAGCTCGAGACGACGGACGTATCGAGGTCCCTCGATCTCATAGACGTGCAGGACCGCCGCGACCAGGACCGCCGTCGCGGCGATCGCGACCAGCCGTCGGGAGGGTGCCTGCTCCCAAGCTCGCGCCAGGGCCCGGGCGGTCAGGACGCTCGCCAGGACATAAGCCTGGATCGCGTAGTTGGCCCAGGCGCCCGTGCTGATCCTCCAGAGGGCCGTTGCGAGGACGAGCTCCGCGGCGACGTAAGCGACGAGCCACAAGTTGAGTTGTCCCCCCGGGTCGGACCGGCGATCGATCAACCGGCACGTCGGGATGAAGATCATCACCATCACGGATCCCAGGACCAGGTTCCATACGCCGGTGTTGACGATCAGGTCGACGATCTGGGGACTCGGCTCCGTGATGCCCGCCCCCACGATCAGCGAGAGCTGGAGTATCAAGAGCCCCAGCATCAGGCCGACCAGGGCAACACCCGCCATTGCGAAAGCCCGTCGGGAGAGGCCGAGACGCGACTCGACCGCGGCCACGTGCGCGGCCGACAGCAGGATGATCAGCCCGATGGCCCTCCCGAAGGAGGCGATGGCGACGATCCGCACGTGGACCCAGTCGGCCGGATGCATGCGTCCCACCCTCGCCGCGGCGATGAGGACGGCCTGCGACATCCGGCCGCCCGTCGCGAATTCCTCGGCCCCGAAGACGACCAGCACGATCAAGGTCGCGACCAGGAGGCATGAGAGGATCCGGCCAAACGTGAGCCGCCCGCTTAACCATGCGGACAGAAGCAGTCCCGTGCTGATCGTCGCGGCCCCCACGTCGTGCTGCTTGACGCAGACGGCCAGCCCGAAAGCCGTGTATGCCAACATCAATCTCCCGACACCCGGCCGCTGCATCTGCAAGGCCGAAAGCACCAGCAGGATGCCGGCCGTCTGGAGTGCGATGCCGAGCATGTCGGGTCGGACCGCGAACGGGAACCCGCTGAGGATCGGCGCGGACAGGATCAGGAGGACTGTCCACCAACCAGCCATCCGCGGTGCCCCGTCGAGCCGGGCCAGCCGGTAGGCCATCGCGACCGTCGCCAGCAGGCCGAGCACCGACAAGGAACGCCCCGCGACCAGTGCGGCGGAGACCGGATCGACGCCCGCGCGTGCGATCGGCCAGGCCGCCAGGGCCGCCAGACGGTAATAGAGCGGGGCATGGATGAGGACCAGCGGGTTGTCCTCGCCGAATGGCCCATAGAGCCCGCCCGGGCCATGCACCAACTGGCGGGCGACCGAGAGGATCAGCGGCGATTCCATCGCCTCGGTATCCGAGCGGCTCAGGACCCGCCAGCCCCAGTAGGCGAGGACGATGGCGGCCGACGCGCCGAGGATGATCGTGATCCAGACCGACGCCCGCGAATCGCGTCCGCGCTCACTCCCTGGCGATTGGCTCATCGGCAATCATCCCGGTCTCGATGTCGGGCGCGGTCGGTTACCGGAAATGCGAATTCCCTGGCTCGTTCTACTGAGCGTTGCATAGAAAACTCAACATCTTGGCCAAAGAATGGCGGGCAGAGACGCCCGCCCCACTGGAAAAATGGGGGTATTCGGTAGTGG
>JBKQHM010000122.1:0-12340 GCA_052148775.1 Isosphaeraceae bacterium | reverse complement strand
CGATCGGGCGACGAAAAAGACCGCGCAGAGCAACTCGACCTTCCGTCGAGGGGACAAACGGTGGGATGGATGTTAATATGGAAAAAATAGGTTGAGTCGTGTTTGCGACACCGGGAATTGCTGCTTCCTGCGCAAGCCGATCAAGCAATCCGAACTGTTGAGTGCGGTCGTGAGCGCCCTGGGCAGCCTGCCGGCGGGGCCGGAGACCGCTCCTGCGCTCCCGGGCGTCCCGGCGTCCGCCATCCCTCCCGGTCTCCGTATCCTTGTCGCGGAGGATAACGAGTTCAACCAGGAGCTGGTGGCCAGCCTCCTGAAGAAGCGGGGGCACGTGCCCGTGATTGCCGGCGACGGGAAGGCGGCCCTGGCCGCCTGGGAGAGGGAGCCCTTCGACCTGATCTTGATGGACGTGCAGATGCCGGAGATGGACGGGTTTGCCACCACCAAGGCCATCCGCGCCAAGGAGAGCGCCGCGAGCACTCACGTCCCGATCGTTGCCCTCACCGCCCATGCGATGAAAGGCGACCGCGAGCGCTGCCTGGCCGCCGGCATGGACGCCTACGTCTCCAAGCCGGTCCGGGCGGCGGAGCTTTTCGAGATCATCGGCCGACTGCTCATTCCGGATGTCGAAGGAGCGAAAGGGACGCCGGCTGCGGAAGGGCCACCGGGACCGGCGTTTGACCTGGACACCGCCCTGGCCGTGGTTGATGGTGATCGGGAGCTCTTACGGCGGATGGTCGATGTGTTCTCCGGCCAGTGCCCGAAGCTGCTGGGGGAGATCCGCGATTCGGTCCTGTGCGGGGATGGCGCCGCCGTGGAGCGGGCGGCGCACAAGTTAAAGGCTTCGGTGGGCCAATTCGGTGCGCATAGAGCCTACCAGGCGGCCGCGCGGCTGGAGGAACTGGGGAGTGCCGGGGATGTGACAGGCTCCCAGCAGGCGTATCCTGACCTGGAGGAGGCCGTCAGGCACCTTCAGGCGGCGTTGGCCGACCTCGTCAGAGAGGGCGGTTCAGGAGGATCGTAATCGCCGATGTCAGAGCGATGCCGCCATGGTCAACTCGCCGCTTTGGCAGATGAGCCCAGCTCTTCCGCGCGGCCCCAGCCGCTCATCCCCGAGGAGAGGAGTGCGCGGACGATCGCTCGTGCGCCGAGCACCGGGGACAGTACCCCGATGCGGACCTCGCGTTCGGCGTCCTCGGCGACGCGGCGGATCGGATCGGTCTGCTACAGAGTTTCGCGGATCTGCTCGTCGACCAGCGACCACATCCAGTTCGCGTCTTGCGCGCTGCGCTGGGCCTTGAGGGTGCCCGAGCGCTCGCGCTCGCGCGTCCGCTCGACGATGATGCGCCTGATCTCGTCGATCCCGGAGCCGTCGAGCGAGTTGCAGGTGACGACGGGAGGGCAGCTCATTAGCTCTCCCGCGCCAGCGACAGCGGGTGGTTCGGCGCACTAACGGCGCGCCCGAGCTCGACGGGATCGAAGCGGGAACTCGGCGGCTGAGCTGCGAGGGGCGAGATCCCGCAGCCGTTCCGTACAATCGCCGGACGAGGTCGGGTCATCTCGTCGAGAATGGTGCGGTGTCCCTGGCTGTTATGAAACGTGCCGTAGGTCTCGACGACCTGGTCGCGATAGACTTCATGATGGCGTTTCAATAGCTCATGCAACAGGCGGAGACGATAGTGTGGGATCGCCGGAAAAAGGTGATGTGGTATGTGCATGTCCTGGCCATACACGAAGACCGCCCATCGTGTGAACGGGTCGGTGAAGAAGACTCGTGAATTCGACAGGCGCCCGGTATCAGCATTGGAATGCTGGTAAACATCCCTCAACAACATGAAGAACATGAACGACGATCCCATTGGAACGACCCAGAGTGTCATGACGTAAAGTGTCGAGAGCCCGCCGGTCGCCCAGCGCAGATGGGAGAGGATCGCGAGCAGTAGGGTGTAGTAACCCAGACGTAGAACGCTCGCGAATCGTGTCGAATAGACCGGATGGATCGGCGAGCGAAGGACGGCCCGCTCGGGCAGACGATAGATTGTTACGGCCGCCAGGACCATGCCCACCAAGCCCGCGGGGACGAGCCAGTTCGGCTGCTTCACCCAGGTCAGGAACCAGAAGACTGAGTTGATGCTCAGGAGATAAACGAGTCCGAGCACCGTCCCCAGCCGTAGCCGGTCACCATCGGCAGGGCTTGCCGAGCCGGCTCGCTCCCGATAAGCGTTTTTTCCTTGGCCGAGCGTATTGACCCGGATGTACGCCCACTCATAACCAACGAACCGCATCGGCGCGACCAGAATGCAGAAATAGACCACCCTGATAAAACGCCAACGCGTCATCGGGAATTCGTCGAAACGTTTGCCAGCGCCCATGTTCAACAAGTCCGGATCGCGGCTCGGATCATTGGTGAACTGATGATGCGCCATGTGAAATAACCGGTAGAAGTGAACTGTCGTGAGCAGGGGGAACATGCAGAAGAGGTCGGGTATCAAATCGTTCAGGAAGCGATCTTTGAGGAAGGAATAGTGAGATGCTTCGTGACCCAGTCCCGCCAGCCGGTGCTGGATGCCCCCGGTCAGGACGATCGCCGTCGCGAATACAGGTATATTCCACGACCACGCCAGCCCCCACCGAGCCCGGAATTGCGCGAACTCAACGGTGCTTCCGATCACCGCGATGAGGCAGATGTATTCCATCGCCAGGTAGAATAGGTTTGTGAAATTGTCCACATGGCGCAACTTCATGATCTCGCGCTGTAAGGCTGGGCTCTCAAATCTGGGGTGTTCACGACTCGAGACCATCGGGCTTCACACCTCTTCGTTTGGACCCCGAAGCCTTTAACCTCCTTCAGGGCTCGGACCTCAATGAGCTGAGTTTCTTCCGTGTCCAGCGGGCGACTAAAGGAACGAGTGCTATCCATCGAATCGACCGCCTTGGCGTGAGAGGGTAAGGCAACCCTCGTACCAAAGAGGTAGGGGCATCGCTTCCCGCGGCAGCAGGGGACACCGAGAGACTTACTGAAGGCGATCTCCGCTGGGCTTGTAGAGCCAGGAAGGGCTCTGGAGTCGGACGAGCACAGACCGGCAGGGCGTCCCGGAGTATCAGACCGTCGTTGATGTGGTACCTGCTTGACCGGGTTGGCTGGAAATCTACCTGCGCAGTGGCGGCCGCGCCGTTGGCGATGTCGGCCCGACGCCGCTCGGATCACGGATCCTAGGAGCCGTTTGGTCCCGGGGATAGGGGAAGTGCTGGACGGGAAAAAGGCAAGAAATGCAGGGGTTTCGCCAGGGAAGAGGCGATGGGGCGGCATGTGAAACGCAGCGCGGAGAGGCGGGAATCGGTGGCGGGCTTACCTAATCGACACCCAACTCTCGAAACGAAGAAAGGCTGAAAACCCAGGAAAACCCGGCCGTCCCTACTTCTGCAATTGGGTGTCGATTGGGTAAGTTAAGCGGTCGCGAAAATCGGCGGACAAGGCTCTGCCTGGCCCGCTGCACCGACTGTGGCATTACCACTCACTCAATACAATCATGACTCCGACCGCGCCGCAAAAGGAGGGCCTGTTCGAAGAATCTCTGCGCCAGGGGCAGATCAGGCACGCCTTGAAAACGGCCCTGGCATGCTGCCTGGCCACTGCCCTGACTCACTTTTTCCATTTGGCCGCTGGTGAATTCGCGACGATTTTCGTCGTCATCATCATGGCATTGGGCATGCCCAGCCCGCGCCTCAATGCGATCTTGGGACAATTCGCGATCGCGGTCAGCGCCGTCGTGTCGGCCCTCCTCGTCATCGCCTTTCACAACGCCCCCTTCCTCTATCTGGTGGTGACGCTGGTATGGATCTTCACTTGCCTGCTTTTCACCAGTCGGTTTCCCCTGCCGGGGAGCATGGGCAGCATGGTGTCCGCCATCGGTATCTTCGTATTTTCCCAGGGGACCGTCGGGGAGACGCTGGCGTTCTACGTGGCTTACGGAATTGACTGGTTCGTGGGCGGCTTCTCGGTCATCGTGGTCAATACCCTGATCTGGCCCCACACTACAGAAAGGGTCTTTCTGGAACGGCTGGCTGCGGTCTACGCCCATCTGGAGGAGCAGTGCCGGCGGGTGGCCCGGCAGATTCGTTCCGGCGAGTCGCCGCCGGTGGAAGCGTCTGCCGAGGAGTGGGCCCCTTTCCGGCCGCTGCGCCAGATGCTGGCGCCCGAGTTGCGCCGTGGCCGGGACATTTCCAATCCCTTCGGGCGGATGGTCCTTGCTTGCCGGGCACTAAACCTGCGCCTGCTGTTATTCAACCAGGCCGTCGCCCCGGTGCTGCCCGAGGCCCTACCCGTCGAAACGCGCCGGCAACTGGCCGGCCTCCTCGACCAATGCGCCGAGCACTTACACGCCTTGCTCGATGCCATCCTGCACAGAAATGAGGTTTTACCGCTCGATGCCGGCTTACTTCAGTCGGTCCTGCTCGCCCACGGCACCCCTCAAACGGTCATACGCCGCGTGCTGCAGGACCTCCAGACCGTGACGACGTCTCAGAATGCTCTCCTGCCGAGCTTGCGCAGGGGCCTGGCGGGGGAGCTGGCCGCCCTCGAGCCCTTGGCGCCTGGCACACGGCTGATTGACGTGAACTCACTGCGCGCGAGCACGAAGCTGGTTATCATTATCCTCTTGTGTCTGGTGGAACAACAGGTGCTCGGTTTCCCGGGTGGGACCCAGGTGGCGTTCTTTTCGACGTTCTTCGCGAGCATCGGCAACCTCGGCCGCCAGACCAAGACCGACGTGCTTGGCCTGCTCGGCCTCCTGAGCGGTTTCGTCTACGGACTTGTGGCAGCCTTCTTCACCAGCCGCCTGCCCCACTTCCCGCTCCTGCTGGCGCTGGTGTTCCTGGGCGAGTTTGTGGCCAATCTGGTCTATCAAAAACGACCGCGATACAGCATCGCCGGCCTGCAAGGCGGCATGGGGCTGCCCTTCGCCTACCTGGCGAGCACCGGTCCGGGGTGGGGCTCGTTCGCGGGGGTGCGGACGCGCATTGCGGGGATCGTGGTAGCCGGCTTCACGGCGATGATCGTTCACGCCTATCTCTGGCCGGTGCTGCCCATGCGTCGCCTGCGCGCGATGGTCGCCGCCGCGCTGAGGGACACAGTGGTGAGTCTGGGCCGGTTGTTCGACGGCCCTCGCTCTGGCTGGGAAGGTGCGCCGCCGAGCCTGGGTGAGACGGTCACGCGAGCGCGCGATCTGCTGGACGACGCCCGTTACCTGCCCGGCCCCGATCACGCCGACCCTGCTTACAACGGCATCCTGGACTGCCTGCAGGAGATCGATGCCAACCTCGAGTATGTCCGCTTCCTTGTCGGTCTGGAGGAGGAGCACCCGCTCCGGCAGCGGTTTTTCGAGACGATCGGCGATTACGCGGATCAGGCCCGCAGCAACCTGGAGCGAGTGGCCCGGCAATTCCAGCCGTCGCCGGGCCGGGCGGCCCGTGTGGAATCGGTCCACTGGGAGCCGGATGCATCAGGCCGCTGGGAGGATGCGTCCCACGACGTCGGCCCGGTCCCGGACCGGGAGATCGATCCGTGGCGACCCGCGGTGATCGCCCGCTGCCTGGACCAGATCGCGCGGGCGGTCGAGAGGATTTCCGGCATCGCCCGGGAGATCAACCTGCGCAATATCGGCCGCTGAAAGGGCGGCTATGCCTGGACCCAGCCCCGATTCCAACGGGGTCCGCCATTCTCAACGCCGCGGTGGCTCGGATCGACGTCGACGCGGCGCAATCGTCCGCACCGGCTCCGCGCCGATTCGTCTGCCCGGGCCGGGCGCTCTTGCGAATTCCCTCGGTAATGGCCCGGTGGCATGGCTTCGTTGATCCTCTCACAGGAGGTACATCCATGACGTCCAACGCGCAGAACCCGGTCGCCGTCGTGCCGGCGGTGGAGGCGACGGGCATCAGGAAGAACTGGGGCTGGTTCCTGGCTCTAGGAATCGTCCAGATCATCGCCGGCACATTGGCCATCGGCTTCGCCTTTAGCGCGACACTGGCCTCCGTCGTGATTCTCGGCGTCCTGCTCCTCATTGCCGCCGCCGCACAGTTGGCCACGGCGCTCCTGGCTCGCGACTGGGACGGGTTCTACCTGTTCCTGCTGCTTGGGTTCCTTTATGCGGTCGCCGGATTCCTGACGCTTCAACATCCGCTGCTTGCCGCGGAGGGTCTGACCCTCATGCTCGCGGCGCTCTTCCTGGTCGTTGGACTGTTCCGCATCGCCGTCGCCCTGATCGATCGCGTCCCGTCCTGGGGTTGGCTTCTGTTTAACGGGGTCGTCACCGTGCTGCTGGGCCTCGCCATGTGGCGGCAGTGGCCCGAGTCCGGCCTCTGGGCGGTCGGCCTGTTGGTCGGCATCGAACTGATCGTAAACGGCGTGACCTGGGAGGTGATGGCCGTTAGCGTGCGCAAGGGACCGACACAGTTGATCGGTCAATCACCCGAAAACCCGCGGTTCCACTGATCATCCAGGGATCGGAAACGGGGACGCAGCGAGGTGCCCCCCCCGTTGACGTCCCCGACTGACGAGTCGAGCAGTGGCTCCGAGGTCAGCCGAGCAGAGACTCCAGGCGCGGCCTCTCATCGGCCGCGACCAGCGAGGCGTACAGGTCGAAGAGATGACGTCGCGAGCGGCGATCCGCCGCGGCTGCGTCCCGAGCTCGGATCGCCTTGAGGATCTCCCCGTGGGTGCGGAGGATCTTCGCTCGGGCCGCGGCCTCCGTCACGCCGGACAGGCCCTCCGTGATGAGCCGGACGATCGGGTCGCGCAATGCCGTCAGGATCACCACCAGGAGGCGGTTGCCACCGACCTCAGCCACCCGGCGGTGGAACAGCGCATCGGCCTCGACGAACCGGGCGAAGTCCGGGGCCTGCTCCATCGCCCTGTACGCTTCCTCCAGCGGACCCAGATCCGCGGCCGGCCGCGCGGCCGCAAGGCGTGCCGCAGCCCCCTCCAGGACCATCCGCGCCTCAAGCAACTCGGCGACCGAGGTCCGTTCGGCGGACAGCAGGCCGTCGAGGACCCGCGTTACCCCCACGCTCGGCTGGCCCAGCACCCGCGGGCCACCCGGGTCGCCGTGGCGTATCGCGACGAGTCCCAGGCTCTCGGCCACCCGCAGCGCCTCGCGGACCGTCGGCCGGCTCACCCCGAACGTCTCCATCATCTGGCGCTCGGAGGGCAGGCGGTCGCCCGGCACCAGTTCGCCTTCGAGGATCTTGCGCTGGAACTGCGCCAGGATCGCCTCGTGGGCGCGGATCGGCTTGATCGGCTCGAACGTCGTCGGTGTCTTCTTGGCCATAATACTCAGCATACTGGTCCGACATCCCGTTGACAATTCACCCCTGCGGGAAACCCTCCCCGTCCGCTTGTGCAGGACGAAAACGAAGGAATCCGCAAATCGCCCCCTTGTCTTCACTGGTAAGACCAGTATACTTAGATTATGAGGCCATGAAAGGCCATGAATCTTGATGAGGCCCGTGACGGAAGGACCAGGACGCGGGCCGAGACCCACCCGCCGTCGATCGAACCGACGACGGCGTAACCGATCTTGAGAGAGGAGACCTGACGATGTCCGCGACGTTGACCCGCGACGCAACGACCGTTGACCTCGATGAGCTGACCGGAGACGGCGTGTACTACGAGTACAGCCGTGCGGCCGACCCGATCGGCTCGGGCGCCATCTCGCCGGTGCCCTACGCTGAGTTCCCCGCCACGCTGCACGAGCAAGGGCCGACCGGCGTGATCCCGCTCGACCTCAGCCGTCAGCTTCGCTGCCCCGGTCCGGCGACAAGCCCGAGCCTCTGCGCCAATTTCCTGCACATCCGGCCGGGCGAGTCGATCCGGGTCCGGCCCAATGCCTCTTCGCAGCTCTACTTCGTGATACGGGGCCGGGGAAGGACTCACTTCGACGACAAGACGTTTCCCTGGGGGCCCGGTGACTTCGTGACCTTGCCGGCTGGCGACGCGGCGGTGCACGAGGCCGAGTCGGACGCGGCCCTCTACTGGGTGCACGACGAACCAATGGTCCGCTACCTGGGGGCCCGGGTCGAGTCGCCGACGTTTCGGCCGACGCTCTATCGCGCCGAGGCAGCGCGGGCCGAACTGGCCAAGGCGGAGGCCGAGCCCGAGGCGCAGCGGCGCAGCCGCATCAGCGTCCTGCTGGCCAACCGGGGCTGCGACCAGACGCTGACGGTCACTCCCACGCTCTGGGCGATGCTCGGCGTCTTGCCGGTGGACGACATCCAGGTGCCGCACCGGCACCAGTCGGTGGCGCTGGACCTGATCATCGACTGCCAGCCCGGCTGCTACACGCTCGTCGGCAAGGAGCTCGACGATCGCGGCCGGATCATCGACCCGGAGCGGGTGGACTGGAAGCCGGCCTCGGCGTTCGTGACGCCGCCGGGCATCTGGCACGCCCACTACAATGAGTCGGGCGCCGCGGCGTATCTGCTGCCGATCCAGGACGCGGGGCTCCAGACCTACCTGCGGACCCTGGACATCCGATTCGGCGACCCGGACTGAACGCCTCCGATGCCGGCTCGGGGGGTGGAGCAGATAGAGGGATACCGGGACGCCGTCAGTAATTGGTATTGCCGTGCATCCGGCATTCTGGTGCCCTCCCTGGTTCTTGGTGGCTTCGCGCGGGAGCGAGTTAGGTGCGCCCCCGTTTCCGGTCCCCACCGCCATCGAGCTTTTCTCGAACCGGATGTCTTTCTATGACTCAACAACACTCTGAGAGCGGTACACCCTGGGGGAAAGTCATGAGCGAGACGCTTCCCGTCATTTACCTGGCGCGGCACGGTGAGACGGCCTGGAACCTTACGGGCCAGCACATGGGTCTGATCGACATGCCGCTGACCGAGCGCGGTGAGCACAACGCTCGCCGGCTCGGGGAGCGACTGCGGAGGTTGACCTTCCTCAAGGTCTTCACCAGCCCGCTGCAGCGGGCATCCCGGACCTGTGAGCTGGCTGGCTTCAAGGCCGCCGCGGCGGTCGATCCCGACCTGCTCGAGTGGAACTACGGCGCCTACGAGGGCAAGACGACGGAGGACATCCTCAAGGAACGGCCTGGCTGGCAGATGTTCCGCGACGGCTACCCTGACGGCGAATCGGCGGAACAGGTCGGCGCCCGGGCCGACCGGGTCGTGAGTCGGGTGCGGTCCATCGAGGGGAACGTACTGCTGTTCTCCCACGGCCATTTCCTGAGGATGCTGGCTGCCCGCTGGCTCGGTCTCGAACCGGAGGCCGGGAGGTTCTTTTTCCTGAGCACGGCCAGCCTGAGTGCTCTGGGGTATGAGGACAACCGCTCTCAACGGGTGATTCGTCTCTGGGACGATACCTGTCACCTGGGCACGTAAGTCGAGCTTTCCAGCCTGACGGAGAGAGGGGTGCGCCCGAGCTCATCATCGCGGCTTCGATGGCGGACCGCCGCGACCGCGGAGGGCTTCTCGACGCATTTCCCAGTCGTGTGGGGACAAATCGTGGACGGCCCCGCTGTCGTCGAGTTCTTGCCCCGTGATGGATTGGACCCAATATCGAATCCGCTCCGGCTCTCCGGGCACGGGTGCGGGAACGGGCCAGAGGGTGAGAGTCCCGTCGCGGCCTCCCACCGCCAGGGTCTGCCCGTCCGGGCTGAAAACGACGGTCTGGATCGTCCCGGGCTGGGCCAGCACCGGACCGACGGCGGCGCCGCTCTTCGCGTCCCAGAGCCTTGCGTTACCTTCCGTGTCGCCGGTGGCGATGAACCGACCGTCGGGGTGAAAGGCGGCACCCGAGAGCACGACGAGGTGCGGCATCGGGGGGCCGACCGGCCGGCCGCTATCGGCCTCCCAGACCTGCACCGACCCCACTATTCGATATTCGTCGCCAGCGAGCGTCAGGAAATGCATGTCGTCCCGGCTGAACTCCGCTTCCCAGACGATTTTCGGGCCATGCTCGAGAGGCGGCCCCAAAGGGCCCCCGCTCGACGCGTCGAACAACCTGGCGTACCCCTTGGACCCGACCAGGAGTGTTCGGCCGTCGTGGCTGTAGGCGAGTGCCGTGATCTCACCTGGTTGCTCGGGGAAACGGGCACGGGACCGGCCCGTCACCGGGTCCCACAACGCGATGATGCCGCTCCTCCCGGCCGTCGCGACGAACCGGCCGTCCGGGCTGAACACCGCCACGCTCGCCGAGCCGCTACCAACGAGCGGTGGCCCGATGGGTTTGCGGGTCGCTGTCTCCCAGACCTGGACCGGCCCCTCCTTGCTGCTGGTGACGAACGTGCGCCCGTCCGGACTGAAGGCCACTCTCGTATCGGTGGCACCCCCCAGGGGCAACGGCGGACCGATCGGGCGGCCGGTCGCCAGCTCCCAAAACCGGACCTGGCCGTCCGAACCGGTCGTCGCCGCGGTCCGTCCTTCCGAGCTGCTCGCGACGCAGTGGATGGAGCCGACGACGTTAGTCGGGTCGAGGGCGACCTTCAGGGGGTCCCGCCCTTGTGGCCGACTGATGAGCCCCGCGGTGCCTGCTCCCGGAAGAGGTCCCGTTCCTGGCAGCAGTTCCCGGATCCTTCCGGTGGTAACATCGAGCAGCCAGACGGCCCCTAACTTGTCTCTCTCGCCGCCCAGGGCGAGGTACCGGCCATCCCGACTGAAAGCAGCCCGGGCGATGATCCCGTTCAGGACCTGGCAGTGGCTCGGCTGCGACGCTTGTAAAGTCCATATCCGTACATGCCCATCCCGACAACCCGTCGCGAAGCCCTTGCCATCGGGTTGAAAGGCAACGGCGTCGACCGAGGCCCGGTGGGCCCAAGGCCCGCCCAGCAACGAATTCGTGCCGAGGTCCCAGAGGTACGCGGCCGCTTCGTGCCTTTGCACCGCGGTCACTAGATCGGATTGGCCCAGGTTGTTCAGACGTCGCGCTCCATAGAAGTCGTCGCCTCCGGTGAGCAAAGTGCGGCCATCAGGGCTTAAGGCGATCGCCATAATAGCATAGGAATGCCGGAGGGGGGAGTTGACCCGCTCCCCGGTTTCGCGATCCCATTGGCGGACCAGGCCGTCCACCGAGCCGGTCAGGATGGTCTGGCCGTCTCGACTAAAGGCCACGGCCCAGACCGGATCCGTGTGCACCAGAACCGGCCCGACCGGACGGCCGCTGGCGACGTCCCAGAACCGCGCCTCCCCGCCGACGGCGCGCTGACCCGCGACGCCACATCCGGCCAGGAGTGTTTTTCCGTCCGGGCTGAACGCCAGGCCGCGAACGATGTAGGGGTGGGGCAGCGGTGCCGTCAACGGCTGGCCGGTGAACGTGTCCCAGATCCTCGCTTCACCCCCCGAAACAGCGGCACTCCCTGTCGCCAAGGTGCGTCCGTCGGGCGCGAAAGCCACCCTACGGACTCCCTGCCCATGCCGCATCGGCCGGCCAATCATCTGTCCGGTGTCGGTATGCCAGAGACGAGCCGTGCCGTCATCTCCCCCCGTCAAGATCAGCCGGCCATCCGGACTGAATCGCGCGTCTCGGACAGCACCGGGGTGTTCCATCGGGGGACCGAGGGTCTGCCATGTTCGGGAGTCCCACACGCGCGCCAAGCCGGGTCCGGGTTTGTTCTCCAGGTTGGCCCACTGCCCGACCAGGAGGCACCGGCCATCCGGGTGGAGCGCGACCGCTGTCACGCTGGACTTCATCGGCGGACTTACCTGAGGGACAACGAGGCGCTCCGCCCATGCGGCCAGGTTCGCTCGAAAGGCGGGGATCAGATCGGCGTCCCCCGCGGCTTCGGCCTGTTCCAGGCCCCTTGCCAGCCAGAGCAGGCCCGGCCCGATCTCGCCTCGCTCACACAGCGCCTGCCCCCGGTCGAGCACCAATCGAGCGGAGATGTGCTCGGCCTGGCGCTGAGCGTTCTCCGCCCTCACGCGGTCCTCCTGGGCGGCGACTCGGGCTGTGGCCTCCGATTGAGCGAGGGCGCTGGCGGCTGCTCGTGCACGCTCGGCTTGCCGCCATTCCCAAACGATCGCCGTCAGGCCAACGACTCCAGTCAGAAGCAAGGAGCTCTCCAACATGGCCGGGACCGGGTTCCGCTGGCCCCACCGCGCCAGCCGGCCCAGAGGTCCGACCGGGCGCGCCAGGATCGGTTCACGGTCGAGGAACCGCCCCAGATCGGCGGCCAGGTCGGCCGCCGTCGCGTATCGCTTCGCGGGATCCTTCTCCAGGCATTTCAAGCAGATCGTGTCCAGGTCCCGCGGCACTCGTGGCACCAAGCGGGTGACCGACACGGGTTCCTGGTAAGCCGCTTGCAACAAGGTCTCCATCGGGCTGATACCCTGGAATGGCGGCCGG
>JBKQHM010000121.1:0-5046 GCA_052148775.1 Isosphaeraceae bacterium | reverse complement strand
GCGCGAGCTGGACGATTATCTGGGTCAACATCGGCAGCAAGGTGTGACCGAGCGGATGTTCTCGTCTCTGATCGCGCTTTGCCGCGACCGGGAGTCGCGACCCGGAGGGACCTCTTCGGGAGCCGATTCCGTCGAGATCCCGCCCGACCAGTACCGGCAAATCGTCGCACTGCTGTCGCAGGCCGCGACATGGGACCGGCTTCAACTCCACGGCTCGAGGGTCGTCATGGGGGATGTCGTGGCCCTGGAGATCGGCGCGAAATCCTACCGGAGACGCAATCTGGTCGATCGGTCCGGCGATCTGCCGCTTCGGCTCGAATGGACGAGGCGGCGCGTCTGGGGACTGCTGAAAGCCGTGCTTGGACACGGCTCACTGGGCAGCCTCTACCTGAATCAGACTCGTCTGGAGCTCTCGTCCGCCGACACCGTCGTGTTCCACGCAGTCGGAGAGCCGGAACCCGGATCCCACAAGCTGGTCGAGGTGGATCGGATCATCCTGGGATGAGGTGGGTCCTGCAAACCGGACGCTTCAGGCCGCGGCGGCCTGGGCCGCTTCGCGACGCTCGAGGAGCCAGCGATGGTGCGGCTGACGCGCGAGCTCTTCGTAGGTTGCCGAAGCTTCGAGCAATCCGAGCATCCGCTCCAGTTCCTCGCGATGATCCTCACCGTCGTAGTCCTCTTCGTCCAGCATGACCTCGATGCTGGAGAGGGCCGCGTCGCGGGCCTCGTTGAACGTCGTATAGTGATCGTATCGATCGGAGTCGAGCAGGCCCTCGGGGTCGAAGACCACCGTGTCGACCGCGTCGACCGAGAGATGAACGTAGGGTTTTGTGAACAGATCCATGATACGGTCGCGCTCCTGTATTAGAGGCTGTAGGGGTTGTTCCCTCAGAAGAATACGCCGAAAATAGGGGCTTGGTTCACGGAAAACCAGTTAGTTCGACGTCCGGCATGCAAAACAGGTTCCCAATAAAAGTCGGAAGTCTTCAAGGTCGATGTCGTGGTGACAATCGACCATGCCGGGCACCCAATCCAACGGGGATCCGGCGTTGCAGGAAAACCCGGTTGCGTGGGAAAAGTCCGTCGTCGAACTTCTCATGGAGAAGGTTTACGCCTTCTCCTCTCAAATTCAATGCAAAATCAAGGCCGATGCCATTCTGTGCTCGGGGTTATGTCGCTTATGAGAGACATGGGGGCCGGAGATCTCTCATAACCAAGCACTTCCGGAAAATCGAGCGAATGCCGCATCGGTCAGGTAGTGGATGGCTGTTGCTACCAACGATACTGATCATAGGAGCACCCAGTAGCAGCCGTCAGAGCCTCAATTTCCCAACTTGTCAGATCATACTGACGACTTTTCAGATTGTGATCGCAGGGTGACACGATTGCAATCACAAAGAAAAAAACGGTGCTCGATGGAATCGCGAGCCGGTATGATCGAGAGATCTCAATTCCTTCGAGTCGGCGATTCCAGGCTTTCGAAGCGGAGGGAGACTGCCATGGACGCATCGTGCGATCCTGAGTTCGAGCGTGGCTGGCGACGGCACCTGTCCGAACACTCCGACGATGCCCGAGGGTATGCCGCAATCGCCCTGATCCTGGCCAAGCGGGGGGACGTTCCAGGCGCGACCGTAGAGGCCGAACGGTCGATCGCGCTGGACCCCGGCCTGGCCTTGCCCCACTACGTACTCTCCCGCGTTGCGTGGCCATCTCATGTGGATGAAGCGATCCGGGAGGCCCGGAAGGCGATCGAGCTCGATTCCGAGTGCGTCTATTACTATTCCCAGCTCGCCCATCTCGAGCTCCACCATCCGCGTTCGGCCGTCGATCGGATGCATCGGGCCGCCGCCCTTCGGGCTGCCGAAGACGGGCTGGAGATCCAACCCGACGACCCCTCCTGCGCAACGATCCGGGGGATGGCCCTGGCGCAAACGGGCCGCTTCGATGAAGCGGAAGCCGCCTTCGCGAAGGCGATCGCCCTGGACCCGGAATGCGCTTACGTCCACTCCTCTCGCGGGCAGTACCTCTTCAGCCGGGGCGACCTGGTTCCGGCGTTGAGGTCTTTCGAGAGGGCATCCCAGCTCGAGCCGAGCAGCATGGCTTACCACAGATGGTGGATTCGTCGGTTGACCCCCTTGATTCTACTCCTGACCGGGTTCACAAAACTCACCGCCCGCCTCGGCCTGATCCACATCGATCGGGTTGCCGATTCTGTGCAGACCGACCGATGGACCGTGAAGCCGGATTGGTCCATGGGGCTGGTCTACGGGCTCTGGGCCATGGCGAGCTTGCGTGTCCTCTTGGATTTCGTCGGCGACTCATCCCCGCTCTGGTTCTGCATCCCCGCGGGGGTCGTCTCGGCAGCCGGCATCCCGGTCCTCCATCGACTCGACGGGACGAAGCGTTGGACCTACGGAATCTTGCTGATGTTCCCCATCTTGTTAGGGCTTCAGCTCCCACTCATGATGTTGCTCGTTCCCGATCACATTTCCGAACTCGCCGGGCGGTCCGTGCCCCGACTGGAGCCGATGCCCGAATTCCAACTGACTCGTCTCATCGGTGTGTTCTCGTTCGTGGGCTGGGGCCTGTTCCTGGGGTCCTTGTTGCTCGCGAAGGTGATCGAGAGGAATAAGCCTGCTTGAATGCGGCGGCGCGAGCGGGTCTGCGCTTGCTGGCGATGAACTGGAGCACCTCGAAAGCGCCCTTGGTGACGGCTTGGTCGTTCTCGTCGGCGCCCACCGTCGCGCGGCAGGAGTGCGACGAAAGGACCTCGGTTGGCCGGAAGTCCTTGTTCGCGAAGGTGCTCTTTCCCGAGACGCTGGGACCGATCAGGACGACGAGGCTGAGGTCGTGGATGTTGAAGTTCATCGAGAAGGAGCTACCCCATACCTTCCGTGCGTGGCAAGCAAGCGCGGATCGCATCTTCCAGCAGATTCTTATCCACGTCCCACCGTCCCTGCAACGCGACCAGTTGGGGATGTAAGTCGGGCGCGCCGACCTTGAAGGCCGCTTCGATCGCCATGGTGGAGATCGAATCGGTATCCAACGATCTGTGGAGGGCCGGGAGGACTCGCGGGTCTCCGCGACGCACCAGGCCGAGCATCGCTTCGCCCCGAGTGTCCGCATCCGCATCGTAGAGGCGTGCGGCCAGGGCCTCGCGAATCACGGGCATGTCCAGGTCGACTTGCGTGCCCAGGCCGAACGTCGCCCAATCCCGGACGTGCGGATCCTCGTCGGTTGTCAGCTTGATGAGGGCGTCGATCGCGCGCGGATCCACGGATTCCAGGAGTGCAAAGACAACACCGTCGCGGACCCGGCCATCCTTGTGCCGGCGAAACCGCGAAATCCTGACGACCACCTCCGGAGTTCGGTAGTGGCCGAGGGCAACCAAGGTCGACCGGAGAACTTCGGGTTCTCGCTCCTGGCTCAACAGGTCGAGGAGGAGGCGGACGCACTCCTCCGGGAATGTCCGGCCAGGGGCCCCGAGTTGAGCCAGGATTTCCGCGCCCAGGCTTCGTTCCACGATGCAGAAACTCCGGCATAACCGGGCTGCTTCATCGAGAACTTCTTGCGTACCGCGACCGTGCAAGACCCAGATCGCATTCCAGGCGGGAAACTCATCCGGCTCGGACAAGGCCGACGCGATCAATTCGTTGACGGACCGAGGGTCATCTTTCGGATGAGCCAGGTCCCAGCCCAATGTCCAATCACTCAAGGTGAAAATCCCCCATCTGCGTCCAAGGCCCGACGACCGCGCCTTCCTGCCCGACGGGCAGGAATCGGACTGCATGCCGTTTTCGACACCACGGCGAGTGACGGGGTTCATGTCGAGCGATCCATCGATGACCGGGATGCCTTCGATCGGAATGAGCAAACCGGGCGTTTGTTCGGCAGCCGGATTCCCGGCCGACGTTTGCGCTGGTTTGCACTCCCTTGCAACAGTTCGCCGGGTCTCCATCCCTGATCTCCAGGGCCAGCAGCGAGTTCGGGACGCGTCCGCGCTCGGGAGGGGTAAGGCTGGTCGCGGGCGGGACGGATCTGGTCGCCGTGCCCTGGTCGGACACGACCCCCGACCTGATCCGTTTCCTGACGCGCTGTGTGTCATGGACCCCTATCCCCGTCAGAAGTTGGGCGCGCACGATCCCATACCTCTAGAATGCCGCCAGATCCAATTTCATTAATGCACTCGTCGTAGAATCGGGGCATCGGCGTCCCGAACTCTTGACAGCATCATCGGATGCGAAAATCGAAAAATTTGCGATTCGCGCGCAGCACACCACCGCGCGGGCCCTTTCCGGAAAAAGTTGGAATCCTCGCCCACCCGTCCTACACTATGGGACAGGGCTTTACGAAGGAGTACGGAACCATGGCGGGCGGATCGGCGGGCGAGGACATTCTGAGTCCACTCAACACCCTATTCCAATTCGGCGTGGTCGGCGACCACTCGGACGGTCAACTCATCTAGCGCTTCCTGACCGCCCGGGACGACGTCGGCCACGCGGCATTCACGGTGCTGGTGGAGCGCCACGGGCCGATGGTGCTGGGCGTCTGCCGGAAGGTGCTCGGCGACGCGCACGACGCCCAGGACGCCTTCCAGGCCACATTCCTGGTTCTGGCTCGCAAGGCCGGCTCGGTCCGAAATGCCGATTCCCTGGGGAGCTGGCTCTACGGGGTGGCGCTCCGGGTCGCCACGAGGGCCAGTTCCGGCGGAGGGCGTACGAACGGCGGTGTGCGGCGATGAAGGCGGCGGAATCCGGGCGTGAGGGGGAGCCAGCCGATTCCTGGCAGGAACTCCACGAGGAGATCGCCCGCCTGCCGCGGCGTTACCGGGAGCCGGTCGTGTTGTGTTACCTGGAAGGTTTGAAGATTGACGCGGCGGCGTTGCGGATCGGCTGCCCCAGCGGGACCGTGCTCTCGCGATTGTCGCGGGCTCGATCTCCAAAGAACTCCGAAAAAGCCGGCCGAAAGTGCAATTATTCCTTGGAGTTGCGCCTGCCGAAGATCTTCACAGCAGTGGTCTCCTGACCCCGCCGTGGGCCGAACCGA
>JBKQHM010000120.1:0-11337 GCA_052148775.1 Isosphaeraceae bacterium | reverse complement strand
GGAAACGACGAGCAGCCCTGGTGGCTGGCTCCCTCTTCGAACCGGAACGAGATGCCACGCGGGTCGAATCGAAGTCGTTTCACAGTCTGGATATCGGTCATGGACTTCGAGGACGGCAAGACGAAGGGCCCGCGTCGGAACCCCTGGTTAGCCTACGCTTGACGGCGATCGATCGACAAGCCCCCTCGTCGCGCCGTCGCGAACCCGCCGAGGGCCGGGCGCGAATCTGCTCTTGGAACAGTCGCGTTTTCCGGTTTTACTCAGCCGACCACCCCCCAAAGGATAGGAGAGCAATCCCATGGCCGGGATGTCGGGACAAATCGCGTTGAAGGGAGACCGGCAGGACCAGACCCGGGACGCAAAATCTTTCATTGCCAAGACTTACTTCAAGCAGGCGATGGCCTTGCTGACGAACAGGCGGTATGCCGATTCGGAGTGCTACCTCCTCAAGGTCCTGGACATCTGGCCGGAGCACCCGGGCACGCTCAACAACCTGGGCACCGCGGTTTGGCGGCAGGGCCGGGTTCCGGAAGCGGAGGCTTACTATCGACGCGGGTTGGAGCGGGCGCCCGACGATTTCGGAATTTTGAACAACCTCGGCAATATCATCTGGGAACAAGGACGGCCCGGCCAGGCTGTCCCGTTCTATCGGCGGGCACTCGAATTGCGCCCCGATTCGCCCGAGACCCTCATGAACCTGGGAGTGGCGCTCTCCGACGACGGACATTTCGACGAGGCCCTGGACTGGTTCCGAGCTTCGTTGCGACTCCAGCCCGATTCGCACGAGGCGATCGATAACGTGGGCATGACGCTCGCCCGACAAGGGAAATGGGACGAGGCGATCCGCTGTCACGACTGGGCCCTCCGGCTCCATCCGGATTTCCCCGAGGCACGGCGGAATCTCGCCTATGCCTGGCTGGCCATGGGCGATTATGAACGGGGTTGGTCCGAATACGAGTGGCGGCAACGGTGCCGGAACCATCACGGGCCTGCCGTGACCATGCCGAGATGGAACGGCGAGGCGTTGGACGGTCGGCCGATCCTGCTGCATGCCGAACAAGGGCTCGGCGATACGCTGCAATTCATTCGCTTCGCCCCCGTTGTCAAGCGGCGCGGCGGTCGCGTCATCGTGGCTTGCCCCGAGCCGCTGGTCGAGATCGCGGCCACGTGTCCGGGGGTCGACGAGGTCCAGGACGGGATCCGGCCCGATTCGGAATGCCAGTTCCATGCGCCCCTGATGAGCCTGCCCTCGATCCTCCGGCCGGCCACGGCGTCGCTGGCGATCGACGTCCCCTACCTCTCGGCCGACGTCGAGCGGGTGGAGCGTTGGCGTCCGATCGTCGAGCGGAGCGTCGCCCGAATTCAAGAACGGATTGGCGAGCGCAAGACCGAGGCCAGGCGCCCGCTCAAGATCGGGATCGCCTGGCAAGGCAACCCGCGCAACCGCGTCGATCGCTGGCGTTCCTTCCACCTGCGTCACCTGGCCCCTCTGGCCGAGATCCCGGGCGTGTGCTTGATCAGCCTCCAGAAGGGCGAGGGGACCGAGCAGATCGCCGAGGTGGCCGATGAATTCCCCGTCGCCGTGCTCCACGACCCCGCGGAGGGCATCGAAGACCGGCGCACCCTGCTGGACACGGCGGCCGTGATGGACCATCTCGACCTCGTCGTCACCCCCGACTCGGCCATCGCCCACCTGGCGGGCAGCCTGGGCGTGAGGGTCTGGCTCGCCTTGCCCGCCGTGGCCGAGTGGCGATGGCTGATCGGCCGCGACGATTCCCCCTGGTATCCCACCATGACCCTCTTCCGGCAATCGGAGCCCGGCGACTGGGACGGCGTCTTCCGTCGCATGGCCGACAAACTCAAGTCAGAAACTTAGGTCGGGCTGGAAAGCCTGATCGACACGAGAACCCGACTTGCCGGGGTTTTACTCCGGGCGCACGTCTCCGCAGTAAAGAGGACGCCCATGGCCGGAATCTTGGAACAGAGAAAACGCCGGGACCATCGACGGAGCGAGACCGATGCGCCGGGTCGTTTTATTGCAGAAACTTATTACAAACAAGCAACGGCCCTGTTGACCCGAGGCGTCTATGCCGAGTCGGAGAAGTACCTGCGCGAGGCCCTGCGCGTCTGCCCCGAGCACGCCGGCGCCTGGAACAACCTGGGCACGGCCGTCTGGCAACAGGGTCGCGTGGAGGAAGCCGAGACCTGCTATCGACGGGGTTTGAGCCTCGAACCAGAGGATCACGGCATCCTGAACAACCTGGGAAATGCCCTGTGGCAACAGGGAAAACCCGACGAGGCGGTCCCCTATTATCGGCAAGCCCTGGCATCCTGCCCGGATACGCCGGAGACCCTGATGAACCTGGGGGTCGCGCTCTCCGACGTCGGAAAGTTCGACGAGGCCATGGATCGGATCCGCGACTCGTTGCGGCTGCGGCCCGATTCGCCGGAGGCCATCGACAACCTCGGCATGACGCTCGCCCGACAGGGGAGATGGGATGAGGCGATGGCCTGCTACGAGCAGGCGCTCCGGCTCCATCCCGATTTTCCCGAGGCTCGCCGGAATCGTGCTTACGCCTGGCTGGCACGGGGCGACTATGAGCGTGGCTGGCCCGAATACGAGTGGCGGCTGAGGTGCCGGAATCATGTCGGGCTGACCGCGAACCGCCCGCGATGGAATGGGGAAGACCTCGCGGGTCGTACCATCCTGCTGCATGCCGAACAGGGTTTCGGCGATACGCTGCAATTCATCCGCTTCGCGACGATGGTCCAGGATCGTGGCGGTCGCGTGATGGTCTGGTGCCCCAACCCATTGATTCGTCTCGTGGCCGGCTGTCCGGGAGTCGACCATGTCCTGACCCCCAGCGAGCCGTTGCCCGATTTCCAGGTCCATTGCCCCTTGATGAGCCTGCCGGCGGTGCTGGGGACCCGCATGGATACCCTGCCGAATGGCGTGCCCTACCTGTCGGCCGACACCGAGACGACCGAGCGATGGCGTCCGATCGTCGAGCGATGCGTTTCCGGCACAAACCATGGTGAGACCGCCCACAAGACCGGGCCGAGTCGCGTCCTCAAGATCGGGATCGCCTGGCAAGGCAACCCGCGCAACCGCATCGATCGCTGGCGATCCCTCCCACTCCGCCATTTCGCCCATCTCGCCCGATTGCCGGGCGTTCGCCTGATCAGCCTCCAGAAGGGAGACGGGACGGAGCAGATCGCCGAGCTGGCGGGACGGTTCCCGGTGGCCGAGTTCCACGACGCATCGGCCGGTGACGGCCTACACCGGCGCGACTTCCTGGATACCGCGGCGATCATGCGGCACCTCGACCTTGTCGTCACGCTCGAGTCGGCCGTCGCGCACCTCGCAGGTGCCCTGGGCGTCAGGGTCTGGGTGGCCCTCGCCGCCGTGGCCGACTGGCGTTGGCTGATGGATCGCGACGATTCCCCCTGGTATCCCACCATGACCCTCTTCCGGCAATCGGAACCCGGCGACTGGGACGGCGTCTTCCGTCGCATCGCTCGCGACATAAGCGATCGGTTTCTCGGGAGGGCGCCGATCGAGCCGCAAGAAATCGGAGACTTCGCCGGACGAGATCGACGATCGTAACGCAACCGACAAGCACGGTCCGATCATCGATCGCTGGATCGCTGCGCACATGGCCTTCGGCGTTGTTGCATTTTGGGGATAAACTGATCACAATAGATCTGAACCTCGGGTCGCCGTTTCCAGGCTCTTGCCTCGCCGCATCCGAGCCGTTGATGCGGGGATTCTTCCGGATAACCCAGGGTATTGCTTGAATTGAGCGAAACGGGCTCTGGGTGGGAATCTGCCCGTCCCAGGTCGTAGCACCGACCGTCGCAACGAGCCGATGAACGACATGCGAAGCCGAACAGATGCAACCGATTTAACCGCAAGCCAAGCATACCATTCCGTAGACACGTTTAAAAGAAATATTCCGCACTGTAACTTTTTGATGTGAAGCATTTGCGGCTTTGACCGGTCGCACTCCTGATCTCATCGACGCGGTCTTTCCGAGGAAGCGGAGGATTGGGTTCGCACCGTTTCTAGCGATCGACCTTGGCCTGTGTGCTCAGAGGGCATGGTAGATCGATGACTTGGGATTGAAGCCGAGCTGGCTGCCGTCAAAATGAATAAAGCGTATGCAGCTTGTTGACTCGACCGAGCTGGGAGATTCATCGGCCTCGGCGATACCGGGGACCAAGCCGTCGGTTAGAGGAAAGGCACGGCTCTTCACGCGGATCGAAACTTAAGGGCGTCTCGAATGGCCACCTCCGTTGTGACCGGGTCACCAACCCCGAATTGCGAGCTATCATGAAACGTCGCTCCGGGTTCTTGGTCTCGGTGTCATTCATCCTCCTTGGGGTTGTCCCTGACCTCGTGGCGGGCGGGATCTATATTCGCTATGGACCGGATGCCCCCGAGAAGCTGGCCGTCGCCGACGAGGAATTCTACAAGGGTGCACTCAAGCTCGACCACCGTCGCCCCGCCGAGTTCGCGCACAACCATCATTTCTATGCAAAGTTGTTCAATGATCCCACTCTGATGGACTACCTCGTGGCTCGCTGGGAAGCGCATGAGCAGCGGTTCGAATACTGGAATTTCCCGTTGTGGAAGGTGCTGGACGGATACGTGGTTTCCCGGAATGTCCGGACCCCACCGCCGCCGATCCTCCCTCCTCCCTCCGGCACGTCGGGGACCGGGTCCCAGGGGAACGGTGGTACCGGCAACGGCGGTGTGGGGACGCAGAGCGTCCCGGAACCGTCCACCCTCGTCCTCTTCATCTCGGGCCTGATGGTCGGCCTGGGCTGGCTAGCTTGGCGGCGTGCTCTCGGACGCGACGTTCCGCGGTCGACAGCACGGTTGGGACTGAAGAGGAACCCGCCGATGTCCAGAGTCAGGAACGGCCGGATGACCTCTTGGGCCTGGGGACCGAGCATGATGACCTTATCGGATCGCCCGACGTGATGCTCGCCCTTGTGTGAGCCGGGCCGGTATTCCCAGACGGCGCCACCAATGTTCAGGTCGCGCGCCCTCATGATCACGAGCTCCCCGGGCCGCATCGCACGCGCAAGTTGCAACCGCACCATCGCCGAGACGACCGGGGAGAGATGCTCGAGGGTCCGTTCCACGATGGCTTCCGGCACGGGCCCGACCGGATCCGGCTCATGGGCCTGGCATCGCCCCCGCTTGAGCCCGCCGACCGCCAAGAGCCCATGGTAGGCATCCCAGGGTGGTAGTGATCCTCACGCCGTCCGATGCGGTGGGCGTCCTATCACTTGGCTCCAGGTTTACGCTTGGTGTTGCCGCCCGATGATTTTCGTGTGGTAAGCTGGGACGCCTTCACACTGGACGCCTGCGCCGCCGCATGCTTTGATGCTTTCAAGACGTACGAGCCAGATCGTGGCCTTGCCGCGGCTCGTGACGTTGCTGGGCCGGCCTGCTTCGCGGGAGGGGCTGAGCACGCAGCCTGGAGATCGTTGACGCTGCCACCGAGGACGAAGAGGCCCCGGAACATCGAATCGAGCGACACAGCCGATGCTCCGGCCTCGATCATGGCGACACGAGGTTGGCTCGTCTTCAGCTTCTTGGCGACCTGTTCTTGAGTCAGTCCCTGCTCTTCGCGACGGGCACGAACGGCGCGGCTGACGGCAACCCGCAACTCGACCAGGCGTCGCTCCTCGTCGGTGAGTTCAAGAAAGTCCTCCGCATCGCCGATGCGGAACCCGGCCGCTTCGAGTGCGGCGCGCTCTCGCTCGTCCATTGCCCCAACTCCCTCCTCGCCTGATCGTGTCGTTTCAGGCGGCGCTGACAATCCTGGATGTCGTGGTCTGCGGTCTTCTCGGTGGTCTTCGCGAAAACGCCCGCGATCAAAATGCGGTCAGTGTCCAGCCGGTAGACGATCTGCCAGGTCCGGTTTTCGTCACGGATCCTGAGCTCGTGGCAACGCGGCCCGATGCTGGACATCGGCCGCGAGTGTGGCATACCGAGGGATACCCCCTCTTGGAGGAGGCGTAGCAAGGTGCCGGCCTCCACCCTGGCTTCCGTCGAGAAGGGGGGCGTCTTGACCTCTCCGTGTAACCAGATCAACGGCTTGCGCGCAGGTCCAACTGACATAGTCTATATCGGATATAGTATGAGATCAAGTTAGACTGCGATGGAAAGCCGCCTTGCCCCGATGACCCCGTCACTTCCCCCTGCCTTAGAGCTCACGAGGCCCGCTCTCGGGGGAGCTCGTCAAACCCCCTCCGCTCCGCGTATTCCATTAGAGCCTGTTCAACGCATACAGCCACCTTCAAGTGGCAATGCCTTGAAAGCTTCTTGAGCCAGGTCTTTCACTCTGGCTTACCCCTCATCGTCAACACCACGGGTTGGCGTTCTGGCTCGCTAGCCGGAGTCGAATCCGGCTCAGGCGGCTCAGGTCGTTTCTTCACCACGGGTAGCTCCTGCACGGCCCTCATTGGCTCGAGACCTCCATACATGGTACACGGAGTCCGGCAAGGAACTACCCCGCCTGATTAGCGACAATTAGGTGACCTGGTTGGTCACTTCGCCGTTCTTGACGTAGTATTGTTCACAGTGGCGGAAGTAGGCCAGGAACTGCTCGGCGACCGTCAGGTCTGAGGGCGCCGCGGCGGTCGAGTTGGACCCCGGCGGCACGACCGGAGCGCCGGCTTGCCACTCCGCGATGACCCGACCGTACTCGGCGCGGGACTCGACCGATCCGTAACGGCCGAGGTAGAACATCTTGCCGCGGATGACCACGATGGCCTGCCCGCTGGGCTTGTGGAGGCGATATGAGGGAATTCGGACGGGTCGGTTCACGGCAGGTTCCCCCCGAAGTGTGTAGTCTACACACTTTTTTCAGGGTTTTCGTGCCGCACTGCCGACCATCGGCAGGTGTAACTTCTCAATAAGTCCGGGCAAGCGTTTGTCCACTTGTGGACAGCACCCATCCCTTATGAACCGCAGATGCCTCCGGAGGCCACGAAATCGCGATCCGGACGCTGTAATCGTGGGTGTAGTTCAGCACTGTTCGAATGCACCACCCAGGGTTATTGAGAAGTTACCGGCAGGTACATTAAGACTTGTTCGGCAAAGAAGTTAGGTCAGTCGGGGCGACCGGATTTGAACCGGTGACCTCTAGCACCCCAAGCTAGCGCGCTAATCCAAACTGCGCTACGCCCCGAACACTTGCCAGGATAACCCGGACGATGCGACGCCGTCTATGCCTGGTGGAAGGAAGATTGTAAAATCCGGCGGAAATCTGTCAACCCAAATGATTGTGGGGAAAAACCCGTGCATTTTGTGGATCGTCTGTTCGCGGCTGTCCGCCGGGTCGGGAACCCGATCGTGGTGGGAATCGATCCGAGGCCCGAAGAATTGCCGCCGGGCTATCTCGAAAGGTTCCCCGAGGATCGCGATGGCGTCTCCGCGGCCCTGCGTACTTTCGGCGGCGAGGTCATCGACGTGGTCGCCCCGCTGGTCTCCGCGGTCAAATTCCAGTCGGCCTTCTATGAAGCCTATGGCCCGCCCGGCGTCGCCGCCCTGCACGCAACCGTCGAGATGGCCCACGGCAAGGGATTGATCGTCATCGTCGACGGCAAGCGCAACGACATCGGCTCGACGGCTGAGGCTTATGCACGCGGCTATCTGGGCAAGGTCCCGGTCGGCGGCCGCTATGAACCCTCCTGGAGCGCCGATGCCCTCACCGTGAACCCCTATCTCGGTTCCGACGGCGTCCTGCCCTTCGTCAAGGTCGCCGCTCGCGAACAGAAGGGCGTCTTCGTCCTCGTCCGGACCAGCAACGCATCGGCCGGCGAGTTCCAGGACCTGGTGGCCCAAGGACGGCCGATCTATCAGCACGTGGCCGACAAACTGGTCCAGTGGGCAGCCTCGTACGTGGGTGAGTCGGGTTATAGCCTCGTCGGGGCGGTCGTCGGGGCCACCTATCCCGGTCAACTGGCCGACTTACGCGGCACCCTCACCGGAATTCCTCTGCTCGTCCCCGGATATGGCACCCAGGGAGGCACTTCGCGCGACGTCGCCGCCGCATTCGATGAAAACGGACTCGGGGCCTTGATCAATAATTCGCGGGGGATCACCCACGCCTTCGAACGGCCGGCCTATCGTGCCCGGTTCGCCGATCGATGGCAATCCGCCGTCGAACAGGCCGTCCGCGATATGATCGACGACCTGGCCGCGAACACCCATGCCGGCCGACTCCGCGATGCCTTGAGCACCGCGCATTGACGGCCTTCGCAAATGAGTCACAGGGCGCGAAATGCGGGGTTCGCGCCCGCTCGTCTCGACGTCACTCAGAACTCGGGCAGGCTTCCGCGTTTCACCGCGCGGTGGACCATGAAGGCACCCGTCCCGAACATCGAGAAGGGGACCACCAGCATGAACATGACGCTCCAGTTGTAACCGCTGGAGAGATTCTCGGCTTCCCCCGTCTGGAGGGTCACGGCCTCCTTGCAGTTGGGACAGGCCCACGCGCTATTCGGACCCTGGATCATCGCGAAGGCGACGATCGCCATACCCATCACCCGGACTGGTCGGATCCATCTCATCGTTCAGAGCCTCTTCGGCCGCCTCGATGCCCGGTGGCTGCGACCGTTTCCGCTAACGATTCTGAATCATAATACCTTACGAAATATAGCCCTGGGTTGGACCGAACGTCAAGCCCGCCGGCCCGGCCGGACGCCTACAAGACACCGACTCCGCGACGCTGGAACGGGAGTTGCGCCACGCGGAATGGCGGCGACTTGAGGAGCACGCGGACGTCCCCGAACTGGCCGAGGCCCTGGATCGTACCGAGCTCCGTCTGGCCGCTGCTCCTCTTGCGAACCTTGATCGAGCCGGTCAGGGTCGTGCGGTGCGGGATCATCCCGACGATATCGAGGAGCACGCCTTCGCCGGAAGCGTTGCGGACCTGTTCCAGATATCCCGCTCCCTTGATTCGCAACTTGACCAGGTTGCCCGCGTTGTCCACATATTGCAGGCGCGTGCCCTGGGCGAACGAGGCGACGTAGTTCGAGCCGGCCGCCCCCGAGCTGTTGCCGCTCAGGAGATTGCCGGCAAGGTCGCGGATCGCCGTCGCGCCGGTGCCGTCGACCTGGATCTGATCGTACTCGCCGGAAGGCAAGGGTGAGGACGGCACCACCGTGACCGCGAACGTCGACGGGTTATAACTGATCGAGGCGATCCCGACCGAGACACCCCTGGCCAGATCCTCGAGCTGGTAGTTCGCCGGATTCGTGGCGAACGTCGGGTCGAGCGGGGCGGAAAAGGTCAGGGTGACGTTCGAGATCGCCTGCGAAGACCCGGCCCAGGTCAGGCCGGTGACTTGCGGCGGGGTCACGTCGGGATCGGTGTCCACGATCTGCAAGCTCGAGGCGGTCACACCGCCCAGAACGGCCCCTCCCGACGGGTCGCTGAGCACGATGTTGACCAGGTCGTCGTGGTTCTCGTAGATATCGTTGAGGACCGGGATCGAGATCGAGGCCGACGACTGGCCCGGTCCGAGCGTGAGCGTGCCCGCGGTGGCGACATAGTCGAGGCCCGGCGTCGCATCCACGGCGACCGTCTCGTAATTGACCGTGATCGAGCCCGCCGTCCCGTAAAGGCGGACCACCGGGATCACGGCGACGCCCGCGACATTATTGACCGAGATGTTCGCGGCGCCGAACTGGACGGTCCCCGCGGATTCCTGCACCACGGCGGTCACGCTGGCGGTCGCCCCCTGAGCATCGAGGTTATACTGGGCGTCGGAAAGGGTCGCTGACTGGGTGAAGCTCCCCGCGGTCGTCGCCATCGCGACTTCGGTGAAGGTCACGCTGGCGCCGGGATTCAGCGTACCGAACCGGGCGACGGACTGCCCCTCGGCCAGGGCGGCCGTTCCTTGACTGGGCGACGGAGAGCCGTAAACGAGGCCGGCGACGGACGGGAGCATCAGGGAGACGTCGGTCGCCGGGGTCGTGCCGCGGTTGGTCACCGTCGCCGTGAACGTGATCGTCCGGCCGCTCTGGATGGCCTCTGGCGTGGCGGCGAGCGTCACCGTCAGGTTCACCGATGGGACCACCGGGACCGTCAGGGACGCCTGCTCCGCGTCGGGGTCGGGATCGGCCTGATTGCCGGCGACCGCCGCCGCCAGCACGATCGAACCGTCGATGGCCGCGGCGGGCGCCGGCAGGACGACGATGGTGAGCGTCGCCGAGCCCCCCGCGGCGAGCGCGCCCATGTCCGCGGTAATCGTGCCGTCCTGCACGGTCGGGGCGGTGCCCATGCTCGACGAGGCCGAGACGAAGGTGACATCGGTCGGCAAAAGGGAGGTCGCGGTCACGCCCGTGGCGGCCGAGGGGCCCGGGTTCGTGACGTCCACGGTGTAGGTCCAGTCGATCTGCGCGACGGCCTGGGCCGAACCGGGCGCGATGGCGACGGAGAGATCGGTCGCCGGCGCGACGTCCACCGTGACCTGCGCCGCGTTATTCGACGGATCGGGGTCGATGTTCTGGCCCAGGACCGTGAACCCGGCCGTCATCGTGCCAATATCCGTCGCGCCCGGGGAGACCACGAGTGTGACGGTGGCCGTCGCGTTCGCGGGGAGCAAACCGAGATCCGCCGCGAGGAGTCCCTGGGTGACCGTCGGAGTGGCCCCTTGAGACGCGATTGCCGAGTCGACGGTCACACCCGGCGGCAGCGAACCTGACAGGATCGCGTCGGGCTCATCGGCCGGGCCGAGATTGCTCACAGTGATTGTATAGGTGAGCGGCTGCCCGGCCAGGGGCGTGCCGCCACTGGCCTGCGCCGTCGCGGTGACGGACAGGTCACTCACGTTCTGGACGTTGAGGTTGAGCGTCGCGTCGTTATTGGAGAGGTTCGGGTCGGGCTGCTGGCCGGCGACCGAGGCCGAGTCGACCAGGGTCGAACCCGGCGATGCGGTCGGGTCCACGACGATCGTGAGACTGGCCGAATCGCCGACCCCGAGCGTGCCGAACGTCACGCTCACGCCACCGGACGTCGTCTGGGTGGGGATGGCGCCCTGGTCGGCCGTGGCGGAGACGAAGCTCACGCCGGACGGCAGGCTGTCGCTGAGGACGACGCCGGTCGCGGGGATCGGGCCGTTGTTGATCGCGGTCACGACGTACTGGAAGTCCAGGCCGATCCCGGCGACGGGCACCGAGGAGGCGATCTGGACCGCGAGGTCGGCGGCGGGGTCGACCTCGGTCGTCTCGCTCGCGGTATTGTTCGCGGGATTCGTATCGATGACATCACCGGAGATCGTCGCCGTTTCCGTCAGCTCGCCGACGACTTCG
>JBKQHM010000119.1:0-3925 GCA_052148775.1 Isosphaeraceae bacterium | reverse complement strand
GTCGCCAGTCGGACCTTGCCCCGGAACTGTTCGTCGATGGTCGATCTGAGCGGCGCCAGGTCCGGGTCCCGGCCGGCACGGGCGATGAGGTTGAGCCATTCGCCTAGCGGTAGCGAGGTTGGGCTGTGCCCGACCAGTTCATCGAGGACCGCCAGGGTATCGCGTCGGGCGAGGTCTCCGCGCCGTCGTTGTTGCTCTTCGATCAAGGTCGGATCGGTCGACTCATTCTTGCGAGCGAGATCGAGGGCCACATCCAGGTCGATGAGGGCCTGGTCGAGGCGGCCTGACTCTTCATGTGCACGGGATGATTCGAGGAGCCTGGCGATCGACCCTTTCTCGGCCGCCCGTAGGTGCGTCCTGACATATTGGATGACGCCGGCCAGGCAGAGCACCATCGAGATAGCCCCGAGGGCTCCGAGCGTCCAGGTGAACCAACGGGAACGACTGAATCGACGACGTTTCCAGGATCCGGCCGGCACTCTCGGGAGAAAAGGGACTTCGATCAGTTGTTGGCAGAATCCGCAGCGCACCTGTCGGCCGGGCGCCAGTCCTTGGACCTCGACCTGGCTGCCGCATTCTGGACAGGCGAACGACCCATCCATCACGCCATCCTCGCTGATCAGGAGGCCTCGAGTCGACGCGGCATCGCACTCGACGATGCCCCCCTTCAAGGATATCCATTCTCGATCGTTCTTTGGAGCTATGAGCACCCCGAAGACTCGGGAAGTGAATCGAAGAGCGGATGAACAATCGGTCAGGCGGCGGTCGAATCGAGCCAGGATTGTGCCAGGCTCTGACGTGAAATGATGCATCGGGCCCATGGAACGAGTCGCGTGGATCCTCGGTCAAACGGGGCCGAGCCCACATGATCGCGAAGAGCCCACGATCGCGGGGCCGGGTAGCTGAGTGCGCGGGATCGATCGAAGTCCAGGGTTCGAGTGGCTTTCATCGACGGCCAGCACGGTGTCGCGCAAAATTCCGTTGCCTGGCGGAAACCTCGACTCAATCGATCCTCAGAAACTCATCTGCCCTGTGCAATGTCCGATCAGCCAGGTATCGACGTCGGCGAGCATGGGGGTTGAGAGGCGATGAGTGCAGGGATAGGACTGGAATGCGACCCGAAGTCCGCCGGCGCGAAGGGTTGCGACGTCGCGGCGCGCCTCCGCGAGGGGAACCCTCGTGTTCCAGGCCCCGTGGACGACCAGGATCGGCAGGTCGCGACACGCTTTGAGGCGGCCTAGGGGCCGGAGACCGACCGGCAACCACCCGTTGATGGCGACGACCCCGGCGAATCGCTCGGGATACATCAAGCCGAGCCAGTAGGCGACGGCGGCACCTTCGCCGCAACCCATCAGGTAAATCCGCTCCGAGTGGACGTGCAGGAGTTGCCGGGTCTGGAGGATCGCCGAGAAGACCGCCTCTTCGAGGCCGTCGAAGATTTCCGAATCCGGTTCGAACAGGACGCGGCGTACCACGTCGACCTCCGAACCGGCTACAGGCCGCCGCCAGCCCGAACGAGCCGGCAGCTCGAATTCACGACCCCAGCCGAAGCCCGCCAAGCGATCTCGCTTGATGACTGGTTGTGGCCCTCGCAACGCTAAGCCGACGTAATTTCGCCAGCTCACGGCCGGCATCGCCCGGACTAATTGCTCCTCGTCGCCCCCTCGCGAATGGAATGACACCAGGAGCGGATAGGCGTAATTCGGCTCGTATTGTCGCGGGATGAAACGCGCTTCGACTAGCGAGCGAGTCGGCGACGACGTCGAGCTCAGAGATGCGTGGGGCCCTTCAAAAGTCATTTCCTGGTGCCTCCATTGGCGACATTCCCCGCAAATCGATTCCCGACAAGCTCTTGCGGCTGGAGCGGCATCTTGGCTCGCTTGCGCATCTTGCCATGCCGACCAGGTCAATCGAGCAAAGCATAGCCATGTCAAGGACGCCGTTCAATCAATAGCTTAGGTATTTCCAATTTTGTCTCAAGTTTGGAACGATGGTATCCGAAAGGCCTGCAATTTGACGGAAGATGCTTGGATTATGCGGGTTGCAAGTTCCTCGTAGTTCTGGAGGGCGGGTTTTCGAGATCGAGCATGCCATCCTTCCAGAGGAGCTAAGACCTATGCAACCCGGCTTTGCCGGATCCTCCGACTGGGTGCCTGAGGGTGAACCATCGAATCAGAAGGATTTCTCCAGCTTATTGATCACCTGGTTGGGGAGTTTGGCGAGCTCCTCGGCCAGGCTGACCGTCTTGTCGACGACCGAATTCTTGCTGGGCGGGCGCATCCGGCGGAGTTTCTTCGGGGGCTCGGTGGCCTTCTTGGCCTCGATCGCGGCCGCTCGTTTGAGAGCATGCTGGTTCTTGATGGCGTTCTCCTGCTGGGTCGCGACCTGGGCGACGGTGGGGAGGGTGCCGGCCGCGTTGGTCGTCGGGACGGTCGTGGCCGTGCCCGGCAGTCGAACGATGAACGGAGCGGAGATCGTCTGGCTGTTGCTACGGATCGACTCGTTGATGAAATCGCTGGGGTCGACGATGACCGCGATTCGGGCGTAGCCGACGTTGTTGAGGGTGACGCCCGACGGCAGTCGGGTCGGGAGCGTCAGGGTCTGCGTGATCGGGTCATTGGCGCCTGAGGCGAGGCTCGAGACGTTGGTCTGGCCGAGATAGATCGCGTCGTTGACCGAGCCGGCCTGGCCGGTCAGGAGGTAATAGACCTGGAACGCGCCGGCGTTGCCCGCACCGACGTTCTGGACGACCGTGGAGACCTGGATGGTCTGGCCCCATTTGACTGTGCCGGTCGGGGCGACGACGGAGGAGGCGGCCAGGTCGGGGAGCGGGCCGGCGGTGGCCGTGGAAGTCGAGCTGGTGGTGATCGTGATCGGCGCCTGGTCGAGACCTATCCCCTGCGTCGGTGCATGCGGATAGAGATCGTTCGTGGCGTAGTCGCCATCCTGGGTCATCGTCAGGCCGAAGTTGGTGTAATTCGTGATGGAGTTGGGCTCAACGGCGGGCAAGGTGATGGTCTGGACCAGGTTGACTGTCTCGTAAGCGGTCATCGGCGGCACGGTGATCGTGCCGATCCCGACGGTGGTCGGGTCGCCGTAAGTGAGCCCGTCGGGTGTCAGCGAGATGATGGCCTCGGTCTGGGGCGAGGCGCCGGATGATTCGTTGGTGATCTGGGCCGTTACGGTGATCGTGCTTCCCCAGGTCGGATCGGTGGGCGTGACCGCCAGGGTCGTCCCCACCAGATCGGCCGGTGTCGGTGCCTCGATCAGGACGCGTGCCGAGTCGTAGGGTGGGCCGAGGTCTTTATTGTTGGTGTAGTTGCTCTCGGGGGCCGATTGAGTCGGATTCACCCAGGCGGTGATGTAGAGCGTTCCGCCGCTGCTACTGACGTCCGGAACCGGGGTCGACGGGATCTGGACCGAGGTCTGGTAAGGGACAGACTGTCCGGGAGCCAGGCCGGCCGGGATCGTGACCTCGCCGATCGGGATGGAATACTTGTCAATCCCCCGGACGGGAGAGGCGTACAATTCGACCTCGAAGGGTACGGTCTCCGTGGAATTGCCCTGGTTGGTCACGCGACCTTCCACTTCGATAGTCCCATTCCAGTCGGAGACGTTACTCGAGACCGTCAGCGCGGCATTAGCGAGGTCGGGGAGGGTGGAGTTGGCGGAGGCGGTCGTGGTCATCAAGGCCCGTCGCTCGAGCGACTCCAGCTTCAATATGATGGGTCCGCGTCCCCAGGCGCGTCGTCTTCCGGCAGCCCGGCGGTCATGGAATGGCATGACGAATCTCCTCCTTGAGATCGCGGCTCGCGCGCTCTTACACTCGTGGGGACTGGCAAATAATCGACAGCCTTCACGACGCGATCCGACCGGCTATTTCGGTCGTCACGACGTGTCGCGCATGTCTCGGCTCTCGACCCAT
>JBKQHM010000118.1:0-13352 GCA_052148775.1 Isosphaeraceae bacterium | reverse complement strand
CCTCGGGGTCTCGAACGACTCCCTCTCGCTGCCGTTCGTGATGATGTCCCACAAGATGTTCTCGAAGAACGAGTCGGTCAGGCCCGCGGAAATCTCGGCGAATTCGCCCCGGAGCGGCGGGGAGATCCAGAGGCTCTGCGAGGAGAAGATACGCGAACTCCTCGGGGACAGGGGCCTGGCCTCCCTGCAACCCAGCAACCCCAAGGTCCTCAAGTTAGCCCCCCTTCGCTCCCCCGTCGGCTTCGAGGAGCCCCCCAACAATGGCCGGGTCCGCACGTCCGCCATGCAGCCGGTCATCCAGGCCGCCGCCGAGCGGCAGCTCAGCCGCTGGAGCGTCACCTTCGATTTGACACACAAGTCGATTCCACTGGAACGGTCCTCCTGCGTCTCGATCCTGGTTCGCGGCGACATGATGCTCATCGATTGGCGGAACGTGCCCGAGAAGGACCGATTGCCCCGCGACGAGGAACTGGTGGTGAACGTCCTGCCGGAGCGGGCCGTCCAGGTCGCCAACGCCGATTTTCGGAGCCTGATGGCCGGACGGCCGCGCGACGCCGGGGAGGGAAATGAGCCCGCGATCGATCCGGAGCTGCGCGGGGGCGGGCCCGCGAAAGAGCTCTGGTTCGGGCCCGACAAGGTCGGCCGCCTGGTCTGGACCTTCACGATCGGCGCGCGATCGCGGAAGGACAGCCCCGCGACCGACGTCGCGGCCCGGTACTGGGTCCAGGCCCGCGCCCAGGGCGGCATGCCCAAGGTCCTCGCCCGGTCGCGACCGAGCTCCCCAGCATTCGACGGCACGGTCACCGGCTGGGTCTGGAAGGCCAACGCCGACCCGCGAAAGCCCCGCGTCGCATTGACCCAAGTCCCCCTCAGCCACCTCATGGTCCACTCCACCGGAAAGGTCCGACGCGGCGAGACCACGCCCATGGGCCAATACAATTGCCCGGGGGCCTTCGACGAATCCTTGATCGGACTCAGGGGCCCCATCTGCTCGGTCCTGGATGACAGCCGCAACGACCGGGGCACCCTCAGGCCGCAGTTCACCCACCCGATCATCCCGGCCATCAACGTCCTCGGCGGCCCCCTCAGCTCATTCGCGCCGCAGATCGTCCTGAAGCCGCCGATCGACTTCGACTTCGCGACAAGACTCCCCGAAGAGACCGCGCAGGTCACCGCGTTCTACTGGGTCACCAGCGGTTTCGACTTCTACAATTCCCACCTGCCCACCGCCGCCGGCCAGCTCAAGGCACTCCTCGAGGCCAAACCCGGTCCAGGCGACGATGAGACGATTATCAAGATTCATGTGAACTCGAACAGGGTCCCGCAATACGATTGGATCCACCGTAAGCTGTACTTGTCGAAGGACATGAGCAAGACCCAAGGTGAGAAATACGCCGAGATGAACGGTTCATGCCGTGATGTCATTCTTCACGAGTTCGCCCACGCAATCCACTTCACCGGCAACCAACCGCGTGGCGGGACCAAAGAGGGCGATCCGTCGATCCCGGTCCTGAAGGAAAACCTCTTCGATGAGTGGCGCCGCGCCGAATCCTACAGCGAAGGCTTCGCGGATGCTTTCGTGATCTTACACACCAAGAATCGGGGTGTCGGCGAGGGATTGCGCGCCGGCGGCGGCCCGGTCCGAGATTACATTAACCCGCTGTGCACCGTGAATGTCGACGGCAAGGAGCACAAGATCCGCCTGGCCTACGGAGATTCCAGTCGGTGGGATGACTTTCGTGCCCAGTACGGCGATACGGCGACGTATTTCGCCGGGCGGGTCTATGCCCATTTCGTTTGCGATCTGATCGACCGATTCCGCCTGCGAAAGACCGAGGAGGCGGCCCAAGACGCCGTAGCGCGATTGGTCTTCATGACCGACGCCACGGACCCCGCCAACATCCCCACGGCCGTCTATGAAATGCTGTCACTCGCCGACGACGCCGATCAACAAGACATCCGAATCGTCGCAAAGCAAAGGGACATCCTCCGTTATCTGCCCGCATCGGCCGCGAGCGAATTGAAACCATGATGCCTCCGACGGAGCCCGTCGGGCAGCATCTCCGCCGCGGTTTTGCCGACGGCCCCGACGCCACACTCCTGCCGGCGAGCGGCTTCGCCCCGACCGGGAAAGGGTGCTCCGGTCGGGCCTCGGCATGCCGCATGCATACACATCGATGAAACCGCCTTCGGAGCCCGACCGCCTCTCCCGTCGGGTCCCGGGGGGCAGGGATCGTCGACGTGTCGGGCGCCGACCTCGGCAAGACCTCGAGACAGTCCGGGGAACCGCAGCCCGAAGTCACGATTTTCGCCCGCGAAGCACCGGACAAAACACCGGTGTTCATCGAGAGGTCCTTGAGTCGAGGCACATCCGGGACAGGACGATGCCACGCCAAGGTGATGCGACATTCCACGCGAGTCCACAGGAGACCTGCCTGGCAAGGGATCATCCAAGATGGCTACCAAATTGTTGCGTCTCACCGGGTCTGAGTGCATGCGTTCAGAAGCCGGGTACTCGCCGGGATTCGCAGGGTTCCACAATCGGGCGAGGGGGTCGGACGAATCTTTTTCTCCGGAATGCGAAGGACCCAAGTTGAATCGCTCCTGGACCTTGGCGGATCTGACTTAAAAATCGCACAACAAAATGGCGGAGAATGTCCTTTAATTAAACCAGAAGGACACCGAGGGGGAAAACACGAAAAATGGGGAGAACCAACTGGCATTCGGGGGGTTCTGTGGACATACTGAAAGGATTCTCAATTTTGGCCTGTTACATCCCGATACGCGGTTCTATGCTGTGCACCCTCGATCGACGGAGTGAAGTGTGAGGGCCAGGGCTAGCCTTCCAGGGTGAATTCATACGACGATGGGCCATACATCATCCGCCGTGAAGGGGTCAAGTTTATGATGCGGTTCGGTCAGAAGGCGGCTCTAATCGCGATTGTCCTGCTGGCCGTCCTCGCGGCTTGCCCGAGCCGGGCCGTGGCACAGGTCATTATCCCGGAAGCCAGGGGCGTTGTCCATCAAAGCGGTCACACCTATGGCCGGGCCTATGACGACAATCTCAAGGTCCGACCGTTCGAGTCCGTGAAGCCGCAGATCCGATGCTCCCTGAATGAATCATTCCTCTTCACTTCGATGGCCCATAAAATGGCATCGAATTCGTTCGTCGAGGACGCCGGCGAGGAAGGGACGAACTTATCGGCGGGTAGGACTGATGTCCCCCCGGAACAGGCCGAGATCCGCAAGCAATGTGAGAAGGCGATCCGGAGCCTCCTCAAGGAACGGGGCTTGGACCTGACGCTCATCCCGGCGAAGACGCTCGACCTCTCGCCACCGCCCACCACGCCGGAGGTCGCCGGCGTGAGGACCGACACGATCCAGCAGGCCTTCCAGAGAGTATCCCAGCAGCGGCAACGGCGCCGCTGGAGCCTTGTCTTTGACCTGGCCTACAAGAACATCCCCCTCGAACGATCCTCATGCATCTCGGTGCTGGTCCGCGGCGACGAATTCCTCATCGATTGGAGGAACTTGCCCAGGCCCGAGAAGTTGCCCACCGGCGAGGAATTGCGGGAGAACGTACCTCCCGAGAAGGCCGTCGAAGTCGCCAAGGCCGACTTCAGGCGATTGATCGAGGAGGGGCGGAAGGATCAAGGGGCGAACAAGCCGGCCGGGGAACCGGGGAAGGACGACGATTCGACGGCGAGCCGGCCGGTGAAAGAACTCTGGTTCGACCCGGACGGTGTCGGTCGACTGGTCTGGAAGTTCTCGATCACGGGCAGCCCACGGATCGCCGCCGACATCTCCGGGGCCGAGTATCAGGTCGAGGCCCGGAAGCGACCCGGATCGGCGAATCCGAGTATCCTCACCACCTCGCGTTCCTCCCTCCAACTCTCGAGCCAGGGCATGACGACGAGCCTGTCCGTAGCGGAGAAGATCCACGATTGATCTTCCGGCGGACCAACATCATCTGGAGCCGTCCCCGTGATCGCTTTCCTTCGTTCGTTCATCGCGATCGGATTCGCCTGGATCCTGACCACACAGAGCGCCTGGGCGGGCTCCGATCCGGCGGTCTCGCTGGATCCTGAGCTCCGGAAGCTGCTCGAGCAGTTTGCCGGCAAGTATCAGAGAATGCAGAGCTACTCGGACGAAGGCACGGTCACCCTGAGCACTCAGATCAACGGCAAGGATTCGAAAGAATCGGCCCCGCTGAAATTGACGTTCCTACGGCCCAATAAATTCAAGCTTTGCACGGGGCGGATCCGGCTGATCAGCGACGGCGGGAAACTGACGAGCGTGGTCGAGCCGACCCAGCGATTCATCGAGGACAAAGCCCCCGAGGCCGTCACGTTCGCCACGCTCCGAGAGACGCCCATCGGTGCCTCCATCCTCAAAGGGAGTACCGGCGTTGCCCCGATGGTCCTCCTGGGCCTCCTCACCAGCGCCGACCCGGTCGGGGAGATCCTCGAGGGTACCAATCAGGTCAAGCTGATGCCCACCGACCGGCCCGGAGATTTCGCGGTCTTCGTAGACCATCGCTCCGGACCTGATGTGCTGATGTTTATTGACAAAGAGAGCTTTTTACTCAAAGAAATCGTGATGGATCTCGAGCCGGGCTTGGTCTTCGGCAGGATTCCCAAGGGCGTGACGGTCGGACATGTGATGTTCCGCTGGACCTCGGGCCGAATCTCCGGCGAGCCCCCATCCGCCGAACAGTTCGCGTACCAGCCCCCCAAGGAATTCACGAAGGTGACGACCTTCGCCGAGGCGTTCTCCGTGGGAGGCGAGACCGGGGGCCTGGTCGGCAAGCGTTCGCCGGACTTCACGCTCTCCCTCATCGACGAGACGTCGCTCAAGAAGTCGGATCTCGTCGGCAAGGTCGCCCTCGTCGTCTTCTGGACGACATGGTCACCCCCCTGTTACAGGCAACTTGAATCGATCCAGGCCCTCGTCGATCGCTACAAAGGCAAGCCCGTGGTCGTCGTCGCCGTCAACATGGATGACGAGCCCACCGATGTGCACCAGGCCCGAAAACGGATCGTAGACGCCCTGCACGAGAAGAAGCTGAAGCTGGAGGAGGACCCGAGTTTTCACCTCGCTTACGACCCCATCAATTCGCTGGGCATGGCCTTCCACATCACCTCGATCCCCACCACGGCCATTCTCGACCAGGGCGGGATCGTCTACAAGTCCTACACCGGCTACCTCCCGGAGACTGCCAGGATCTTGGGGACGGACATCGACAGGCTGCTCGCCCCCAAGTGATGAACGATCGGGCAATCGTATCGCCATCCTTTCTGGAACCTCTTGGTCGAATGCTGATTGATGGTGTGTGGACGGGCCTTGTCGGCCGCGGCGAGCCCCCCGAAGGAGGCACCCGATGTCGATAGCATCCGATGACCTGGGCCGCACGCCGGTCGGCCTGGACCCCGTACCCGGCCGTGCGGACTCCACCCGGCGGCTGCCCCCGATGTCCGACCACGACCTGGCGTTGAACCTGGTGCGCACGACGGAAGCGGCCGCGCTGGGGGCCGCGCGCTGGGTGGGCCGGGGCGACAAGATCGCCGCCGATCAGGCGGCCGTCGACGCCATGCGGCTGTTCTTCAACGCCGTGCAGATGGATGGCGTGGTCGTCATCGGCGAGGGGGAGAAGGACGAGGCGCCGATGCTCTACAACGGCGAGCGGATCGGCACGGGCCAGCCGCCGGAGGTGGACGTCGCCGTCGACCCGATCGACGGCACCCGACTCGTGGCCCAGGGTCAGGCGAATGCACTGTCGGTCGTCGCCATCTCGGCGCGCGGCTCGATGTTCGACCCGGGCCCTTGCGTCTACATGGAGAAGATCGCGACCGGCCGCGAAGCGGCGACGGCGATCGACATCACGGCCCCGATCGAGGAGAACATCAAGAACGTCGCCAAAGCCAGGCGGATGTCGATCAGCGATGTGACGATGATGATCCTCGACCGGCCCCGGCACGCGGAGGCCGTGGAACGGGTCCGGAAGATGGGCGCGCGGGTGTACCTGCTGACCGACGGCGATGTCGCCGGGGCCATCACGGCGGCCCGTCGCGGCACGGGCGTCGACCTGCTGTACGGCATCGGCGGCACGCCCGAGGGCGTCGTCGCCGCCGCGGCGCTCAAGTGCCTCGGCGGCGTCATCCAGGGGCGGCTCTACCCGCGCGATGACGGCGAGCGCCAGGCCGCGATCGCGGCCGGCTACGACCTCGACCGCGTCCTGACCGAGGACGACCTGGTCAAAGGGTACGACATCTTCTTCGCCTGCACCGGCATCACCGACGGCGCCCTCGTCCAGGGCGTCCGCTTCTTCGCCGAGGGCGCCACCACCGAGTCGATCGTGATGCGCGCCAGCTCGGGCACCATCCGCGTCATCCGCGGCGAGCACCGCGTCGGCAAGCTCAAGCAGATCTACGGCGAGACATCGTGAGACGCGATCGGTGCACGCGCTTTCCCGCGCCGGATCCTCGATGATGACTCGCCGACGGATCTCGCGGGGGACGGCCGCCATGCATCGCCAAGATGGGGCATGAAACGGCCCCGGGGCGACCGGCCGCTCCATCTTTACAAAAGCCGCACTCGCGGGTAACTTGAGCCGATGTGGCATCATGAGACGGCCATGCATCGGCTTCAAGGTCGCGGAAGCCCCTGGGGGCTTCGCCCTTCGACTCGACCCCAGCCATCCCCGGCTCGGCGGCCAGGACCTGGGGTGGCTGGGGTCAAGCCGGCGCAGCCCCCAGGCGGGTCGCGCGTGACTGACCCAGGAGCCGATCGCTCCACATCCAGGCAACATGCCGAGGCGCGACCACGACCCGGACAGGAACGAGCCCATGAACGGATTGCGACTCAACCTGGGCTGTGGCATGCACCATCTCGACGGTTACATTAACGTCGATCGCTTCGGAGAGCCCGACCTGCGGCTCGACCTCGAGGTCGTCCCCTGGCCCTGGCCCGACGACTCGGTCGGCGAGGTCGTCTTACAACACGTCCTGGAGCATCTCGGCCGAGACCCGAACGTCTATCTCGCGATCATGAAGGAATTGTATCGCGTCTGTCATGACGGCGCGAGAATCCGGATCGCCGTGCCTCACCATCGACATGAGTTTTTCTTCAATGACCCCACGCATGTCCGCGCCGTGACGGCCGACGGGATGACCCTCTTCTCGCAGCGGCTCAACCGGCAATGGGTCGCGCAGGGCCTCGCGAACTCGCCGCTGGGCCTCTATCTGGGGATCGACTTCGAACTGGTCGAGGTCAATATGAACCCGAGCGCGATCTGGCGTCGAATCCATTCGCAGAATCCGGCGCAGGCCGAGGCACTTCTACAGATGAATGCGCTCTACAATAACCTGATCGAGGAAGTCCAGATGATCCTCCGGGCCGTGAAACCGCCCGGCCGAGAGGTTGGCGTGTCGGGTTAGGACGCTTACGATCGTCCCGGGTACGCCGCACCCTGCGCCGATCGGCCGGCGCGAGATGAACACGGCTCATGCCACGCATGCCCTGTAACCGATACAACTCCTGCAATCCATCCCAGCCGATATTGGCACCGTCGAAGAGGATGAGGACATGCGCCTCAGCAGGACCGCCGCGCTCACCATCGCCGTCGGCATCGCGCTGGGCGGCTCGACCGGTTGCATGGCGGTCCGACTGGGTCAGCGGACGATGCACCAGGCGAGCACGCTCCCGGACCTCCAGTATCAGCAGGTGCTCGACAACCTGGCGATGTTCGCCGACAACCCGTCGGCTCTCCCCTGGCACGTCAACTTCCGCGAGGGGACGACGCAGGTCACCGACTCGGCCAGCGCGGGTGCGGCGGTGGACCTGGGGCCGCCGTCGAACACCCTGCCGCAGCTCTTCGGCTCCCGGACGATCGTCGTCCAGTGGGGCATGACCCCGGTGATCGAACGCACCGAGCTCCGCCTCCTGCGCATCGCCTACCGGCGCGCCCTCGGACTGGCCGACATGCCCGACCCCGAATTCTTGAGCGAGCTGACCCATGAGTTGAAGAACCAGTTCCCCTCCAACTCCGACCAGCACGACGAATCGGAGCTCTTCTACGAGCTGGAATCGTCGAAGGTCCGCGACTACGCCGAGTTCGACGCCAAGGTCGTCACGACCAACGACGGCGAAATCTGCGCGGACGGCCCCGACGCGATACCGCGAAACCTCTCCCCCCTGGCGCGCAACGTCTGCCGCAAGGTCGAGAGCGTCCGCCGCGACCTGGCCCGGATCGGACCGGGCTGGTTCCACGTCGGGCGGAAGAGGGATGTCCCCAGGGACGCCTGCTACGTCGGTCGCCATGGCGACCGTTACGCCTGGGTTGGCCCCGAGGGACGCGAGGCACTCACCGAATTCACCCTGACCGTGATGAACTTCTCCACGCTGATCAAGGAGACCCAGACGCTCATCAGCCCCGGCTCCGTGAAGTTCTCGCCGGGTGACCGCGGAGGCGGATGACCGCCTCCGGCCTCCCCTCAGCAGGCATGGCCAATCATCCGGAAATCGGATAGATTCGGTGTAATCGCCCCAATGCCTTCGAGCCGAGGAATCGGCCACGATCGGTTCCACGCCGAGCCCCTCGGTGGACCAAACGGATTGAGGAGCCCATGTTCCGGCATCGGATCAAGGATCTCATGATCGTGAACGCGGTGCTGGCCGTCGGCCTGAGCATCGCGATCGCCCTGGGCCGATACCTGTTTCAAGTCGGCTTGATCATGGGGATCTGCCTGGTCCTGATCGTCGTGCCCGTCATCTGGGTTGAGACCTACCTGTACCGGAAGAAGCACGGGATCTGGTATCGCTCGATGAATCCTCCGAAACCCCGGCCCCGATACCAGCCGATGACGGATATCCCCTATTACCCCCCGGTCTCCGCAGAAGAAGGACCGTCGCAAGGACGGCAACGGACGCGCCTGTTCGAGAAAGATTCCCCGTCCGAACCGGTCTCTCGCGCATCGCTGCTATTCAACGTCGCGGGCCGGTTCGAAGCGTCCGGCAGTATGGACGCCGCCGCGAAGATCTACCAACAGATCCTCGACCATTACGGGACTACGCCCGAGGCGAAGGACGCGGCCTACCGCCTGCACAGGCTTTCCCACGAGCAGACCTCGGTCGACATCGAGTGAAGCCTATTTCTTCCCCAGATCCTCGAAGCTCGCCAGCAGCTTGTCGAAACTCGCCTTGCCTTCCTCGTAGACGGACACCTCGGCGTTGAGGGCCAGCAGGAAACCCGCCGACGGAGTCCGCCAGATCACCTCGAACGCGTGGCGAGGCTTTCCCGAGCCGGGGGTCGCCCGGAATTCGAGGCGATGCCCGGCCAGCTTGTTCACGGGGTTGGCCTCGTCGGCGACGACTTCGAAGCCCTTCACGTTCTTCTCGTAATGCTTGCGGCGCAAGGCGAGCAGCATCTTGGGATCGAGCGGGACAGGGAGCGAGAAGGCGACGAAATGGAGCTGGATATCGCCCTTCCCCTTCTCGGGCACCTTGAAGCGGATGACCGCCGCGCCGGGCTCCTTGACCTCCTCAATCGACCAGTCATCGCCCGGCGCCGTCATCCGGCAGCCGAGCTCGGCGTTGGTGTAGGCGCGGCCGACGATCCCCGTCTTGAACTTGCCGGCGAGGGGCGATCGCTTCGAGCGGTGGTCCTTGATCGCGATCGCGAAGCTCGCCGGCAGGGCCTGGCGGAGGGGCTGCGTCCCCTCGACGGTCTCGTGATCGATCAACTTCAACAGGACGAACGACGTGCCGACCTCGTTGGCGCCGGCGTCGACCGGGATCCACCGGCCGACGTAGGCCTCATTCCACATGTGCCCCCCCCAGTAACCCGGGATCATCCGGTCGCCGAGGACGATCCGCGTGGGGATACCGACGGCCCGCGCCATCGAGGCGAACAAGATTGCGAACTCGCTGCACTTCCCCTTCCGGCACGCGAGCACCTCAGGCCCGGTGAGCGTCTCGCTGATGAGCGCGGCCTCGACGTTCTTGACGATCCAGGCGCCGAGGGCCTTGACGGCCTCCAGCGAATCGGTCTTGCCCCTGGTGACCTCGCGGGCGACGGCGACGATCCGCTCGTCATGCGGCTTGATGAAGCGCGACTCGCCCAGGTAAGGTGCGAACTCCGGCCCGGCGATCGGCAGCTTCGCCGGCGTGGTCAGTGGCCTGGGGGCCTCGATCCGCACGACCGCCCGGTACTGGTTCCCCTCGTGAGACCGCTCGACGACATGCTGGCGATCGTCCTCCAGGCGGAATCGCTCGAAGGGGATATCCTTCCATTTGAGCTCGACGGTCAACGACTCCAGGAACTCGGGCGGACCGACCTCCTTGTCGAGGGGGTACATCAAGATGTCACGACCATCCATCTTGCGATAGGCGATGTCGCGAGCCTGCTCGGCCGGAAAGCGCCGGATGACGACGAGTCCCCCCGCGGCCGACCGCTCGAGGCGCACCCCTTCCGCGTCCAGGACCAGCCGCCCGTCTCGGTCCAGAGGGCCCGAGTCGACCGACCAGGATATGCCCGGTTGCCCAGGGCGAGCGCCCAGCCGCTCGACCTTCGCCGGCTTCAGCGTGCAGGATTCCTCGTCGAGCAGCGTGACCTCGCCCGCCGCAAACCCCGTCGGGCGATCGGCCAGCCAGTCGTCAAGGCAGGGCTCGAGGAGGATCGACTCGGGCCGATCGAACACTCCGCTCCGCTCGATCCCGGCGACCGTGACGGTCACCTCGAACTTCGCGCCGCGGCTCCGCCCGATGATCTTGGTCGCGCCCGACTCGCGCTTCCCCTCCACGGCGATCGACACCGGCCGATAATCCGCCGCCACCACGTATTCGCCGCGCTCCGTGGTCTCCTCCTTGTTGGCCCCCATGAGATCGATCAGTACGCGCGACTCCTGCGTGATGCGGAAGTTCCCATCCGGCAGCCGCGTCACCACCGTGTGGACGTAGCCGTAGCGCTTGCCGTCGGCGACGTGGCAATGCCAGACGTCGCGGACGCGGGGCGCCGCATGCGCCCTGCCATTCGCCAAAAGGACCAACGCGAGGACAAGAACGGTCCGCTGGAGCGACCTCATGATGCGAGTCTCCCTGGAAAAGAGTAGGGGGAATGGCTACGAAGTGATCTCAGGAAGCCCCCAACGATCCCGGCGGCGGCGCCGTGAGATGCTGTCGCGCGCGGACAGGATCAAGACGATCGGCGGCGCGAGCACGACCACGGGGAGTAACCAGAGCCCGTCCGATCGTCGAAAGACCTGGCCATGGGGCGCGCCGAGCGAGACCATCAGGACGAAGCCCGCCAGCAGGGCCATCACCATCAGACTCGACGACGCGGCGTAGAGCGCCATTCGTCGGGGCGACCCGCACCGGAGGGCGCAAACCATCCCTTCGCAGAGGAAGGTCCCAACAAAGGTGCCCGCGGCGATGATCACCAGGGAGGCGGCGGCCCAGACGAGCGCGACCGACCAGTCTATGGGATGGGCCGGCTCGACGACGGCCGCCAGGCACCCGACGAGATCGCCACCGGCGATTAGCGCCGTCATCCAGACCGTGATCCGGACCGCGAAGTGGCGGACCGTCTCGTCGTCTCTCCGCAGGAGGGCGCCTTCCCAGGCGCCGAGGAATCCCGGGGGATGCAGGGGCGTGCACAGGATCCGTTCCAGCCAGGGGACCGAATCCTGGAGGCTCCGGGTGAGATCGCCCGACTCCCCGAGCCGCTGGATCGCGCGCTCGGCCGCGGCGCCGTCGTCGCCCAGACGACCGCGCTCCTCCTCGAAGCGCCCCGCCAGATGAGCGAACAGCTCCTCCCGCATCCGGTCCTTGCGAGATTGACTGGCCCGTACCGGCCCCACCACCCGCTCGATGTGGTCCCCGAGACGTTTCGTACTCAAGCCGGTGCCCCCAGGATTCCGCCCACGATCGTTACGAAGTGTTCCCAATCCGTGCGCCGACGCGCCAGCTCGCTCGCACCCTTCTCATTCAGGCGATAGATCCGTCGACGCGGTCCGCGCCGACCGCCGCTGTCATCTTCCCACGCGGCCTGGACCAGGCCCGCCGCTTCCAGCCGGTACAGGACCGGATACAACGTCCCTTCCTTCAGGCTCAACGCCCCGCAGCCCAGCTCCTCGAGCCGGCGCAAGACCTCGAACCCGTGCGCCTCGCCCCGCGACAGGGCCGATAGCACCATCCCCTCCAGGTGACCACGCAGGATATCGCCTTCGATTCTTCGCATGGCTAATTATTTAGACAGACTAAATAGCATGTCAAGTGGGGGCCGGCGCCAATGGAAAAATCTCCACGGGGTTCCTCGGTGTGGAATGACGAGTCGTGATGACAAGCCCGATGGGTCGGGACGGGAAATACGCCGCAAGGACAGATCAGGCGGCAATGACGGCCGGATCGGCCGGGATCAAGAAGGAGCAAGCGACACGACATCGTGCCTCGCTGGAGTCCCGCGTTCAGGCGGTTCGAGACGATTCGGCGGACCGGCTGAAGCCGGGACCCCAACGCTTCGACGACACCAAGTTCATACGCACAACGCGGCGCGATCTTCCGATGAGGCACCTCGCTTCGTCCCAATGATCTCTTCGCGATAGACCGGAATATGGCCCGGGGCCTCGATCCCGATCCGGATCTGGTTCCGGTCGATCTTCACGACCGTCACCACGATGTTTCCGTCGATCACGATCTTCTCATTCACTTTGCGGCTCAGTACCAGCATGACGGCCTCCTTGATTCGTTTGCCTGGGGCTCAACTCGATTCCGTGTTCGGGCAGCCCTCGCGATCCCCATTTCTGCCGCGATCCGCCGAATCTCCGGGATGTCCTTGCTCGGACTGCGTTCGTTGGATCGGGATAATGCATTCCGAGTGCCACACCGAACTCGACGACACAGAATTGCCCTAAGCCCTTGATATTCCTGACAATAACGCACGAACGGCTTTTGGCACGCGATGCCGCGAAATGGCTCCTCTTCAAAATCTTGAAACTTTTCTTCTCAAGTGGACAATCGGTTGGCCGAATAATGGGAAAAGGCGTCGAGATCGCACGCCGGGGATGGTCAGTTAGTCGGGAAAACGCTAGTCTGTTGGTCATTGATCGGGTTGGTCATTGGTCATTGGTCATTGGTCATTGGTCATTGGTCATTGGTCATTAGAGCTCAACGATTGTCTGAAGATCGCCGGACGGAGCCGGCTCCTACAAGAAGCAGGCCAAGGGTACCGTTGTAGGAGGAGCTCCGTCCCCGGACGGTATGCAGCCCAAGTGTTCGGCGCTCTCGTGGCTCGAGTCGAACGGTGCCAGGCGAGACTCTCTGGACCGTGTCCCACTGCATGATAAGAGGCAACGGCT
>JBKQHM010000117.1:0-4511 GCA_052148775.1 Isosphaeraceae bacterium | reverse complement strand
AGAACCACCTCTATGTCGTGCCGAGCCCGACCACGATCACGTCGATGCATGGGCTCCATTTCCGCTTCGTCAAGGATGGGGTTTTCGACCGCGGAAACTCGGCAACGAACCGGGTGGAAGCGAAGGCGATCGCTGAGGCGGTCGTCGAGCATGCGAAACGCTACACTAACAAGACGCTGGGAGTCGGGGCCTTTTCAGTGTCTCAACGCGATGCGATCCGCGACGAACTCGAGGTGTTGCAGCGTCAGCACATCGAGCTGGCTACGTTTTTCTCGCCGGGGCGTCCCGAGCCGTTCTTCGTCAAGAACCTGGAGAATATTCAAGGAGACGAGAGGGACGTGATCATTATTTCGGTTGGCTACGCCCGCGATCCGTCCGGTTATATGGCCATGAGCTTCGGCCCGCTCTCCTCGCAAGGCGGGGAGCGGCGATTGAACGTGTTGATCTCGCGTGCCCGCGAACGTTGTGAAGTCTTCAGTTCGATCACGGCCGATGACATCGATCTTCAGCGTGCAAAGTCTCGCGGGGCGGCGTCGTTCAAGACCTTCCTTCGCTATGCCGCCACCGGCGTCCTCGATACCCAGGTACCTACCGGTCAAGACTACGATTCGGATTTCGAAAGGCAGGTCGCCCTGGCCCTCGAGGGTCTCGGCTACGAGGTCCATTGTCAGGTGGGCACGGCGGGTTTCATCATCGACCTGGCGGTTGTCGACCCTGTCCGTCCAGGCCGATATGTCCTCGGGATCGAGTGTGATGGAGCGACATATCACTCCTCACGATCGGCACGCGACCGCGACCGCCTGCGTGAAAGCGTCCTCAAAGACCGAGGATGGCGAATCCACCGCATCTGGAGCACGGACTGGTTCCATCGGCCCAGCGAGCAATTGCAGAAGGTTATCGACGCGATCGACAAGGCCCGACGCGACGCGGAATCGGACGAAGAAGCCGAAACCGAGCAGAAAGCCGATCGGTACGAAAGCCCGATCGCCGAGGCCGACATCGACCGTTTGGGGCAGTCCGAAGAGCCCGATATCGATGACAGCACTCCTTGGGTCGTGACCTATGTCGAGGCTGCATTGGGCGTGCCGAGCGACACTCCGATCCATGAGACAAATCTTGCCGTACTGGCGGGCATCGTCGCGAAGGTGGTCGAGATCGAAGGCCCTATTCACCGAGATGAGGTCGCGCGGCGGGTTACATCGCTCTGGGGCCTCCAGCGGACCGGTCCTCGGATTGTAGAAGCGATCTCGAGAGCCATCGAGTCCGCGGCGTGCTCGGGCTTGCTGAAGGCCGATCCTGAGTTCGTCACGCATAGTCGGATGGAGGCTGTACCCGTTCGTCGCCGGTCGCACGTGGCCTCGGCAAACCTGAAGAAGCCCGAGATGATCCCTCAAGCAGAATTGCGCCAGGCGATCTACTGCCTGGTTTCGAAGCATGTTGGTGTCCGCCGAAACGAGATTAGTCTGATGATCGCCAAGATACTCGGATTCAAGGCAACCAGCGCAAAACTGAAGGATCTCATCGAGAAGGTACTGACACGCATGATTGAAGAAAACGCTGTCAGCGTGCGTGACGAAAAGTTGTTCCTTCCGTGACGAGTAGCTCGCGGGGGAGCCAGCAGCGGGGAAGACGGAGGACTACTTACGATTGGTGGCCTGCCCCCATTCGGGTTCATCCTCTGTATCGGGAAGAAGTCGGAGCAAATCGAGCTACTGGAGCTGGATCGCTCCGGGGTTCATATCGCGGAGTACCTGACAATCTGGCCCTCTTGCGAGATCCTCAGCGACAAGCTGCACCCGGCTGCTCACGGGCCCAAGCGGTAACTGGAGCGGTGTGTCTCATCGGGCGTCACCGAGGCCACAACTGTTAAGGACCGCTTAAGAGTTGGTGCCCCGTCCAAGTGGAACACGAGTCCCAAGAAAAGGCGGCGAAAGTCGTGACCCCTCACCCCTTACCTCCCAATGGCGAGATTCTCCTCTACCAGACCGAGGATGGCCGCACGCGTGTCGAGTGTCGCTTTCAGAATGAGACACTTTGGCTTACCCAGGCCCTACTCGCCGAATTGTTTGAGAAGGATGTCCGCACGATTAACGAGCATCTCCAGAACATCTTCGAGGAAGGTGAGCTGGACCCGGAGGCAACTATCCGGAAATTCCGGATAGTTCGCCGTGAGGGAGACCGCGAGGTTGGCCGACTTATCGAGCATTACAGCTTGGATGCTGTCCTGGCCGTCGGCTACCGGGTTCGCTCGCCTCGCGGGACGCAGTTCCGCCGCTGGGCGACGGAGCGGTTGCGGGAGTACCTGGTCAAGGGATTCACGATGGACGACGAGCGGCTCAAGAACCCGCCCGTCGAGGGGTCCGGCGCTCCCGATTACTTCGACGAGTTGCTGGAGCGGATCCGGGACATCCGCGCCAGCGAGCGCCGGATGTACTTGCGAGTCAAGGAGATCTTTGCCCTCGCCGCCGATTACGACCCCGCCCAGAAGGACACGGTCGAATTCTTCAAGATCATCCAGAACAAGCTCCACTTCGCCGCGACCGGCCAGACTGCCGCGGAGTTGATCGCCCGCCGCGCCGATCACGCCCTGCCGAACATGGGCCTGACGACCTGGAAGGGCGGCGTGGTTCGCAAGCAAGACGTGACCATCGCCAAGAACTACCTGAACGAAGACGAAATCCAGGAGCTGAACCGCATCGTGACCATGTGGCTCGACTACGCCGAGGACCAGGCCCGGCGACGAAAGCAGGTGTTCCTGAAGGATTGGGAGACGAAGCTCAAGGAGTTCCTCGTCTTCAACGAACGCGCCGTGCTGTCCAATGCCGGATCGATCAGCAAGAACGACGCCGACGCCCGCGCGGAAGCGGAATACGAGCGGTTCGCCGAACGCAGACGGGCGTTGCTTGAGGCCGAGGGAGAGCAGACGACCTTTCAATTGCTCGAAGACACCGCCAAGGCTCTGCCGACACGAAAGAAGAAGCGAACGCCGAAAAAGTCGGATTCCTCGGAATGAGCGATGCGGCAGGAAACTGCACTTTGAAGCCAACCGCGACGACCCGCTCGTCGCGATCGAGTCGGTCTACGACCTCTTTCGGGGCCAGAGGTCTGCCGGATTGAGTGGGACCTGCAGGGCGCCGGTCATCTCGACTGGGCCGCCGATGAGGAACTGCCACATGCCATCGTCAGCGTCGTGGACCACCCCCAGGATCGGATGCCGGCCGCCGGTCACCTGGTGGACAGTCAGAGTGACGATGTTCTCGGGATCGTCGAACGGCCAGTCACCCAAGGTATGCCATCCGCCGCATAACGAAAAGCTCAGCGGCTCGCCGCAGGCGGGTCCGATGCTACGCCGGCTTAGACCGGCCTCGTCAACCGATGAGCCGGTCGTACTCCGCGTGCGACCCGATCCAGAACCAGTGAATCGTGTCACCCTCGAGCAGCCCCAACGCACGCCACCCCTTGCTGACCCGCACCGAGTACATGGCCTCGTGATTATGGATGCGCTTGAAATGCAAACTCGGGTGCGACGGGTCGCTCTTCCACAGCCGTTAGCTCTTGCGGGCCTGAGCCTTGACTGCGTCGGGCAGGGCAGCGAAGTTGGCCAGGAAGTCATCCGTCAGCCGCGAGTTCATAGGGCGTCCATCTCGAGATCGTGGGTGCGCCCGGCCTCGATGTCGTCCCTTACCTTGGCGGCCAACCGCGACAATTGGTCCTGAGAGCGGGCGAACGCCGCGGCCCACCGCCGTTCGTCGGCGAGCTCCTCTAAGATCAGGGTCGCGATCAAGTCTTGCTCGTCTGCGGGGAGGGCCCGCACTGCCCCGATGGCTTGCTCCAGGAGTTGAGTCATCGATCAGTCCCCTTGGATGTTCGTAGTAGACCCATTTCTAGTCATCGTATCCGCCGCGGCGGGCGACGCCAAGTTCGCGTCGTCACGGCGGGCCGGGACCGCTACGGCGCCCGGGTCGGGTGCCTTGTTACCTGCTCCGGAGGATCCGACTGCGCCGCGGCTTCCAGTGAGGATTCCCCGCGAGCATAACGCCTCTTGGAGCTCGGTCAGTCGTTCCGTGCTGATGGCCCGCAAGGGGACTCCGGGAGAACACTCGCGGTGGACTGAGACCCCTGAAGGAAGGTGACGATACCCGAGCGCACCCCTGCCATTGCCGTGGTTCCAATGAAACCACACCAGGTCCTCGTCAGCGACGCCCGGTATACTCATGCACGCCCCGCAATCGATGGCGCGCAGCCGGCTAACGTCCAAATTCAGCGGCCCGCGCGGCGGGGCCGCTGCAACCGCGGGTCGGGCCCATAGAACAGCACGCCGCTCGTCCCGTCGGCCAAGATAACCGCGTCGTCCCTCGATGGGTACGATCTACGCTGTTCGGGCGTGGCGGCGTACAGCGACGGAAACCAGGCTAGAGGCACACACAGGACACGGCCGTCTCTGAATGCGACCCGCATCATGGCATCATCGAATTCTACCGACTTGGCCAAGGCCGTCGTGGGGACATAGG
>JBKQHM010000116.1:0-2580 GCA_052148775.1 Isosphaeraceae bacterium | reverse complement strand
CGGGAGGGCTCCTTCGGGGTCTGGATGGCTGGTTACTACCACCAGATTGCCCGGAGTCCCTCTCGTCCTCAAGATACTACAAAGTGTTCAGATGGCGGGGTTTGTGCACTAAGTTCGCGGCATTCAGCAATGTCCCCTGGTATGTGGTTTTTTATTGAGAGAAAGAATTCTTCTCTCAGCCATCCAGACTATCCTGCGTGTTTGGGACCTATTCTTTCCCATTCCCAGGAGATGTTCTCATGGCCACTGCATCCCGCCGTGCCGCGCGCCGTTCCCGGCGCCCGACTTCAGTTGCCAAGCCCTCGGGGTCGATCCATCCCAGGGTCCAGAAGGTCACGCCAGAGCACTTCGGCATCGTCGCCGTCGATTGTGCCAAGGCCCGCTCCAAATGGATGCTCATCGATTTCTATGGCAATATCCTCATACCTCCCACCACGGTCGAGCATAACCGCCCAGGGCTCGACCAGGCCGTCGCCCGGGTCCGCCAGGCCATCGCCACTCACGACCTCCGCGACACGATCGTCGCCATCGAGCGGACCGGCAACTATCATCAGCCGGTCCGCCACGCCTTCGCCGCCGCCGGCTTCGAGGCCCGGATCGTCCATCCCCTGGCCTCCAAGCAATTCCGACTCCCCGCCGATCCCGGCAACAAGACCGACGACACCGACCTGGCCGCCATCCAACGCGCCGCCGTCAACGGCTTCGGTCTGATCGAGCCGGCGGCGGATCCGATCCATGATCAGCTCCGGCTCCTCGCCCGCCACCGCCGCGACCTGGTCCGCAAGAACGCCACCCTTCGCAATCAGATCCACGTCGAGCTCGATGCCCTCCTCCCCGGTCTCTCCGCCGCCGTCGGCAACATCTTCGACCACGAGCCGGTCCTGGTGATCGCGCGGCGCCTGGGCTCGGCGCAGGCGATCCGTGCCCGCGGCCTGGACGGACTCGCCGCGTTGCTGCAAGCCGAGGGGCTGCGGTACCAACGCCGGAGCCTGGAGAAGGTCCTGGCCTGGGCCGAGCAGGCCCACGAGCCCGACCAAAACGTAGTTGTTCATAAACGAATCTTCGCATTCCTGGATGAAGAGCGGCGGTCCCTGCTCCGCTCGATCCGGGCCCTGGAGAGCGACCTGGCCGCGCTGCTGGTCCGGACGCCCTACGTCGTCCTCCTGAGTTTCCCCGGGATCAACGTGGTCTCGGCGGCCGAGTTCGCCGGCGAGATGGGGCCGATCCGCAACGCGCCCCGCGAGAACGCGATCACCGGCCGGGCGGGGTTATACCCGGCGCGGTACCAGAGCGATCAGGTGGACCACACCGGCCCGCTGGTGGGCCGCGCCAATCGCTCGCTACGGTACGTGCTCCTGCTGATCGGTGAAAATCTGATGAAATGCAACAAGTATTTCCATGATCTGAGTGAGACCTGGCGGGCGACCGGCCTGGATCAGCGTGCCATCGTCGTGCGGGCCGCCAAGCGGTTCTGCCGGATCGCTTATCACATGGTGGCCAGCGGGCAGGTGTTTCACCACCCCAGCTACCGGGGACGGCACTACATCCTGGAAAAGTTGAGCACATTCTATCTCGAGCATGATATACCGATGGAACAGGTGTTGCGTGATTTGCGCGAGGCGATCGCGGCGATCCCTCGGGCCGAGTACGCCGCGGAAGCCGAACGGCTCCAGGCCCTCGCGCCCGCGGCGATCCCGACGGCCGCCCCGGCCGGGGCGGCCACGGGGGCTCGACAACTCCCGACCGGCACGCCCGCGACCCCGGGCCCCGGCCGACCCACCGCGGCCCCGTCTCCGGCCGCCGCGCCACCGCCGAACTTGGGCCGACGTCGCACCGGGCCGCGTCCGCTCAGTGCCATCCTGCCCGAGCTCTTACTCCGACTGGGGGTGACCATGGTAGAATCCAATCCGTCAGGGGAGACCGACCCCACCTGACCCCGACGGCCGACGGCCCGAACAACGCCTGATGTCCCCGTGGCGCTTTGACGCCTTCGAGAAAAGCGTGGCGCTCTGTCGGATCACCCAACGCCTGATGTGGCAGTGTGGGGTCACTCCCCTGATGAACCAGTGTGGCGAGTGGTGATCGCCTGGCGACAGAGGTGGCCGTTGGTCGCGTGGTTACTGGTCAGATGTCTCCCACTTCCTCGCCTCCGGCGAGGCCGGGGACGGTGCGCGCCGCGGTCGCCGACCCAAAACCCGCATGGCAGTCTTTTCCCCCCTCTTTTTCCCCCCTTTTTCCCCTCCTTTTTCCCCTTTGGTCAGAATTCCTTCGCCTGGAGCAGAGTTACCATCTTCCCCGCGCCCGCGTGGTCCATGGCCTGCTGAGCGGCGTAGCGAAGTCATGAGATGACGAGCCGGATGCGTTTAACGCGCAAGTCCGGATCTGTGGGGGACCTGGGTGGACATCCACCCAGGTCTACCCGGCCCGGGTCCCCCCAGACAGCGAGCCGCCTGGGAAACAAAAGCCGAGTAGGGAAGGGGCGCCCGGCGGGCTCGATCGAGCTTCGGGTTTCCCCTTCCCCCTCTAAAATTCCGTACGGCGGGTTTTCCCCAGTACGGCTTCAAATGGATCGTCAATGGC
>JBKQHM010000115.1:0-7364 GCA_052148775.1 Isosphaeraceae bacterium | reverse complement strand
GTGGTGCGACCAGCCAAAGACCTTCTCGGCGTTCCAGATGTTGCCGTCCAAGTAATCGAGGGTCACCTGAGCCTCAAACGCCCTGCGTTTGGGCCCGGTCAGCTTGCGGGCCGCGTCTTTGAACGATGCAATGACTTCCTTCGTGAGAACTTCCATCATCCCCTCCCTGCCAAGGGTGCTCCAATCCGCGTCACAGGGAAGCAATCAGAACAGAAAACACGAATTCCTCCGAGAGTAATTTGCGGGAATTGCCCTATATGGTGCATCAGGCAAGACGCGTGACGCCGGCCGAGGGTCGCAAGCTTCGGGGCAACAACCTGCATACGGGAACGACGTCTCGTCTCGCTACTTGCCGGATGCACCATATGAATCACGGCTTACGTCTCTCTGGGCGGGCCGGGTCCACCGTGGAGCAAGACTGCAAGGGCGACAATTGTCTCGACGAGACCGGCTCGACCAGCACGGCCTGGCATTCCCGTCTTCCTGCATCGCGAGCGGCCCGGGGATTCTATGTTCGAATTCAGAAAGGCCGAGTCACAACCGACATCCCAAGAACCGGAGTCTGAGCCATGCTTTCCGTTCGGTCTCTCCTCATCGTAGCGATCCTCGCGATCTGGCCGGCCGTGGCCTCGACGGCCGGCCAACCCGAAGCCGGCCATCCCGCCACGACGGCCGAGGCGGCCAAGACGATCGACCTGGAAACATTCCCGATGTTGGCCGGCGCCAAGCCGACGGAGACTCGCCGGCTGGCATGCCTCGGTTATGTTGCCAAGGGCGATCCGCACGGGGCGTACGGATTCCAGAAGACGACGCTGGAAGCACGTGGCTGGAAGGAGCTGCCGGGCGCCTATCTCAGTGACCAGGCATGCAGTGGCTGGTTTGGGAAGGACGGCTTCACGATCTCGGTCACGACAATCCCCACAAACGACGCGAAGGCCGCCGGAATGGTCAGCGTCCGGTTGATGGACCAGGGCAACGTCAACCTGGGCAAGCTTCCGGTTCCGCCCGATGCGAAGCCCCTCTACTTGTTCGCGGGAACCGCGGCCTACGTCACCGAGGGCTCTGCCAGGCAGACCGCCGAGGCCGTTCGCGCGCTCCTCACGGCGCGGGGATGGCTGCCTTATGGGACCGCGGGTGATTCTCAGTTCTTCAAGCAGAACGCGGTCAAGCTCACGGCCAGGTGCGCGGTCGCCCCGGCGCAGGGAGGCAAGACGGTGATCCAGCTATCGAGCGAGCTACTCTCGGCCGATTTGCCCGCGCCCCCCGATTCGTTGCGGGTCGCATACGCCGATTCGACCAAGACGCTGTCCTTCGACGTCGACATGACCCCAGACGCGCTGGCGGCTCTTTACCGTGATGTCCTTGGCAAGTCCGGGTGGAAGGCCACGACGGACAAGCCCGTACAGGACGGTGCCGGCCTCCTGAAGATCTTCCGAAACGACGCGAAGGACATCGCCTTTCTGACGATGCATCGGTTCGAAGGCAAACTCCGCGCGGAGCTCAAGCACCAGACCGGCGCCGAATTCGACGAGGAGATGCAGAGGGCCAAGGCCGAGGAAGCGATGCGCAAGGCCCGGTCGGCGCGATACGCGAAGAACGCCGCGGAGGAGGCGAACAAGCGCGTCAGAGTGTCGATCACCGCGCCCGCCGACGCGAAGGAACTGAAACGCGGCAAAGACAGGATGACGTTCAAGCTACCTGCGGGTACAGCGAAAACCGCCGTTGAGGCGATCCGATCCCACCTGCTCGCAACGGGCTGGGAGCCGGGAACGAAGCCGTTGAACCAATTGACCGGCAGCGTGAGGCTGAGTCAGAAGCCTGACGCGATCCTGATGATCGTCTACGTCGACACAGGACTGGAGGACGCCTCGGTCACGATCACGGCCTTCGGCGCCCAGATCGATGATCCGGCGACGAAGTGACGGGCGGAACGAGGACCGAAAGGTCGGGATGCAGTCGCCTCGATCCGACCCCACCGAAGCCGCATTACTCACAATCTCCCCGCGCTCGTCGGGGGAGGTATCGTCGCGACGTACTAAAGTTGCTTCGATGTGATCTACCGAAGCCTCCGCGAAGTATTGACGCCACTCCATGCGTTTCTGTACGCTTGTCACCTTAGGCCCGTGAACGGTTACGGCAAAAGATATTCTACTGCTTCGACGTGGCTGCAACCATTGCCACCATGGCGGCCCTGATCGCAGCGGGGAGCAGGGGCCAAGCAGCGTTAATCCGGGCAAGATCGGGGTCTATCGGACGGTTGTCGTGGATCAGAACTGGATCAAGAGATCGTTGAATTGAGGGTTGGGGCTTATTCTTCAGGGGTTTGGCACCCCCTTGCTTTCGGTTTGCTAAACCGTTAGGCTCCGCAAGGGGTCTCGGGGGGTTCGAATCCCCCCTCTCCGTTCAGGCAACAGCCAGCCAGTCCAACCCCAACCTTCCCACATCTCAGTCGTTACGTTTCGATCATCCTCTGGGCATCGTGGGCAACCGGCGGTATCGGAAGGTGCAGAAGTCGGTTTACCGAGCGCGGACCCAGGGAGACATCGAGTGCCGGTCGGCGATGGACCTGCTCCGGGAGAGTCAGGCCCAGGGCCGAGCCGGGCCGGGCCGGCACGACGAAGACCCTGCACAGGGCCAGAGCCGCATGGCCTGATTGCCCGGTTTCCTTGTCACCGTATCTTTTCTTTTGGATTCTATCTCGTGAGGTCGTTCCCGCAACATGAGAGCCGGTATTGTTGGTCTACCGAATGTGGGCAAGAGCACTCTGTTCAACGCGCTGACGAGCTCCAGGGCCGCCCAGAGCGCGAATTATCCCTTTTGCACGATCGAGCCGAACGAAGGGATCGTCAGCATCCCCGACGATCGCCTGGCGAGGATCAGCAAATACATCGTCCCCAAGAAGCTCATCCCGACGGCGCTCCGCCTCGTGGATATCGCCGGGATCGTCAAGGGGGCGAGCCAGGGTGAAGGGCTCGGCAACAAGTTCCTCAGCCATATCCGCGAGGTCGAGGCGATCATCCAGGTCGTCCGATGCTTCGAGGATCCCGACGTCGTCCACGTGGCGGGGGCCGTCAACCCGGTCTCGGACATCGAGACGATCGAGATCGAGCTGATGTTGGCCGACATCCAGACCCTGGAAAACGCCCTGCCCAAGGCCGAGCGGACAGCCAAGAGCGGGGACAAGGATGCCAAGCTCCGGGTCGAAGCCATCCGCAAATCGATGGCACACCTCAACACGGATGAACCGCTCCGGAAACTCACCCTCGACGAGCAGGAGCAGGATGCCATCGGCAGCTTCGGGCTGATGACCGCCAAGCCCATCCTGTACGTCGCCAACGTCCAGGAGGACGACCTGGATGGTGCCGGCCCGATGGTGCAGCAGGTCTGCGCGTTCGCCTCGAAGGTCGGGGCGTCGGTCGTCCCGGTGTGCGCCAAGCTCGAATCGGAGATCGCCGAACTCGACGAACCCGACCGGAGCGAGATGCTCGCCTCGTCCGGACTGGCCGAGCCGGCGCTGACGGTCGTCGCGCGCGAAGCCTACCGGGTCCTGGGGCTCCAGAGCTACTTCACGGCCGGGGAGAAAGAGGTCCGCGCGTGGACGATCCCGATCGGTGCGACCGCTCCCCAGGCGGCCGGCGTCATCCACTCCGATTTCGAGAAGGGCTTCATCCGGGCCGAGGTCTATTCCCTGCCCGACCTCGAGACCTTCCGGAGCGAGAAGGAAATCCGACTCGCCGGCAAGCTGCGGACCGAAGGGAAGAACTACATCATGCAGGATGGCGACATCTGCCATTTCTTGTTCAATACGTGAGCCAGGGATCGGCGCCGGGAAGGTCGGCGCCGGTCGATGCAACGGCGATGGTCCGTGGTCGAATCCGGGATTTCCCGATATCATGGAACTTTCGGGTCCGCCGACTTTCGTCCTCGAGGAGCAACGAGCCATGCCGGAACACCCATCGACGGGCGACGAACCCGATCCCTCGGTCGCGAACACGATCGAGGATCTCGCCCGGCGCGTCCGCGAGGCGGAGCACCTGGAGCCGGGCACCAGGGACCAGGTCGCCGATCTCCTGGGAAACCTGGCCGTGGAGCTCAACCAGGCCGAGCCCTCGGCGCACAAGGAACTCCTGGCCCAGACCACGACGCAACTGGAGGAGGCCGTACGCGACCGGCACGAGCCCGGGCTGATGGATGCCGCCCGGGAACGGATGGAGGAGGTCGTGGCGAGGGCCGAGACCAAGGCGCCGGTCACGACCGATCTTGTCCTTCACCTGATCGATCTGCTGGCCAACCTGGGCATCTGAGAGCTTGCCAGTAAGGTCTTTGCAGGGTGCTCTGCGAGCACCGACACTGGTTGCCTGGCCGGCCCGAAGCCGTCGATCGACCCGGAATCCATAACCCAGATTTGACAAGCTTATCACATTCTAAAATCATAAATTGAATGGTCGGCAATTTCCTCACGCCGTCGCCCCGAGTCGGATCATCGGCCGGATGGCCGCGGTCGCCGGGATGGCGAGGAAGTCCTTCGGGTCGGCCGTGACGGGGGATCGAAATTCGAAGGCGTTCAGGAGCATCATCCACTCGAAGCAGCCGCCTTGCCAGGGGTAGAAGTGGGCCGCGCCCCCCCGGGTGATCAGCGGCGCCGGGTCGCCGGGCTCGGTCGAGGCCGCGCACCAGGTGTTGCGGGGGAGCATCGCCGCCAGGCCGAAGCGGTTGCACCAGGGCCATTCCCGAGGCCGGTCGGGGTCGAACGCGGCCGACAGGCACGCGTCGAATGCGGCCTTGGCCCTCGCCTGATCGGGCCCGACCGCCCCGCGCCATCCCACGTCCACGTCTTCCATGAACTCGGGGAAATCGTCGCCCCAGTAGAACACGGACGAGACGCCCCCGCGCAAGGCCCACTCGAACTCCGCCGAGGTCGGCAACGACCAGCGGAAATGGTCCAGCACCGGCTCGACCTGGTTCCAGGGAAATTCGATGGCGTCGCCCGTGAAGTCGTAGCCGTAGAGGGCCTTCCCCTTGGCGGCGTCTTCGGGCAGCTTGGCGACCGCCCTCAGGCCCGGCAAGCTCGGCCGGACAAGCTCGGTGGCCAGGAAGAAGGGCGCCACATCGACCGGAGGCTTGAGGCCCAGCGAGGGGTCTACCGCCGGCCCTTCGGATCCGTCCTCGTCGTCCTCCTCCCCGGAATCCAGGCGGATCAATTCCGCGACCCGGGTCAACTGGGAGTCGTCGAAGCCCGGCCGGAACGTCCCCCCAGGGATCATCGAGAAGGTCAGGCCCGAGGCCGGTTCGCGCCACTGGAGGACCGATCGGGACTCGCCGGGCGGCCCTGCGGTCGTCAGGGTCATCGGCTCGGGCACGCCCCAGCCCAGGGCCCGAAGCCGCTCGGAGAGGTATTCGCCCAGGACGCGCCGGCCGTCGTCGTCGAGCGCGTCCCAGGCTTCGAGGCGGAAGCGAGGGGCCATCGAAGGTTCGATGGGAAAAGCGGCGTCGGGCATGGGGAGCGACCCTCGAAGAAGGCGGAAGGGATCGGAGAGCGCCTGCGATTATCCTCGCAATCGGGGAGAGCGGATGAGCGCGATGTCCGTCGATCCGTCGTAATCTCCGTAAACGACGTCGATGGTGTAGGACCTCGGCTTCAAGCCGTGGACGCCGGGCTGGTTCGGCCGGCCATCCCAGACCGCGGCCAGCGTGACGGTCCGGCCTGCCTCGAGATGCTTCCGTGTGGAGGCGGGGATGCGGCGGGTCATCCGGGAGACCACCCGCGTGCCGTCCAGGACGTTGATGTGCTCGCGGGAGCGGACCGCCAACGAGGCCGCCTTGTCCGCTCCAATCCCCGGAATCTTCAGGCTGATGCGAACGCTCTCGCCGACCTTGTAATCCGCATGGTTCGTGGTCAACGTGGAGTTATCCAACGGCGCGACCTGACCCGTCGAGGACGAACCGCTGGCCCCGGTCCCCGATGTGGAGATATTGTCGGACGAAGACGCGCCCAACACCTCGAATGTGGCCGAATTGCCGTTGAGGTCGAAGGCATTGGAAATCTCGAGGGTGTAGGGCCCCGACGCCGGAAAACCGACCGGCCACGTCTGGGTCTGCGTCCAGGCCTGACCGGGCTGAAGGGTCATCCATCCCGTGGGGATCGGACCCGGCAAGTCTTCGAGGTTCAGGCTCGGCGTGGGCGAGGGTTGATCGAACTCGAAACCGGTCTGTCCCGAGGGGACGATCACGGGTTGGTCACTCTCGTTCGTCTCGGTGAAGGTCATCGTCACCGTCTGGCCGGCTTGATAGGCCGGCTGATCCGTGGTGACACTCGACACGATCGCCCCGGAGGGCGGAGGCGCGACCTGGAAGTCGGCGGTGAATTCGCCAGGATCGGCCGGGACATCGTAAACCTCCGCGACGAAGGTTCCCGTCAGGTTCCCCAGGGTGTAAGGGCCGCGACCGGGTGGGTCATCAGTGTACTGATTGATGATCGTTTGCCCCGATGCGATCGTCTCGATGCTCGGGCCGATCGGGTCCATGACCGGCATCACCGGCTGTCCGTTATGCAGGATCTGGTAGAGGGGATTCGCGGTCTCGATCGTAAGCGTCTGGGCGGAGGTGTTCGTCTCGGTGTAAGTGAGCTGGACCGGTTGGCCCATCTGGTAGGTCGTCTGATCGGTCGTCAAGACGCCCTGGAGCGGATCCGTGATCTGGAACGTCGCTGTATCCCCCTGCGGGGCGTTGGGATTCGAGACCGTGAACGTGCCAAACTGGTTGACCGCGTAGCTCGTCGTCGTGCCTTGCTGGTATTCTGTCTTCGCGATCGTACCATCCCAGGTTGCGGACTGGGACACGGACTGCCCCGGTTGGAGCGTCACGGAGGTCGGTGGCTGACCCTCGTTCTCCGGGTTCGACTCAAAGAGTGAGCCATCCCAGTTGAGGCTTTGCTCCGAGACCGAGAAATCCGTCGGGCTGACCGAGACCGTCACCGGCTGGTCGCCCGTGTTCGTCTCGGAGAACATGATCTGGATGGGCTGGCCTGGCTGGTAGGTCGATTGGTCGGTTGTCAGGCTGTACGACAACCCCGACAGGAGAGCGTGGCCTTCCATCGGTTCGACGATCAAGCTTGTCCTGCGGCGCATTGCTGAGTCCTGCGGCAGGTTGAGAGGGTGTGCGGAATACGTCCCAGGTGTCTAGTCGCTATCTATCGATCCGGGCGGTCAGCGGCATACTGAGAGGCTGTGAAAGAATTGATTCCAGATAACATATTCGAGATTCCAAATGTCTATTATGCCCCCCATGCCAAGGGCTTATGACTTCTGGAATTTGGAATCCGGGATCTGCAATCCGATCGTTTCACAAGCTCTGAGTGGTAGTCT
>JBKQHM010000114.1:0-11436 GCA_052148775.1 Isosphaeraceae bacterium | reverse complement strand
CGGGAGGGCTCCTTCGGGGTCTGGATGGCTGGTTACTACCACCAGATTGCCCGGAGTCCCTCTCGTCCTCAAGATACTACAAAGTGTTCAGATGGCGGGGTTTGTGCACTAAGTTCGCGGCATTCAGGTCAGTCCCGAATTGCTCTCGGTCTCCGCCCGGGTCATCGCCCCGATCGACGGGATCGTCACCGGCCGCAATTATCACGTCGGCGCGGTCGTCCGCACCGGGGCGTCCGGAGAATCGGAACCGCTGCTCACGATCGTCCAGACGAGCCGGGTGCGCATCGTCGTCGAGGTTCCCGATCGGGATGCGGTCTTCCTCGACAAGGGCGCCCCGGCGACGTTCCGGCCGGACGCGCTCCCCGACCGCGCCTACAAGGGGACGATCTCCCGCACGGCGGTCGCCGAGGACAAGGGGACCCTCCGCGCCGAGATCGACCTGGATAACTCCGACGGCCGGCTCCGCCCCGGACAGGCCGGTCACGTGGCCATCGCGCTCGCGGATCATTCGGAAGGGCTCACCATCCCCGTGTCGGCCGTCCTGGAAGACGGCGATGGCCCCCAGGCCCGTGATTCCCAGAGCTGCTATCGCGTCAAGGAGGGACGCACCGTTCGGACCCCGATCCGACTCGGTCAGTTGATTCCGGATGCCAGCATGGACGAGGTGATCGGCGGATTGGGCGAGGGGGATACGATCGTCGCGGACTGGAGGGGCGTCGACGACCAGGATGGCGTCAACGCCCTCGGGTCCGTAAGCTTCTCGGGGACATACCAGGGTCATTGATGTCGGCTCTCCCCGGGCGAAAGCGATTCGATCACGGATATTCGCGGACACAACGCGGGGGCGGCCCGCGGACTTCATGCGGAAGGCTCGTCCTCCAACTCGGCCCAGCGTTTCAACTCTTGTTGCGCCGTGGCAAGGCTACGCCCTGAGATGTTATCCAGTACGTTCTGCCAAAATGGGTCGTGTTGCCATCGTCGCCGGAGGGCGCGAGCGATCAACACCCCGCCGGGGACGAACAGCAGGCCGAACGCGAGGTTGGCGACCACCCACGCCGGATCGAACGATCGAATCACGTTCACGTCGAAGATGAGCTTGCCTCCGACGGTCATCATGCAAAACCAGAGCAGAGGCGAGAGGAGGATGATCCACTTGAACTGCCGAATCCGTGCATGGCGGAGCCGGCCCACGGCCAGTTGAATTCCCGCGATGGGGCCGTCCCAGGCGACTCTTGAAGCGGTCGCCAACTGGCGGACGTTGTCGATCACGAATAGGACCGATGCGACCATGAGGCCCAGCGCCGGGAGAACCAGCGTAGGTTCCGGCCAGTGGTCACCCAAGAAAGATCCGGTGACGAGGAGCACCCCGACCCCGAATGCAAGGTCGATCGCCGGCAAGACGGCCAGTCGATCGATGTGCCGCCGGGTCCTTTGCAAGCCGATCTGCTGCAGCAAGGCGGCGTTCGTCGCCAGGGTTCGACCGAGCTTCTCGTCGAGTTGCCGCCAGCGTTCTTGTAGTTGATCAAGTTCCATGACCGTTCTCCGATGTCTTAATTGTTGGCTGCGACGACGGATTGCCGCAGGGATTTCTTGAGACGGCTCAAACGCGTCCCGACGTTGCTCTCGCTGATCCCGAGCACCTCACCGATCTCGGAGTGCGAGTTGCCATCGAGGTATAGCAAGATCAAAGCTCGATCGACTTCCGATTGATGCTCGAGGAGCTCGCGGAGTTCCTGGAGTTGCTCGGCGACGACCCGATCCTGACCGGATACTGACTCCAGCTCGCTCTCGAAACCGAGCCGTTCTCGGCTTCGTCGGAGGCGTTTACGGTGGAAATCGATCGCGACATTCAACGCGACTCGGTAGATCCAGGTCGAAAGCTTGCGAGCCGGGTCGTAGTTTCGGGCTGCGGACAGCAGCCGCAACGCGATCTCCTGGAAGAGGTCTTCATGGTCATCCGTTGAACTGGTATAGGACCAGCAGACCCTGTGAATCAGGTGCTGGTGCGAATCCAGCACCGACAAAAACCATTTGTGATCGACTGACGACGGCATGCGTCACCTGGAACTCTGCTTCTCATGGATCGTTCGCGGGCGATTCCGTCTTCTCCCGCCGGACCGGCATCGGTTTCCGTCAACCAGCACACCCTATGATTCGTTCCAGGCGGCGGATTCGTCACAGGGATCCTTGGACTGGTCCGAGAAGGACCAGATCGCGCCGGCCTGCGCTTTCTCAACCCCATGCATAACTGGCGTTTACGTCTCAGTCAGGCTCTCGAAGATTTTCCGGGAGTTCATGTGGAGAGGCGATTGCTCGATACCTCAGGGCCGTTCGTCCAAGCCCGGATTTCCATCCTCCGAATAAATACTTTCGGCGGGCGAAGTGTCTCCTGGCGCGGCCCGAGTTCGGGCGGCGAGCCACCAGGCTATGGAGGTCCGGAATCATGAAGCCCTTGCCGAAATGGGGCATGATGCTGATTACAGCATCGTCCGTTACGCTCTACATCGGGCTCGCGGTCTGGGGATGGGGCGGGTGGTCTGCCTTCATGGCGCATCCCGCACGGGCCGGCGCCGTCGTCGCGACGCTGGTCTTCTCGGTCGCGGCGATGTTCACGAGCGGCAACCTTTCGAGCGGACGGCGCGAGGACACCACGAATCGCTGGATCTTCCTGCCTTTCCTGGTCCTGGGCATCGTCCTGGCGTGGTTGCCGGCGTACACTGACCGTCGCGACATCGGGGCGGTAGACGGCGACTCGGTGCGTTACTTCGGGCTGGCACTGTACGTCGTCGGGTGCATTCTGCGCGTGGGGCCCGTGTTCGAGCTGGGGCGACGGTTCAGCGGCCTGGTGGCGATCCAGGAAGGCCACGAGCTCGAGACCAGCGGCTTCTATCGGGTCATCCGCCATCCCAGTTACCTCGGATTGCTGCTGCTCCTCGTCGGCTGGGCCCTGGTCTTCCGCAGCGCGATCGGCGTCCTGGTCTCGCTCCTGCTGATCCCGCCGCTCGTCGCGCGCATGAACTCCGAGGAGGCCCTGCTCGAGTCCGAGTTCGGCGAACGTTACGCCGACTATCGTCGACGCACCTGGCGGATGCTGCCGTTCCTCTACTGACAGGCCGCGATCGCATCGCTTCGCAAACCGGCCTCATCGCCCACGAATGTTATTGCGACGGATGCGTTCGAGCGTCGATGGTGACGACCGCCCGGCGGTGGGGGCGATCCGGGCCCGTCCATTCGCGACCATCAGGGCCGAATGAGAGGATATGCTTCGTCGACACGGGCGACCGGTTTTTCGCATCAAGCAAGCGAAGCTTGTTGATCCTTCCATGTCGCATCCAGGAATTCCAGCACGTCGGGTACGAGGTAGGAGTATTTCTCCGGGAAGTCGAGGGCGTGGCCGCCGTGGACCAGTAAGAGTTCGTTGGAGACCCCGGCGGCCGTGAGCGCGGCTTGCATCTGCTCGGTCTGGCTGACGGGGATCACCTTGTCCTGCCGGCCGTGGATCAGGAGCATCGGCGGGTCGTCGGGCGAGATGTGATCGATCGGCGATGCCGCGATATAGTTGGCGGGGACTTGCTCGGGCGAGCCGCCCAGGAACTCCGCGGCCGCCGTGCCCGCGTATTCTTTCTCGTGATAGAGGGCCGTCAGATCGGCGGGGGTCGAGACGGCGACGACGGCCTCGACGGCCGAGGAGACTCCGTTGCCGCTATCCTGGGGGGAATAGACCCCCAGCAACGCGGCCAGGTTGGCCCCCGCCGATTCCCCCTCGGCCACGATCTCGTCGGGGTTGAAGTCCATGGACCCGGCGTCGCTGCGGACCCATCTCACGGCGGCCTGGACGTCCTCGAAGTTCACCGGCCAGGTCGGCTTGCCCGGCGCGGACAGGACGTAGTTGGGCGAGACCACCACGTAACCGCCCTGCGTGAACCCGTCGGCACTCCTGAGGCCGAACTCGTCCTTGTTCCGACTTCGCCAGCCGCCGCCGTGGATCGCGATCATGACGGGGTATCCACCGGGCGGTGCGGGGGTATCGGGCGTGTAGACGTCGAGTAACTCGGATTGGCCGTCCACCGTGGGGAAAGGCACATTCTGGAGCCTGGTCCACGGCGGTGCCGTTTCCGTATGTTCTCGCCCGACGTGGACGTTCGCGGGCAAAGGAGCGGCTATCTCGGTGGTCGCCGCGAGCGTTGAGAGCAAGACTCGTCCTTCCAGGCAGGCGACCGGTTGCGGCCGGAAGTTCCGTCCGGGCCGGATCTCCGCGCCCTTCGCGGATTGATGACTCGCCGGAAGGAACCGTCCGGATGTTTCGACGACGAGTGGCATGGGTGGACGCTCATTGAAGAGCGATTCGCCTTTCGGGAATGTGCCGGTACTCGCGGAGGAGCAAGAGTTCGGCACATATCGAGGCGCATCGGATTGTGGGTCTGAGTCATCGCCCAGATTCGGCGTGGCCGCCATGGCCAACTATTCCACACGGTTCCCCGTCAAGCAAGGAATTCGAGGGGCGGCGAGGCGCATGACGACGGGAGAGGCTTGAGTCGGGCAGGATGTCCATGGCGGCGATCACACAGTCGGGATGACCAGGGGGTGCGCGGCGCGCCTCAGCGGCGGCTGGCGGGCTTTGCCGGGGCGGCGGGCTGGGCCGCGGCGACCTTGGAGGGGATCGTCAGCTCGTTGATCACCGCCTTCACACCGACCGAATCCTTGGTCAGATCCACGGCATGGCGCCTGGCGGCCTCGGTGGGGACCGTGCCCCGGAGCAGCACGACGCCATCCCGGAGCATGTGCACCTGGATCTTCGCGTCGTGGAGCATCTTGTCCCAGTGGATGCGCGAGTAGACCCGGTGATGCAGAGGCAACTTCTGGACGTCGGACCTCACGACCTCGAATTCCTGGGCAACCCCGCTGGTTACGCGACCGGCCTCGAGCTTGATCCCCTGTCCGACCTGGTCGAGTTTCTTCCCGACCTTCTTGGCCTCGTCCTTGATGCCGCGCCCCAGGTCGTCGAGCGTGTGCCCCTGGGGGCCGGTCGATCCCTGTGGCGGGTCGGCCGGGGCCGCGTTCTGGGCGAATGCCTCAGTCCCCGAGAGAGCAAGAATCGTCAACGCGGCGGCGAGTATCGTCATCCTTACAGACATCGCATCTCTCCATCAGAAACCGTGAATCCCAGCGCGCCTGGGCGCGCAAAACGACCCCGTGGAGCGGCGCTTTGCGTCGATCGCTCCAGGGGCCCCCATGGCATCCGCACTCCGGCCCGGTCGTGAGCCTTCGGCGTATCGACCGGGATCATACCGGCCCGGCCAATGCTGTCAAGCCGACGATCCCCGACTATAGGGCGATAGGATACCGGCCGGTCTACGCCCGGTTGACGCTCGACGGGGAATCATCCATCCTGCCCGCGGTCGGATTCCAGGAGTCCCACGCGATGGTTTGCCATCCGCCAGTTCTCTCGACGGTACTGGCGTACGGCATTGTGGAGCCCGATCCGGGCTCATTCCCACTCGATCGTGCCGGGGGGCTTGCTGGTGATGTCGTAGACGACGCGATTGACGCCCTTGACGGAATTGGTGATCCGGGTGGAGACGCGGGCCAGGAGGTCGTGGGGCAGCCGGGACCAGTCGGCGGTCATGAAGTCGTCGGTCTCGACGGCGCGGATGGCGATGACGTTCTCGTAGGTCCGGGCGTCGCCCATGACGCCGACGGCCTGCACGGGCAGCAGGACCGCGAAGCCCTGGGCGACCTGTCGCTCAAGGCCGGCTCCTTTCAGCTCGTCGAGGAAGATGGCGTCGGCCTGGCGGAGGATCTCCAGGCGGCGGGCTGTCACCTCGCCCAGGCATCGGACGGCCAGGCCGGGACCGGGGAAGGGATGGCGCCAGACCAGGGAATCGGGGAGGCCCAGCTCGATCCCCAGCCGGCGGACCTCGTCCTTGAACAGGTCGCGCAGGGGCTCGATCAGCTCGAAGCCGAGCTCGGCGGGAAGCCCGCCGACGTTGTGGTGGATCTTGATGGTGGCCGTGGGGCCGTCCGGCTCGCCGCCGCTCTCAATGACGTCGGGGTACAGGGTGCCCTGGGCCAGGAACCGCGCGCCGGGGATGTCGAGGGCCGCCTCGCGGAAGACGTCGATGAAGACGTGGCCGATCCGTCGACGCTTCTCCTGGGGGTCGGTGACGCCCGCGAGTGCCGCGAGGAACGGCTCCGCGGCGTCGACCACGCGGAGCTCGGCGTCGGTGCGGGCGCCGAAGGCCGCGGCGACGGCGTCGCGCTCGCCGCTGCGGAGCAGCCCGGTGTCGACGAAGACGCAGACCACGCGCGGGCCCAGGGCCTTCGCCAGAAGCGCCGCGCAGACCGCCGAATCGACGCCGCCGGACAGGCCGCAGACGACCCGGTCGTTCGGGCCTACGCGGCGGGTCACCTCGGCCACCGATCGCTCGAGGAACGCGCCCATGGTCCAGTTGCGCGGGTTGGCGCAGATGCGGTCCAGGAAGTTGCCGAGGATCAGCGAGCCATACGGCGTGTGGGAGACCTCGGGGTGGAACTGGAGGCCGTAGATCGGCCGTTCGCGGTGGCGGACCGCGGCGATCGGGCAGGAAGAAGTCGCCGCCAGGCCGAGGAAGTCGCCGCCCGCGTTCTGGATCTGGTCGCCGTGACTCATCCAGACGATCGTCTCGCGCGGGACGTCGTGGAACATCGGCTCGGCCGGGTCGAGGACGCGGCAATCGGTGCGGCCGAACTCGCCCCGGGACGGGTTAGCCTGGACCTGGCTGCCCATGGCCTCGCAGATCAGTTGCATCCCGTAGCAGATGCCGAGGATCGGCACGCCGAGGTCGAAGATCGCCGGGTCGCAGTGGGGGGCGCCGGGCTCATAGACGCTCGCCGGGCCGCCGGAGAGGATCACGGCCAGCGGGTCGAGCTCGCGCACCCGGGCCGCCGTGATGTCGTGGCGGACGATCCGCGCGAAGGCGTGCCGCTCGCGGACCCGCCGCGCGATGAGCTGGACGTACTGCGCACCGAAGTCGAGTACCAGTACCGGGCGCGACGCAAGATCGGAATCCGAATCCACGGAGGAGCCGCCTTATCGACTGAGGCCGGGGCGAGCCCGCCCCGGGAGACATCCGCCAGACCATCGGGCAAGTTTACCAGATGAGGCCGGATCCGCCAATTCGTCGCGTTTCGAGGTTCGGCGTCGATCGACGACGGCCGATCGCCCGCGATTGTCGGTCCTTGTCGGGATCGGTAGAATCTTGATGGTGATCTGATCTACACAACTTGCCGTCCCAGGGCCCCGATCATGAACCTGGAAACTACGATCTCGCTCCCCTCAGCCTGTCTCGTTCGTGCCCGCGAGGCGCCCGACGGCCAGTTCACCGCGGAGCTCCTGGGCGCCCCCGACCTTCGAGCGACGGCAGCGACCCGCGAGGAAGCGATCGAGCAGGTCCGCAGTCTGCTCCAGGATGAGGTGAACATGGGTTCGGTCGTGGCCCTCGAGGTCCCGCGGCGACATCCCGTGATGGAGTTTGCCGGCGCCTGGAAGGACGACCCCGATTTCGACCTCTATCTGGAGGAGATCCGGAAGTTCCGCGAGGAAGAGGATCGCCGCGAGGGTTACGTACCGGATACGGATGAATGCTCCATTACCTCCTCGACACCGACCACCTGACGCTCTACCAGCATGGGCAATCTTTGGTGACCCGACGCGTGGCGTTGCAAAGAGGCAAAGTCGGGCTCTGTATTGTGACCATCGAGGAAGCTCTGCGTGGTTGGCTGGCCGTCTTGGCTCAATCCAGCGTCGGAATCCACCGGATTCGTGGTTATGACTCGCTGGCGCGGACGCTCCTACTCTTCAATCAGTTCCCGACCATCCCCTATGACCAGACCGCCGAGGATGAGTTCCAACAGCTTGACTCCGTTCGTATCGGAACGCGCGATCGAAAGATCGCCTCGATCGCCCTGGCGAACCGGTTGATCGTGGTCACCCGTAATCGTCGCGACTTCGCGCGCGTGCCCGGCCTCACGAACGAGGATTGGTCGGTTTGACCGAGCCCGCGACGACCGGTTGCGGAACCCCCGGTCCTCGCCGGTGCTCGCGATCGGGAGGTCGGCTGAAGGATCGGCACGCGTTGTCTCCACACTCAATGCCCAGGAGTCGCCGACGTGATGACACGCCCAGGAATTGCATCCGCAATCTCGACCATGCGGCAAATCCCATCCCGACGTCTCCTGATCCTCGCGGGGCTGGCGGCCCTGGCCGCGTCGACGGCCGTCCGGGCCGACGAGGGGATGTGGACCTTCGATAACTTGCCGATCGGCCGGCTCAAGGAACGTTACGGCTTCGAGCCGACGCCGGAGTGGATCGCCAAGGTCCGTTCGGGTGCGGTGCGGTTCAACAGCGGCGGGTCCGGGTCGTTCGTCTCGTCCGACGGCCTGGTGATGACCAATCACCACATCGCCGCCGACACCTTGCACAAGATCAGCACGCCCGCGAAGGACTATTTCCAGGACGGCTTCCTCGCCCGCGGCCGGGAAGAGGAAGTGAGGTCGCCGGACCTGGAACTGAACGTGCTCGTCGGCATCGAGGACGTCACGGATCGCGTGAACGCGCGCGTCGCCAAGGGGATGGACGATGCCGCGGCCGCCAAGGCTCGCCGGCAGTCCCGGGCGGAGATCGAGAAGGCCTCGTTCGACAAGACGGGCCTGCGCAGCGACGTCGTCACTCTGTACCGAGGGGGACGGTATCATCTCTACACCTACAAGAAATATACCGACGTCCGTCTGGTGTTCGCCCCGGAGCACGCCATCGCGTTCTTCGGCGGCGACCCGGACAACTTCGAGTTCCCTCGCTATGACCTCGACGTCGCCTTCTTCCGCGCCTACGAAGATGGCAAGCCGGCGAAGCCCGCCCACTACCTGGCCTGGGGCGAGCGCGGCACCAGGGAGGGTGACCTGGTGTTCGTCGCCGGGAATCCGGGCTCGACCTCACGCCTGAACACGGTGGCCCACCTGGAGTATCTCCGCGACGTGTCGCTGCCTCAACGCCTGGCGCTGCTCCAGGATCGCGAGGCGTTCCTCCTGGAATACGGCCGGCGCGGGGCCGAGGCGATGCGGCAGGCGAGTCAGGATCTCTACGGCATCCAGAACAGCCGGAAAGCGATCGTCGGCCGCCTGGCCGGGCTGCGCGATCCCGCCCTGATCGATGCCAAGGCGAAGGCAGAGCGGGCCGTCCGCGCGCGGATCGCGGCGGAACCGACGCGGAACGAGACCTACGGGCTGGCCTGGGACAAGATCGCCCGATCGTTCGCGGTGGCCCGTCGGGTCGGCAACCCGGCGCTGTTCCTCGAGGGGGGCGCGGGCTTCAATTCCGAGCTATTCGAGATCGCCCGGACGATCGTCCGGCTCGTCGAGGAGGACACGAAGCCCAATGCGGAGCGGCTGCGCGAGTACGGCGACGCCGGACGAGCGTCGCTCGAGCGCGCCCTCTATTCGCCGGCGCCCATCTATCCCGAGTTCGAGGAGGCCAAGCTCGCCCGGTCGCTGGCCTACTGGCGGCGGACGGCGGGCGAATCGGACCCGACGCTCATCCGCGTCCTCGACGGCCGCACGCCCGAGGAGGTGGCCCGCAAGCTGGTGGCCGGCTCCAGGCTGGCGGACGTCGAGACTCGCAAGCGGCTGGTCAAGGGGGGCCGGGAGGCGGTCGCGGCCTCGGATGACCCGATGATCCGGCTGGCCCGCGACGTCGACGTGGATGCCCGCGCCGTGCGTAAGGTCGTCGAGGACGAGATCGAGGGCGTACAGACCTCGCAGTATGCCCTGATCGCGAAGGCGCTCTTCGAGGACCAGGGGACCTCGACTTACCCCGACGCGACGTTCACCCTGCGACTGGCGTTCGGCGTGGTCAAGGGCTACGAGCCGGACGGCAAGCGGGTGCCCGCCTACACCACGATCGGCGGGGCCTTCGGGCATGCCGCCGCGCACGGGAACTCCGACCCGTACGCCCTGCCCGCGAGCTGGCGGGAGGCCCGGGACGCCGGACGGCTGGATCTCGATACACCGCTGAACTTCGTCACCACGTGCGACACGATCGGCGGCAACTCGGGGAGCCCGTTGATCGACCGTTCCGGCGCGGTGATCGGACTGAACTTCGACCGCAACCGTTACGGACTGGCCCGCGATTTCGGCTACGACGATCGGTTCGGCCGCAACATCGCCGTCGACGTGCGCGGCATCACCAAGGCGCTTCGCTCCATCTACCGAGCCGACGCGATCCTCCGGGAATTGCGGGGACGCTGACGACACCTCGCATTACCCGGCGCGGTAGGCACCGGAGCGGACGCGGTCGACCCATTGGGCGTTGGCCCGATACCAATCGACGGTCGAGGCGAGGCCCTGCTCGAAAGTGACGGTCGGGTGCCAGTCGAGCACGGCTTCGGCCCGAGCGCAATCGACGGCGTAACGCCGGTCGTGGCCCAGCCGGTCGGTGACGTGGCGGATCAGGCTCTCCGGCTTGCCGCAGAGTTCGAGGATCGCGCGGGTCACGTCGATGTTATACCGCTCGCTCCGGCCGCCGAAATTGTAGATCGCGCCGGCCTTGCCGCGTCGCATGGCGGCGTCGATGCCGCGGCAGTGGTCGAGCACGTGGATCCAGTCGCGGACCTGCCGGCCGTCGCCGTAGACCGGGACGGGGACGTCGGCCATGATGTTGGTGATGAACAGCGGGATCAGCTTCTCGGGGAACTGGTAGGGGCCGTAGTTGTTCGAGCATCGCGTGATCACCGCGTCGAGCCCGAAGGTGTGGTGCGCGGCGCGGACCAGGAGGTCGGCGCCGGCCTTGCTGGCGGCATAGGGGCTGTTGGGTGCCAGCGGGGTCGTCTCGCGGAACGGCGGATCATCCGGCCCGAGCGTGCCGTAGACCTCGTCGGTCGAGACCTGGACGTACCGGGGCACCTTCGCCGCGCGCGCCGCGTCGAGCAGGCACTGCGTCCCGACGACGTTGGTGCGAAGGAATGGCGTGGCGTCGTCGATCGATCGGTCGACGTGGCTCTCGGCGGCGAAGTTCACGACCGCGTCGAAGCCCCCCTCGGCCACCAGCTTCATCACCATGGCACGATCGGCGATGTCGCCGTGGACGAACCGATACCGGGGGCCCGTCGCGATGCCGGCGAGGTTGTCGGGATTGCCGGCATAGGTCAGCGCGTCGAGGTTCGTGACCTCGATCGACGGGTCGGATTCCAGCTCGAGGCGCACGAAGTTGGCACCGATGAACCCGCAACAACCCGTCACCAGGATCCGCCTGATCGGCAATGCACTCGCCATGCTTGTGTCGTTCCTCTCGCCGGAACCACCGACCCTCTCGACCCAGAGGCATTAGTGCGCCGAAGTCGGCCGACAAGACGGAGGGGGCAACCTTCAGCTCACCCTCCGCCAGCAGGGGAAGGCCGGGAGTAT
>JBKQHM010000113.1:0-15923 GCA_052148775.1 Isosphaeraceae bacterium | reverse complement strand
TGTACCTGACGTGCGACGGAACCGAAGGCGGGAAACCGACTGACAACGACCGGGGCAATCCCCTACAGATCACGGTCCTGGCCGATCAGAATGTCAGTCAGTTTTCCCCTCCGCGGAAATCGGCGTTCAACCGACGGTTCCAGGCCGGATCGCTTTCCGTAGCCGCCTCGTTCAGCCAGCGCATGACATCGTCGGGGCGGATGGGCAAGAACTGGCTTTGCTCGACCGGGGCATATGAACCGTCCGCCTGGAGTCGCTCGACGACGAGAGACTGTCCTCTGACAAGCCGCCAGACCTCGACGACTCCGAGATCCTTGTAGATCGTCGGCCGATCGACCTGGGGATACGAGACGTCGATCTCGATAGCCATATCCGGCCTTGGATAGTCGGCCGGGACCAGCGACCGACGGGCCAGGGCTTCCCGGGCCACCCGGATCTTCTCGGGGTCGAAGTAGTAGGATAGATCGGCCTCAAGACCTCGGAGCTGCGACTTCCACGTCGTCTGTCCACAGGTGACATGGTCGATGTCCATCCAGGAGGTTATTGCATTCAAGATCCTGTTGACCAATTCCTTGTCATACTCGTGAACGTTGCTGGCAACCATGATCTCCAGATCCTTCCCATCATACGCCATGCGGACGCGTTGGCCCTCGACGATTGCCTCCGACAACGTGTGATAGGTGTGCCAATCCACCCCTCGGTAGACAATCCGTACAATGCCCGGATCCGGACTGGGTGCCGAGGAAGAGGTCGGGATCGCCGGAATCTCGAGGGGTTGCGTCGGTGCAATTGTAGACATAGCTTGTTTTCTCCTTCTGGATCGACGCCCCGAATTTGTCCGGGTCCGCTCGGTTCATCGCGGGATGAGGAGCGAACGTCACTTCTTCGGCTCGGCCGGCTTCTCGCCCGAGAGCGTGGCCTTGATGGCGTCGCGGAGTTGCTCGTCGAATTTGGCGCCGCCGCCGATGTAGAGGCGGGAGACATTTCCGTCGCGGCCGATGATGACCGTCTGGGGGATGGCGTGGGCCTGGTATTTCTCGGCGATGGCGCCATCCTTGTCCAGCGCGACGCGCGGGATGCGGAGCTGGTGCCGCTCCAGCATGGCCTTGATCTGCGGGCGCGTCTCCTGGAGATTGACGGCGACGAGCATCACGTCGTTCTCGGGGAACTCGCTCGTGGCCTTCTCGACCATCGGCATGGCCTGGATGCAAGGACCGCACCAGGTGGCCCAGAAGTCGAGGACGACCACCTTCCCCTTGGTGTCGGCCAGGCGGAACTTCTTGCCATCGAGGAGCTCCAGGTCGAAGTCGGGGGCCGGCTTGCCGACCAGCGGCGACTCGGTACCCGACGACCCGCCGCCGGGCGATCCGCCGTCGGACGGCAGGGTTGGCTCGGGGGCGTTCTGGAGCTTCCATTGTCCGTAAGCGAGCAGGGCCGCCGCCTCCTCGATGCCGCCGCCGAAGAGGAGCTGGTCCACCTCGGCGACCCGGACGCGGCAGGCGCCCAGGATCTCGCTCTTGCCGACCACCGCGCTGTCCGCGACGTACTCGGGGGTGAACGTGACGCGGATGCCGTCGTTGCGGACGGCCTGGACGCGCGTCGCCTGCGACGCGGCCTTCGGCTTCTTCGACGGGTCGAGCTCCTCGGGGTGTAGCCAGATGATCCGCGAGATCCGGTCGCGCGACAGCTCCTTGTTTTCCAGGCGGGTCTCGACCTGGAGCTTCTTCTCGTCCATCGCAACGACTCGACCGCGGAGGTAGTCGCCGTTCTTGGAGCGGATCAGGTGCGTGGGCGGGCTGGCCTTCTGCATCCGGGGGAGCGTGAGCAGGCGCTCGCGCTTCGTCTTGCTGAGTCGGACCGTGAGGTTCGAAGACTCGGGCGCCAGCTCGACGGCCTTCACCTTGTCGTGCGCGACGAAGGTGCTGGTGGACATCGACGAGCGGAACGTGACGCCCTGTTCGTTGATCCCGGTAATCACGGAGGGGATGACGTCGCCGCTACGGAGGAAGAGCGACCGACGCTCACTCGTTGCGGTGGACGCCGGGGTCTCCGCCAGAGCCTGGGCAAACCGGAGAGCGAAATTACCGGGATTCTGCCGGGCCATGGCCCGGGCCTGGGCGGGCCTGGGAGCCGTCGGTGGGGGCGGGTCCCGGAACACGATCTTGCCGGAAGCCCCGGGACGCAGCGGACTGGCCGTCGCACTGCCCGACGGTTGCCAGTTCAGGCAGCTTGCGTCCGGCCCTTCTCGGCCGTCGACCAGCCGCCCGGGGAGGCGAATTCCTTCCATCTCCAGCCGGGCCGTCGGGCTGGCCTTGTCCCCGGCCGTATCCTGCTTGAGCACCACCAGCGCCCGGAAGCCCGCCATCGGGAGTCGTAGGGGCTCCTTGATCCCGGGCACCGTCAGCGCCAGGATCCCGTCTTCCACCTTGGTGAGCTCGCCACTGACCCGCGAGCCGTCCTGATACACAGCGCGGACCACCCGGACCGGCTCATCCCTGGGAGTCGACAAGAAAACGCTCGCGACCTGATTCTCGGGGATTCGCGACTCCCCCTTCTCGGTCTTGAAGATCAGCTCCTTGGTGGCGGCCTGATAGCCGATCAGTTGACCGTAGATGATTGAGCCGTCGGCGCGGTGGATCCGGGCCTGGTCGTTGTGCGCCTCGCGTGGGATCTCTCCGTTCCATCGGCCGATCCGCAGCCATTCCAGCCGCACGTCGCCGCGGATATTGGCCAGGTAGACGCCGGGCAATACGGCCGGCTTGGCGCCGGCGACCTTCAGGTCGGCCAACTGCTTGCCGCCCGGCGAGAAGACCAGGATCCGCCCCTTCTGCTGGTCGAGGTACGCCTGGAGGTGGGTGCGGCCGGGCCCCGGCGCGACCTCCTGCACGACGGCCAGGTCGGCCTCCTGCTCCAGCTCGCGCTGGACGACGAGGTCGCCACCCCAGGCTTCGAAGCGGAACGCGCGCTTGACCGTGTTCTCCTTGTCGTCGACGCCCAGGGCGAAGACGAAGTCCGGCTTGGTCTTCCATGAGATCTCGAATTCGATGCTGGCCCGATCGGGGAGCCCGAAATCGCCCCGGATCGACGAGCCCTCGCGATCGGTCACCGGCTGCCCCGATTCCTCGCGCCAGTTCTTCTGGCCGGTCGGCTCGTGCCAGCCGAGCAGGCCGTTCGGTCCCAGGTAGATCAAGTCGGCGCCATCGCGCCATCGGTAGATGCGATGGAGGTTGGAGCGCAGGACGTGGATGCGGCCCAGCCGCGGCACGTCGAGCTCCGCCTCCTTATCATCAAGGGCGATCAGCGACCCGAACAGCACGTCGCCCGCGGCCAGCTCGAAGCAGAAGTCGCCGACCGGCCTGGGCTGCGTCGCCGGCGGCGGGGTCTGGATCCCGAGGACCTCGCCCAGGGCGAATTCGAACGGCGATACGAATGAGGCGGCCTGCCATCGCACGATCCCCGGCCTGGCCGAAGGCCGGAGCTCGCCGGCCGCGAATCCGCCGTTGGCCAGGTGCAACACGGATTGCTGCGGAGTCGCCGACGGCGGATTCTCGGCACGCGCCGACGAGGCCAGCGTCGCGACCAGCAGGATCGGGATGAGTCGGAGGAACGGAGGAATCCCAGTCCCCATTGATGTTTGCCGTCGATGGTTGCACATCCGCGAGGTACCTCTGGTTGATCGATCGGTAAAGGCGGTCAAGGATGACCGGGTCCGTTCCGCGCAGTCGAAAGTCCCATTGTAATCGGACGACACTCATCGGGCCAAGCGGTATGGCTCGACAAGTGTCCGAACGCGCCCGGATCGGATGGGGTGGCGATTCGTCGGTCCTCGACCGGCGTCGGGCGAGTGGATCGAACGACGGGGCGTCCTCGTCGACGCCCCGATTGTGGACAGCAGGCGGGATCAGAAGCCGAGCCCCTTGGTCGTCAGACGGACGCGTCCGATGTACATGTCGGCGGTGATGTACAGGACCGAGCCGTCCTCGCCCCAACCGCAATTCGCCGTGGCTTCGCCCGTATTGAAGGTCCCGAGATGCGTCCCCTCGGGCGAGAAGATCAGCACGCCGCCGGGGCCCGTCGCGAACAGGTTGCCCGAGGCGTCGACCTTCATGCCGTCCGGTAGCCCCTTCTTTCCGGCGGACACGGCGCTGGTCACGTCGGCGAAGACGCGTCCGGCGCCGATCGTGCCGTCCTCCTTGACCGGGAAGGCCATCCAGATCGCCTTGGCCGGGTCGGAGTTGGCCACGTAGAGCGTCTTTTCATCGGGCGAGAACGCGATGCCGTTGGGGAAGGTCATCTCCCTGGTCAACAGCGTGACCGTCCCGTCCGCGGCGGAAATCCGGTAGACTCCGTTGAAGTCCAGCTCCTTGGCCGGGTCCTTATTGAGCCCCGGCAGTCCGTAAGGCGGGTCCGTGAAGTAGAGGTCGCCGTTCGACTTGAACACGCCGTCATTGGGGCTGTTGAATCGCTTCCCCATGTACTTGTCGGCCAGGGTCGTGAACTTCCCGTCCTCCCAACGGGCCACCCGACGGTCGCCATGCTGGCAGAGGACCAATCGGCCCTGCCGGTCCATCAACAGGCCGTTGGAGCCCGGCTCGCCGCCGCGTGTGGTCGAGCCGGTGTATCCGCTCGGCTTGAGGAAGACGCTTACCCCCTTGCCGTTCTGCCATTGGAAGACGGTGTTCATCGGCACGTCCGAGAACAGCAGGCGTTTTTCCTTCTTGTCCCAGACGGGCCCCTCGGACCAGTCGAAGCCCTCGGCGATCCGCTCGACGCGCGCACTGCCGGGCACGATCTGCTGGATTCGCTCGAGTCGCCGCTCGATCGTGCCGAGGGTCGGCCGTTCGGCCTTGTCCTGGGCGATTGCACTCTGGGAGAAGGCAAGCCAGCCGCAAGCGCACGCCGCGGCCATCGCCGTGGAGACGATCATACCTCGTTGGTTGCGATGCAATTTCATTGGTGGAATCACTCCGAAAGCCTGGAGAAGGAACCGTCGGTCGAGCTTTCCCGCCTGACCGACGTTCGGATCATTCCCCATGAGGGTATCGAGCGCGGCACGGCGGGGCAACTCGTGAGCGGAGAGTCACGGTCGCGAGCTGATGCGGCCGGCCGGACGAGTCCCTCCGCCCATCGGACCGATTGACTCGCCATGCGTCTTCCGACTCGACCTCTTATCCCCACTCGCAGGGTCCTCGAGTCCGTCGAAGCCATCGAGCAAGGCGCTCGCGGAGGCATCCCAGGTGAACAACGCGGACCGTTCGAGCGCGAGGCGGGCCAGCGTATCGCGACGGCCAGGATCGGCCAGCATCTCGCGGATGGCCTCGGCGATCGATCCCACGTCGGTCGGGTCGAAATAGAGTCCCGCCTCGCCGACGACTTCCGGAAGTGAGCCGGTTCGGCTGGAGATCACCGGCGTGCCGCAGGCCATCGCCTCGACGGCGGGGAGGCCGAATCCTTCCAGGAGCGACGGCTGGATCAGCGCATAGGCGCGTCCGTAGAGGTGGACGAGCTCCCCATCCGGGACGAATCCGGTCAGGAGGACGCGATCCCCCAGCTTATGACGCGCGATCGCCGCCCGGATCTCGGGGACATGCGTGTGGAAGACGTCCTGGGTATCGCCCGTCAGGACGAGGCGGACGTCGGCCCAGGACGATCGGGCGAACGCCTCGACGAGCCGCGGCAGATTCTTGTGGGGGCTCAAGCCCCCGACGTAAAGCAGGTAACGCTCTCCGGCGCGGAGCCCATGCCGGCGGAGGACGGCGTCGGATTCGGGTCCGTCCGCACGGGGGCCGAAGATCGGGTCGGGACCCTCGGTGATGACGTGGATCCTCGGGTCGGGCCGGCCCAGCCAGTCTTCGATCGCCCGTCGTGAAGCGTAGGAGACGGTCACGATCCGGTCGGCCCAACGCGCGGCGACCAACTCCTTGAGCTGCCAAGCGATCCGACCGCTCCGCCGGGGAAAGACCAGCTCGGGATGGGATAGCGGCAGGGTGTCGTGCATGGTCACGACCAGCTTGCCCACGCCCCAGACCGGGAAGAAGCTGTAGGTGGCCGGAAAGTAGATCAGGTCGACCCCGGAGCGCGCGACGGCTCGGCCCATGGCCAGCATGTCGCGCAATCGGCGACGTCCCTGGGCCGAGGCCGCTTGGCTGGGTGCCTCGCCCACGTCGACGACGATCCGATCGAAGTTCTCGGGCACTTCGACCGTCGCCGCCGAAGGCCGATCGACGAAGACCAGGAATTGATGGCGAGTGGATTGGCGCGAGAGCGCCTCGAGCAACCGCCGGGCGAAGCGGCCGAATCCCCGTCGATTGGAAAGGCAGCTCCCGTCGATTCCAATTCTCATCGTCGGCCTCTGTTCCGGGGAGGATCGGGTATGCTGCCTCGCCGCGCGATCATGGGGCCTTGTTCCCGCTTCGCGTCGATCGGGCCGACCGACGATCGGCCCTCAGATGCGGCACCGGCACGGCCATCCGATCGGTCCGCTCGCCGTCGCGATCCGGTCGCCCGGGCACCATCCGCGACCCTTTCCACTGCCAGTACACCGTCGCGATCACGACCGAGATCCCGCAACAGCAATAGTAAATCAGGTGGAGCGGCAGGGCCGCCGTCGCGAAGCGCAGCCCCCGGCGTCGGGCGAAGAACGCGAACAACGGCCGGTTCAACGCGACGATCGCCGCCAGTCCCATGGCTGCGATCGCCGCCGCCCACGGGAAAACGACGCTTAGCATGGCCGACAGCAGCGTGACCCCCGTCAGGGCGACGCTCGCCTTCTGGTTGCCCTTGACGTTCAGGTCGGTCTCGATGGTCCCGGTCCGTTTGATCAGGAGCATCCAGGGCACGCCGCGCCGGAAGATATCGGTACGGACCATCTCGAAGAGGGTCCATCGCTTCATGTGCGTCGCCTGGACGTCGCTTGCCAGCACGATACGATGGCCGGCCCGCGACAGGCGATACCCCAGCTCGATGTCCTCGATGGCCGGGCGGCGATAGAGCCGTGGGTCGAATCCCCCGAACGCCAGGAACAGGTCTCGGCGAATCAGCCCGCAGCCCGTCCAGAAGGTATGGGCCGGCCGCGTGTGGTCGACGAACGGGCCGTTCTGGTGGACGAAATGGTGGAGCAGGTTCCGGTACTGGCTGACGACGCCCGGAGAGGCGGGTGCGTCATCATACGAGCCGAAGAGGGCCGCGAGTCCCGGGTCGGCCTCGAATCGGGCCAAGGCCCGCCCGAGGGTCTGGGGGTGGACGGCGACGTCGGCGTCCAGGAAGAAGATCAAGGGAGCGGTCGCGGCCATGGCGCCGAGGTTTCTTGCGGCGGCCGGGCCCTGGGGCGTCGGGATCGTGACCACGTTCGCCCCCGCCTGTCGGGCGATGGCGGCCGAGTCATCGGTCGAGCCGTCGTCGACGACGATCAGCTCGAAATCGGTCAGGAGCGAGTCGCGAAGCCGGCAGAGGCAGCGCTCGAAGTCGCGGCCACCGTTGCGAACGGGGACCACCACTGAGAGCGTCGGCCTCCGCGGCCCCGGGCTCGTCGGACCGGCGGGGACATCGTCCATGATTTACCCTCGCCCGTCAGAACTGGATGACTGCCGGAATGCGTCACCATCCTTGGGATCGCCCGAACAGCTCCAATCTTGCAATCCGCTCCCGGCCCGAAAGCTGGGAGACATGCACCGCCGGGACGAAGTCGCGACGTGCCGCGGGAATGTAGCCGGAACTCCGCCGGCTGTCAACGCAGCCCGTGGACTGCGACCGAGGGCGGGAATGGACCCGGACCGACAGAGGGCAGTTCATGAGCTTCACCTTCTTCTGTAGCCGGCCGCTGTGAGGCCGGGGGTTCGACCCGGGGTCACAGACCCTGGCTACAGCCGAAGAGTTCGAAAGACGCGAGCAACAAACTCTAGAGCGCCAAACGATTGGGTTACAGACCGCTGATACGATCCACTCGCTGGCGCTTCGGGCTCGTATCGATTCGATGCGGCCTTTCTGTCGGCAACCCAATCGTGAGGCGCCCTAGCCGCGACGCTTCAGGTAAGGCCGGCAGTATTCCAGGAGCTCGAGGTCGGCCAGCTCTTCCTCCAGCGCCTGCGGCCTCAGATCGTTCAGGCTGCCGGCGACCTCGCCGATCAGGTGATTGGCATAGGCCCGTCGCGCGCGCTGCAACGTCTGACGAAACGCCCCGGGACTGATCGGGCGCCCGAGTGCCTCGGCGAGTCGATCCGCCCATCCTTTCGAGGTCTGCTCGGGATGATCGACCCGGGTCCGGAGAACGGTGTAGTAGGGTTGTCCGGTCCTCTCCTCCAGCTCCTTGACCGCGTTCCAGGAGCGATCGAGCAGGTCATTCCGCCAGCTTTGAAGGAACTGGCGATCGAATTGGGCCAGCCCCTCGTCTTCGACAGCCGGTTCCGGGACGCCCGAGTCCAGCGAGGCGACCGGCCGTTTCCGCCGGTAGTAATCCTTCATCAGGTTCTGGACGGCCCGCTTCACGTAGTCACGGAATCGCCCGCGCGTGGGGTCGCCATGGCGGAAGTCGCCCCGGAGGAACCGCAACGCGAATTCCTGATCCAGCTCTTGCGCGGCATCCGGGTCCCGCAACGCCTTGAGCAAGTAACGGTGGACCGCCCCCACGTAACGCCCCATCAGTTGAGCCGCGGCGCGATTGGCTTCCTCGGGGGAAGCATCGTTGAGCTTGAAGACCAGGCTCCACTGGGTCGACATATCCATCAGGCGCGGTTCGACGTCGACCTTCTCCACGATACTCCCCTCCATCGGCGAAACTTCCATCAGCATCGTTGATTGCGCCGTTGAGCCAAGAGGTTAGCCCGGATCATCCATCCTACCCGATTCGAGACCGTTGTGGGAAAAATCGTCAAGAAAATGCGTGGGCGCGTGACAGACGACGCGGTCGCCCGTATTGGCTGGTGAGACCGGCGAGCGACGCGGGCCAAGACCGGCCAATCTTCCTCCCCCGACCTGCTCCCTTCGGCGGCCCGCGACCACGCGATGGCCGGCCGTCATTCAACAGGTTTGCGAATCGATCCGGTGCAACACCGGCGGGCGCAGGCCGTGCGCGCTTCGTCTGGCAAGCTGATCCAGCTTCTATTGGCCTTTTACGATCAGGAATTCATCCAATGTTGACCCAGAATGCTCTGAACACCGACGGCTGCCGACGCTGGTTCCTGGATGAACCGGAGGCCAACGTCCTGAGCGCCGCGAAGGAACGCGAGCTGCTCGTGGAACTGACCGATTGCAAGGAGCAGCTCCTTCGATCGACGCGACGTCCCGACGGCTCGGAATGGGGCGTGTCCATCCCCGATGCCGATTTCCAGCGGCTCGTCCACGACCTGGCGAGCTCGTTCACGGCCTCCGAGCCGGGATCCTCCGCGATCGGGGCCGTGGCACGTCGATACCAGCAGATCCGCTCCATGCTGGCGATGGCCAATTCGCGCCTGGTGGCCCACATCGCCAAGCGATACCTCAGTCGCGGGATTTCCGGCGCCGACTTGATCCAGGAAGGGTTCTGCGGGTTGCTGGCGGCCATCGACCGATTCGACACGGCCAACACGACACGCCTGGGCACTTATGCGGGCTTCTGGATCTGTCAGGCGATGCAACGCGCCATCGCCGGAGGGGCTTACCCGGTCCGATTGAACCCGAAGCAACTCCAGCGGATGATCCAGTCCATGCCGCACGCCCCGGGGATGTCGAACGATCCGTTCGCGGACGCCGACCCCTGGAGCACGGAAACCCCCGAAGACGTCCGACGGGATTATGCCGCCATCCGGCCCCGGATTTCTCTCGACGCACCTTGCCAGGCCGATGAGGCCACCCCACTGGCCAGTTTCCTCGCCGCCGTGAGCGAACCCGACAAGGATGAGGGGGAATTGACCGAATTCCTGGGCAAGGTGTTCCAGTCTCTCAATCCGAGGGAGCATCTGGTCCTCAAGCTCCGGTTCGGCCTCGACGGCGAGTCGCGGCAATCGCTCAGCGAGATCAGCAAGATCCTCAAGGTCTCCAAGGAACGAGTCCGTCAAATCGAGGAGCGGGCGTTGGACAAGATGCGGACCGCCGCGGATGTTTCGGATTTCATCGACTCCGGCAGCACTCGCCGATCGATCGCAGGGCGGCTCGATTACTCGCCGGCCCCACGCAGGCTCGAGCGAACCCGGGCGGGCAAGGCATGAACTCAGCGGCCCTCCGAACCCGACTTCGATCCGGGAAAGCACTCACCAGACTTCCCGGATCGACCGTCGGATCTTAGAATGAGCCGTGACGAGCTCCCCACTCGCGATCTCGTCTTCGTCGGCATCGAGAAGTCGGATTTTTCGCACTCTCGCGAGGAGGTGGACGACGGATTCATTGACATCCACCAATCCGCCGATCAACCCGCGAGACGGACGTCGGCCCCTCGACCTGGCCCACGGGACCTGCCCCTTCCAATGGCTGAACTGAGCAGTAAAGTACCGGAAAATGTCCCCGGCCGATTCTACGTCGACGCCACCTGCATCGACTGCGACCTTTGCCGCGAGACCGCACCCCGGAATTTCCATCGCAATGACGATGGACGTCGCAGTTACGTCCTCCACCAGCCGAACGGACCGGAGGAAGAGGCGGCCTGCCTGGCCGCCCTCGAGGAATGCCCGGTCGAGGCCATCGGCCAGGATGGATGACCGATCACTGAACCCGTTTTGACCACCCTCCTAATCGTGACGGTTGCCCCGGGCCTTCCGCTCCATCTCCAGGATGAGCCGATCGAATTCGGGGAGAAGGTCTTCGCGGTGGGAATAGGGCCCCGGCCGGTAGGCCCTCGACCCGAGGCCGAGCTGCATCTGCTCGCAGACGTGCCAGTCCTGGCGATTGGTGATGTCCCAGAACTCGAGGACGTCCTCCGGATCGAAATCGGCAGCCGCCATGGTCTCGGGGTGAAACAGCAAGTCGCAGACGATCTCCGTCCGCCCCACCCCGCGCGGCCAGAGGGTGTGGGTCATCACGTAATCCGGATGAGGGCTGAGCAGCATGTTCGGCAGGACGGCATAGAAATAAACGTATCGGCATTCCTCGGCAGGCAGACCGGGCAGGCACGCGCGTCGGGGGCGACCGTCCATCGAGAAGGTCGCGATCCCCTCGCGCAGGACCATGCGACCCCCCAGGTAGCCGTCCTCGGCCGGCTCATTCACGCTGTGGAGATAGTGCGATAGCTTCTGCAATGCCGGGTGGACCCCCGGGCAGTGCAGGCACTCCGAGTAATTGTGGATGATCATCTTCCAGTTCGCCGCGACGTCGTAGACGACCCGTCTCCCGATCCGGAGCTGACCCATTCCCCAGGCTCGGAATCGATCGTCCAGCCCTTCGAGCTGCGCCTTGAGCGGGGGCGGATCCGTCGCGAAATTGAGGAAGACATGCCCATCCCAGGCATCCAACGCAACCCGCTCCAGCGGGTAATCCTCTTCGCGGAATTCCTGGACCCGATCCATGTTGGGAGCGCCAACCAGGCATCCGTCCAGGTTGTAAGTCCAGGCGTGGTAGGGACACTGGATCGTGGATGCGAACGTCCCCGACGCTCGCTCGCATAATCGGGTGCCTCGGTGCCGGCAGACGTTATAAAATGCGGAAATCTCGCCGCGTTCGCCCCGGACGAGGATCACGCTCTCTCCCGCGACGTCGCGGAGGACGAAGTCACCCCGGTTCGGGATCTCCTCGACCCGACCCGCGTACACCCACATCCCGAAAAAGAACCATTCCAGCTCCGAACGGTAGTAGTCCGGATCGATGTAATAGCGCGCCGGCAGGCTCATCGTCGCCGGGATTTTCTCGCTCATGATGATGTCCATAGGCTAGCGCGATCTCCCGAGACGACGGGCGAACGGGTTCCGAGGCCTCGGACGACGCTCAGGCGAAGATGTCGTCGACGGCGAATCGCCAGCCGGGGAGTATCGGCTCGGCATCCGCGTGCTGCCCTTTGCGGAACGTCGTCGGCCTATCGGGGGCGTCTGATCGGTAGACGTGGATGCACTCCGAGCGCGGGTCAACATCCCAAACGACCTGTGTACCGGCTAGGAAGTAATCCGATCGCTTCTCCGCCATCGCCGCCTCGGCCGCGTTGCCGTAGTCGCCCTTGCTGCGAACCTCGACTGCAAAAGTGGGCGGCCCTTTGATGAAATCCATCTCATCGGCCGGGAACGGACCGACGTAGTACGAGGCATCGGGCGAGAAAGACTCGCGTCCGGAGGGCAGTTCGGGGACTGCAAACCCCATGCTATCCGTGTACGCTTCGCCTCGACCGATCGCGCGCGAGTAATTCTCGAGGCTGATGAAAATGATTCCGGCGATTCGACTCGGTCGACGCCCTGTCGGCATGAATTCGACAATCCTCCCGCCAATCAACTCCGCCTTGCCAGGCGTCTTGGCCAAATCGGCCAAGGTTGCCCGTCTCAAGATCGTCGAGGGCGTGGCGCTCACTGTCCGAACCTCCCGCTTCGATAAGGATTCCACAGTCGTCATCCTACCTCGGATGGTCCGTGTTCCACAAGAAATCGCCATCGACCAGATGGCCGCCAAGATGGACAATCTGGGAAAAGAACAGGTTTTGGAGCGTATAGCCCGTCCGGGTGAACGGGCAAGACTGAGCGCCACGGGCAATCTTGACGATAGCTAGAGTACGACGCCGCCTTCGGGGGAGTCCGGGCGGCATTGAGGAAGACGAAGTTTCGCGGGAGGCGACGATGATTCGCGCGGGTTATTGCGGGATTCTGGCGGGCTGGCTACTGCTCGGGGTCGGGTCGGGGTTGGTGCATGCCGGTTCCTGGACGGACACGCTCTTCACCGAGAACCGGCACGATTTCGGCCCGGTGCCTCGGGGGGCGAAGGTCAAGCACGACTTCCTGATGGTGAACCGGCTGGGTGAGCCGATCACGATCCTCAACCTGCGCCCGTCCTGCGGGTGCACGAGCGGGCGGGCGAATGTCTCGGTCGTGGAGCCCGGCCAGACGGCGGTGGTCGAGGCCCAGATGGACACGCGCAACTTCGTCGGCCTCAAGTCGACGATCCTGTACGTGAGCCTGATCACGGCCAGCGGCCGGGAGGCGGAGGTCGGGCTGGGGGTCAGCTCTCAGATCCTGAGCGACATCGTGCTCAACCCGGGCTCGATTGATTTCGGCCCGGTCCTGCGCGGACAGTCGCCAACCCAGGTCCTGAGCATCGATCGGATCAACGCCGAGGGCTGGCGCTTCACGCGCATGGTGTCCGGATCGCGCGCCATCAATGCCCAGCTCGTCGAGACGGCCCGAAACGGCGGCACCGTGAGCTACAGCCTCTCCGTCAGCTTGAGGCCCGATGCCCCTTCCGGGGTAATCCGGGACGAGATCCGGATGATGAGCAATGATCCGGAGACGCCGAGCATCCCGGTCATGGTCACGGCCTGGATTCGCGGCGACCTGACGGCGGCCCCGTCCATCCTGGCGCTGGGGCAGGTCAATTCGTCGTCGGGCGTCCAGGGACGATTCATCATCCGAGGCTCGCGCCCCTTCACGATCCAGTCCATCGAGGGTGTCGGCGACGGCTTCTTCACCTCGGAAGCCCAGAAGACGCCCCAGGCCGTCCATGTGGTGACCGTCGCCTACAAGCCCGAGGAAGGCACGACCCGCGGCGACATCCGGCGCGTCTTCCGGGTCCATACCGACTTGCCGGGCGAGCCGCCCCTCGAAGTGACCGCGACGTTGCATGTGGCTCCCTGACGCCAGTCGATGCGACGGGGCACGTTGCGGACATTCGTACCGCTCGAGCATGCGACTGCATCAGATAGGATGCCCGGGGATCGCCGGGGCCGAGCCGATGGACCATCGGGCGGCCCAACCAGCGCGATTCCCGGGTTTCTTCGTTCCGCGATCGGTCTCCGGAATTCGCGGCACCCTCGGACCAAGGGCCAGCCAAGAAACGTTGTCAATCGGGTTCGATGCCGAGTTCCCGCAACCGTGCCGCCATCTTCTCGGCGCGGAGGTGTTCGGCCTGGGCGAGCTGCGCCTGTTCCTCGGCGCGGAGGCGTTCGACCTCGCGTTGCGCGGCGAGTTCCAGATAGGTCGCGAAAGGATGTTCCCCCGGGCCGATGATCTTCAGATTATTGGGCCCTTCACCCGGTTCGAAGCGAATACCCAGCCGAGGGCTGACGAATCCCGCCATCTTGGGGATCGCTTTCAGGATTCTCCGCGCACGGCCATAACCTTCAAGAAACCCGTCATCGGGGTTGTAGATGTAGTATTCCTCGACTCCATGTCGCTCATAGAATCGGAACTTCCGGAGCATTTCCCCGAAACGGTTGCCGGGCGAAAGGATCTCGAAGACGACATGGGGAGGGATGCCGCCTTCTTCCCATTGCTTGTAAGAGCCTCGCCGGCCCTTCGGGCGGCCGAAGGCGACCATGGCGTCGGGCGCGGTGCGGATCTTCGGATTGCCCTCGACGGCGTACCAGAGGAGGTCCCCCGCCACGAAGACGTCGGGATCGTTGCGGTAGAGCGTCTCGAGTCCCCCCTCGATCGTGACGATCCACTGGAATTGTAACGTGTTTTCCGCCATGCGTTTCCCATCGCTGTCGGGGTAGACGACCGCCCGCGGCGGAGCGGGATTGGTAATCGTGCTCATGAGCGTGTCAGACCTCCCGGGCCGACGAATGACCATCCGGTCGAGTTTCCCATGAAATCCCATTCCACTCAAGGTCAGACCGGCGCCCGTGACAACTCGCTTCGGGCGGTTCACGATCGGATTGCCTGATGTCGCTCCTCGCCCTGGAAACGGTATAATTCCAACGCAACGGGAGCCCGGGGATCGCCCTGGTCGAGCCGGGCGCCGACGGCCGGACCGACCGGAGAAAGACTCGGTCCTCATCGTCGCGCAAATCGGATCCACCGCAGTTGCGGCAACCTCCATCCGGGTACGCTGCCCGGGAGACTGGTCATGCATCGTGATGCCCTCGGTTTCGCCCTGGTCTTGACCCTGTTGGTGCCACTCGGCTCGGCCCCGGTATTCGGCGACGATCGCTACCAGCGTGAGGTCGTGCAATGGCGACGGGATCGCGAGGCCGCCCTGAAGGCCGACGACGGCTGGCTGACGGTCAGCGGCCTGTTCTGGCTCCGGCCGGGCGAGGCCCGGATCGGCAGCGATCCGAGCAATGACATCCTCCTCCCAGCCCACGCGCCGGGCTCGGTCGGCACGTTGACGCTCCAGGAGGGTCGTGTCCGGTTCCAGGCCGCGCCGGGTGTCTCGATCACCCGAGGCGGGAAGACGTTCGAGTCGGGCGAGATTCATTCCGATGCGGACGAGCACCCCGACACGCTCGTCGTCGGCGACGTCAAGCTGATCCTGCTCAAGCGCGGTCAGCGGCTGGCACTGCGCCTCAAGGACAATCGCAGTCCGCTCCGCTCCGAGTTCGCCGGACTGCGCTGGTACCCGGCGCGCGAGGACTGGCGGATCCAGGCGAAGTTCGTCGCCTACCCGACACCGACCAAGCTGATTCTGGACACGATCGTCGGCGAGACCGAGGTCGAGGAGAGTCCGGGCTACGTGACCTTCGAACGCGACGGCAAGGAATACCGCCTCCAGGCCGCCAGGCTCAAGAATGGCAACCTCTGGTTCATCTTCCGGGACCGGACGGGCGGCCGCACCACCCACGGGGGCGCCCGACAGCTCACCACCGATCCGCCCCGGGGCGATGTTGTCATCCTGGACTTCAACAAGGCCATCAACTTCCCTTGCGCATTTATCCCCTACGCGACGTGCCCCCTGGCGCCGCCGCAGAACCGACTCGGCCTGGCGATCGAGGCCGGCGAGCTCAAGTACGAGCCCGCTCATCCGGTCCGCAGTACCGGGGGCTGACATTCGCTCAGCGTCGAAGCATTCAGGGCTATCTTGCACACCATTGAGGAGGCCGGTTCGAT
>JBKQHM010000112.1:0-7463 GCA_052148775.1 Isosphaeraceae bacterium | reverse complement strand
GATGGGGAAATCCATGGTATCGTCGCCTCGGTGCAGATTCCGTAATGGCAGTCCGATCCAATTTGTAGAAAAACGGGAGATGGTCATCTTGTCAAGAGGGCACCACCAAATTCCCCTCATGAGCCAACGAATTTGGTCGGGCAATAACTCCTGGGACAGATGCAAAGCTTCCCGCAAGTCACCCACCTCGGCGGTCCAGCCAGCTATGTTATTTCGCGTCCTGAGCGTATCAGAATTGCCAGGTCCCAGGACTTCGGTTTGGTCCGACAAGAGTTCTTGAGAAAGCTGTAATGCCTCTTGGGCGTGGCCAATACCACCAGTCCAGTATGCGACGTTGTTTCGCGCCCTGAGCGTGGCGGGGTGGTTGGGACCAAGGACGCGCATTCGGTCCGTTAGCACCTCCTGGGAGAGCCGCAAGGCTTCGTGTGCACCTCGAACTATGCCAGTCCAATAGGCTACAGCGCTCCTGGTTGCGATCGTGTCGGGATCGTCGGCTCCTAGGACGCGGGTTCGATCCGGCAGCAGAGCCCGGAACAACCGCAGCGATTCACGTGGGTCGCCTGCATTGCCAGTCCATTGGGCGATCTTGCTTCGCGTAGTCAGGGTATCGCGGTGGTCGGGCCGGAGGGCTTTCTCAATTCGGGAGCCCCAACTCAGCCAACGATTGAGGTTTTCAGCCGGGATCACGGATTCTCTGAGAGAAAGGACCTTCACCAAACTCCCGTACTCACCGATCGCCCAGAGGTGCTCCGCCTCCTTGGCCCCGGCGTAGCGATGAATCGGGTCTTTGGGATCGTGGGCCTCGGCGGGTGCGATCGAGGCTATAGACTCGGCCAGGGCGCGGTGGGACTCTTGGGGATCGACGCCGAATGCGGTGTTGGCGGGGTCGAATAGATAGTCGGCAAGAGTCTGATGAAACAAACCGATGCGCTCGCCGTCAGTCCCCGGCCGGTCTCGGATGATCAATCCATGCAGGTCCACCAGCCGGTCTCGCACCCGGAACGGGCGGTCCGGCCCCCCCAGCCGACCACTCGCGGCGCAGAGCAGCCTCAACGGCAGGATCGGACCCGCTCCGGCCGCAGCCAGCACGCCCAGTACCGGCCAGAACTCGTCGCGCCACCGCTCAACAGTGTTCGCCCCGGCCCGGCGGAGCGATTGCGTGAAGATCTCGGATAATTCGGTCGGAAGCATCGCGGGATCAAGGCCGGTAGCGGCCAGCGCCTGGTCGGCCAGCAGCGTCGCGATCAGCCAGTTTCCTTTGGCCCGATCAATAACGGCCTGATACAAGACCTCGGGGACATGGCGTCGTGCGAGATAAGATGCAATATGTTCGTCGTCCACGACATCGATCGGCAGCCGGGTGAATCCTGTAGGCAGGGGCGCGTCGGGGCGGGCCGTCACGATCAGCCGGACATGCGGAATCGCCGCGAGGGCGTCGAGGCCCGATTGAACTGTCTCGACGCTGGCGGTGGGGACATGGTCCAGGCCGTCGAGCACGATCCGGACGGTACCATCACTGGCCAACCGGCTCAACGGCCCGATCACCTCGCGTTGCAGGCGGTTGAGTTGGCGGCGCTCGTCCTCGGTCAACTCGCGATCGAACTGATCCCTGGCCTGGGCAAATCCTGGAACACTCCGATCCAACTGCGCGGCGAGGGTTTCGGCGAGTTCGCCGGTGGTCAGGACGGTGGAGAAGAAGGCCGCCGCTTGAACGAAACCGTCGGGAACAGCTCCTTCGGTCGACTCGGGCAACGCCAGGGCCGCCGCCAGCGTCGACTTGCCTACTCCGGCCACGCCCTCCAGCATCAGACCTCGGGCGTATCCCGCTCGCTCAACGACCTGAGAAAGGATCGGTGTGGGCTGGAAGGTCGCCATTAGCCGCCGGATCTCCTCGGACACTCGACTCACTTCTCGGAGTGGTCCCTGGGACATCCGGGGGCGGGCCAAGTTCATCCCCAAGAATAGCCCCCGATCGTTGTAGCCGAGGAGTTGAGGATCCTGGGCCGGGCACTTCTCCTTGATGACGCCTTGGACGTGATCGCAGCCCAGGAAGTCCCCGACGCCGGAATCCATCCCATGGATCAGGCAGTCCACGAGGGTCCGCGTGAAGCAGCCGTCGTAGGCGGGTCGATTCGCTGCGCATGTCAACAATTTGAAGCGGAGTTTTCCGGTTAGTTCCCTCACCCAATTCGCTGCGGCGTCCGTCGCCCCCGCGCCCGAATAGCAGGCGTCGATCAGGGCGACTAGCCCGTCCAGCTTGGAGTGGATTCTGTATCGCTCCTTGATCAGGGTGACGAGATGAAGGGCACCTTCGGACTCTACAATTTCCGCAGGGCTGTCGCGGAGCTGGAGGTAGAAGTCGTTGCCGACGGATTGGCCATGCCCAATGAAGGCCATGACCAACGTGGCCTCGTTCCGGGAAGCTTCCGCGAACGCTTCCTTGATGACCTTCTTGGCCTCGTCGGCAGTCGGGTCAATCAGAAGGCGGCTCGATCCTTCGGAGCAAGCCCCGACCTGGGAGTCGGTCATCACCCGGAAGAGCTCTTCCGCGAGCCTGGGCAAGAACGACAACGGGGGCCCGATGGCCTCACACTGCGAACCAATCACCAGGATCTGACGATTGCTATCCATCGGCGTTCGGAAGAGACCTCGGGTGAGTCTTCGACATCCCTCAAAACTCCAACCACAATCCCAAAAGTATCGACCCGAAGCGGCTGCGTCGAGTATCGACCGCCTCGGCTCGGCTTCGACCCGTGACCGGCGGTCCGGCGAAATCAGGGGTGACCATGAAACGGAAACCAAAGCCGAACCCATCGAGCAGTGATGGGCCGGTCACATTCGAGACGGTCCGAAAACTCGCCCTGACACTCCCGGGCGTGGTGGAGGGGACCTCCTACGGCACCCCGGCCTTCCGCGCCGGCAAGACCCTGTTCGCCAGGCAGCACCAGGACGGCGAGTCCCTCGTCATCCGCATCGAACACGACCACCGCGCCATGCGGATGAAGGCCGCCCCGGAGACCTTCTTCATCACGGACCACTACCTCAACTATCCGTGGATGCTGGTGCGGCTCGCGACCATCGATCACGACGACCTACGCGACCTCCTCGAGGAGGCGTGGCGGCTCTCCGCGCCCAAGCGTCTCCTCGCTCCCCCCCGATCGGGATGATTAGTCCGCCAGGGAGATGCACCGCGAAAACCGCGCGGCGGGCAATCAGGCCGCCCCACGGGTCGGACCCCGCGCCGGCCGAAACGATTACACGCAATATGACGGATTGCCCGGAAGTATGCGTTGACACAAGACTCCAGGCACTTCGCGACGAACATCACCGGTCTCGACTGTCGAGACTCGCGAGATGGTCGGCTGCGCGCAGAATCCGGATTTCTTCGATTTTTTTATCTGCTTTCCTGGCCGAGGGTTCGGGAGCCCGGCGGCCCAAATCCGCGATAGGTGCATTAATGAAATTGCAAAGTGGCGGCATTCTATCATTAGGTAGTCGTGAAAGTGCGCAATCGACTCTCGCAAAGGACACGGAGCCCGTGACGAGCAGTTCGTCGAGAAAACGATCGGTCGCATCGGGTCATCGCCGACGGCAGGGACCTTGCCGCCCGCGTCCCTTCCGGTCCGGCCCGTCCACAGGCGCGACGCCAACTCCCATCCGACCACGGAGATCGGGTGGGACGACCCGGCGAAATGTTGCAGCAGAGTGCAAACCAGCGCAACACCACGAGGTGCGTTTTCCCTCGAATCGCCAGCTCACGGCCCTTATCCCGCCAAGGAGCCCCGCCCCAGATTCCGAGGCGGTGGCCGGCGAGGACTCTCCTCTTTCGAGAATCGAGCATGGCTCCAATACACACCGAGAATGGACATGGCTGAGGAGCATGGGCTCGCAAGAAATCGGCCGAACGGACCCGACGGCGACGACCGCGAAGCCCGAATCGATTATTCCGCACATGACGGACCAACCTCATCGTTGACCCGGGATCATTTCGAGGTGATAGAGAATGCAAAAACTCGAAAATGGATGTAAGATACAAACGCTGCACCGTGGTATCGCAATGAGCCGGCCAACCCGGCAATGACCTCGCGGTGGCCACGTCGGGCGGCCGCGCCGGCAGAGTCCGTTGTTCGTTTGTCACCTTGTCCAAGTCAGATCGAGGATTCAAACCGGTCTGAAGGGCAGGGCGACGGCCGGGACCGCGCAACCTGTCCGCGTAACGTCGCGACGCCCTTCGGTCGAAGACTTCGATCTTTCTCCTCCACCAGGATTCTCCGCCATGGCCGCCGGAACTCGGAACGTCCCGTCCGCGGAAGGCGCGGCCCGCCGCGGCGATAACCCCGTCATCCAGCTCGTCGGCTTCCGGCTCGACAACGAAGACTACGCCATCGCCATCACCAAGATCCAGGAAATCATCCTGATGAAGCCGATCACCCGGATCCCCCAGGTGCCCGACTTCATCGAGGGGCTGATCAACCTGCGCGGGTCGGTCATCCCCATCATCAACCTCCGCAAGCGATTCGGCCTGGCGCCCCGCGAGGTCGACGACGAGACCCGCACCATCGTAGTCAACATCCACGACAAGACCGTCGGCTGCATCGTCGACGCGGTCACCCAGGTCATGCGGATCAACCGCGACCAGATCCAGCCGCCGCCGCTGTCGGTCCTGGCGGTCGCCCATCAATACATCTCCGGCCTCGCCCGGCTGGACGATCGGCTGCTCATCATCCTCGACATCGATCGGCTCTTCGACGACCAGAGCCCCGTCGTCAGCGGGCAGTGGCAAGAGAAGGCCGACTCGTGATCGATCTCGGCGCTCGGCTCGTGGCATCCTCCCATCACCGTCCAATTAACCAACGACTGATGACCCATGACTCATGACCAAGAGCAGCAGCCGTCGCCCGCCGGAGGCAAGGCGAGGCCCCGTAAGAAGACGGTCCGATCGATCGTGAACGACCCGGTCGCGCGGAGCACGCCCGCGGGGCTGGACATCGCCGAGGAGGCGCAGGCGCTCCTCGCCGAGGCCAACGCCAACACCCAGGCCATGATCGGCTCGCTCACCGCGATCATCCGGGCCGAGACGACCGAGGAGATCGTCCGCGCCGCCCTGGACACGATCCGCAAGGAGTTCGGCTGGGTCTATGCCTCGTACTGGGTCGTCGACCCGGCCGAGGAGGCGCTGGTCTTCTCGCTCGAGTCCGGCCGCGTGGACGACGAGTTCCAGCGGCTCACCCGCACGGCGCGGTTCCGCGAGGGGGAGGGGCTCAACGGCCGTGCCTGGCGGCTCCGCGACCTGGTCCACGTCGACGACCTCGGCGAGCTGCACGACTGCTGCCGCGCCCCCCTGGCCCGGCGCGCCGGGGTCAAGACGGCCATCGCCCTGCCCATGATCCACGACGGCAAGGTCGTCGGCACGCTCGACTTCTTCTCGACCGAGTCCGTGGAGGTCTCCCCGACGCGCCTCGATGCGCTGCGGATCATCGGCCGGACGGCCTCGAACAAGCTCTCCGCGCTGGCGAGGATGGGCGACCTCGCCCGGATCAAGCAGATGGTCGACAACGCGCCGATCAACCTGATGTACGCCGACCTCGACCTGAAGATCCAGTACATGAATCCCAGGGCCGAGCAGACGCTCAAGCGGCTGGAGGCCCACCTGCCGATCAAGGTCAACCAGATGATCGGCCACTCGATCGACGTCTTCCACAAGGCGCCCGAGTACCAGCGCCGGCTGCTGGCCGACCCCCGCAACCTCCCCCGCACCGCGACGATCAACGTCGGCCCCGAGCTCTTCGAGCTGAGCGTCAGCGGGATGACCGACCCGCACGGCAAGTTCATCGGGCCGATGATCACCTGGGAGGTCGTGACCGAGAAGATCGAGCTCGCCAAGCGGGAGGCGGAGACCGCGGCCGACATCCGCGCGGTCAACCAGTTGCTCCTCTCGCTGGGCCGGTCCCGGTCCGTCCGCGACGTGATCACCTCGGCGCTGGCCAGCGTGCGCGAGGCGTTCGGCTGGAGCTACGGGTCGTTCTGGGAGGTGAACGCCGACGAGCACGCCCTGCGATTCGCCCAGGACTCGGGCTCGGTCAGCGAGGAGTTCCGCCGCGTCAGCTCCGAGGCGCGGTTCCGCGAGGGGGAGGGGCTCAACGGCACCGCCTGGCAGACCCGCGACCTGGTCTTCGTCGCCGACCTGGGCGAGATGAAGACCTGCTCGCGCGCACCGGTCGCACGCCGTAGCGGCCTCAAGTCCGGCCTCTGCTTCCCGATCCTCATCGGCGGGCGCGTCCTCGGCACGATGGACTTCCTCACCGAGGAGAAGATCGCCCCGTCGGAGAGCCGGCTCGACGCCCTGCGGAACGTCGGCCGCCTCGTCTCCTCGGCCCTGGAGCGGGTCGACCAGCAGACCCGGCTCGACGAGTCCAAGAAGGACCTGGAGATCAAGGTCAACCAGCTCATGAAGGTCGCCAGGGCCGCCTCCGAGGGGGACCTGACCGTCAGCGTCGACGTCAAGGGGAACGACGACATGGGCCGGCTGGGCGAGGCCCTGTCCCGGATGATCGCCGACATCAAGCACGTCATCAGCCAGGTCATCGAATCGGCCAGCCAGTTCGCCGAGGGCTCGCGAGTCGTCGCCGAGAGCGCCAGCTACCTCAGCGACTCGGCACAGAACCAGGCGGCCACCGTCGAGGAGATGTCCGCATCGATCCAGCAGCTCTCCACCTCGATCGTCGAGATCAACCAGAACGCCTCGGCCGCCAGCGCCCAGGCCACCACGACCTCGAAGCTGGCCAAGCAGGGCGGCGAGTCGGTCGACCAGGCGATCGAGGCCATGGTCCTGATCAAGAAGTCGAGCGAGCAGGTCAGCGACATCATCCAGGTCATCAGCGAGATCGCCAGCCAGACCAACCTGCTGGCCCTGAATGCCGCGATCGAGGCGGCCCGCGCCGGCGAGCACGGCCTGGGCTTCGCCGTCGTCGCCGACGAGGTCCGCAAGCTGGCCGAGCGCTCCAGCGCCGCGGCCAAGGAGATCACCGCCCTGATCAAGGAATCGACCCGGCGCGTCGCCGACGGCGCCCAGCTCTCCGAGAAGGCCGGCGAGTCGCTCGCCAAGATCGTCCAGGGCGTCGAGGAGACCGCCGCCAGCATCGCCAAGATCGCCAGGGCCACCAAGGAGCAGACCGAGTCCTCCTCCGAGGTCAACAAGGCCATCCAGAACGTCTCCAGCATCACCGAGACCAACGCCTCCAGCTCCGAGGAGCTCTCGGCCAGCTCCGAGGAACTCGGCGCCCAGGCCGCCGCGCTCAAGAACGTGATCTCCGGATTCAAGGTGTGACCTTGGTCATTGGTCATTGGTCATTGGTCATTGGTCATTGGTCATTGGTCATTGGTCATTGGTCATTGGATGCTTGGAAAACAAACCGGCTCGGCTCATGAGGGGAATTTGGTGGTGCCCTCTTGACAAGATGACC
>JBKQHM010000111.1:0-4345 GCA_052148775.1 Isosphaeraceae bacterium | reverse complement strand
CGGGAGGGCTCCTTCGGGGTCTGGATGGCTGGTTACTACCACCAGATTGCCCGGAGTCCCTCTCGTCCTCAAGATACTACAAAGTGTTCAGATGGCGGGGTTTGTGCACTAAGTTCGCGGCATTCGACAGTGTTGCAAAGATGCCGGGTGATCTCGTTCCCATGCGCCGGCGTTTGTCATTAGTCAAACGTCGCAAGTACAATTCGGCTAAGTGTTTACGATCTGTGTTCTGATGGCCACTAGAGACCGCAAAGGCTGGTGCCACAAAGACTTAGGACTGCATGCTTGTACGTTTTGACTAATGACGAACGCTCCCGCGTGGGAACCAGTTGATCGGAAGTCCTGTCCTTCCTACGGGTTAACGCTAGTTCAACGGGATAGGCTCTAAGGGGACCGAGGGAGATGGTGCGATAGCCGGGTCCAACCCTGGAGGGCTGGACCCGGGGCCTTGAGCTGACGGCGGTGGTTCGCGGCGATATCGGGGAGTCGCGATCACTGCGAGAGCGTCTGGAGGAGCTTCTGCCCGTCGGCGACGCCCCATCCGGAGCAGGGATCCCAGCCGGTGCCCGCCGAATAGGCGCCGTTGCTGCCGCTGGTGATGTCGCGGAAGGCCCCGTCTTGAGAAATCGTGCTGTAGAGCACCGGGTTGAGGAATCCCACCGGGTGCCCGAGCGACTGGTTGAGCAGCGCGATCAAGCCCGCCCACAACGGGGCGACGGCGCTGGTCCCGCCGATCACCGTATTCTGGCCATCGACGCGGACGGCATAGCCGGTGTCCGGGTCGGCGTCACCGGCGACGTCGGGCATGCCCCTGCCGGCCTTGCCCGTGCTCGCCGAGGGGGGTACGCCCGCGGTCTGCTGGTATGACGGTATCGGGAACTCGTCGCTCACGCCGCCGCCGGTCGCACCCCCGTTGGCACCGTCGTTCCAGACGACCTCGCTATCGATCGACGAGGCGGTGGCATTGAGCGTAGTACCGCCGCAGGCCAGCACGTTCGGGCTGGATGCGGGGAAGTCGACGTGGACTGCGCCGTCGTTGAGGCCGTCGGACGATCCGTTGTCGCCGGCCGCGATGCAGACGGTGATCCCCAGCGCGGCGGCGGCCTGGAAGGCCTGGTCGAACTGTTGCATGGCCTGGTCGGTCCAACTCGACTCCGGCCCGCCCCAACTGATCGAGATCACCGAGGGCTTGTTGGTCGTGTCGTGAACGGCTTTCGTGACCGCGTCGAGAAACCCCTGATCGGTGTTGGGGGCGAAGTAGACCACGAACTTCGCCTTGGGTGCGACGGACGCGGCCACCTCGATGTCGAGCATGACCTCTCCGTCGGGTCCGTCCGGATTCCTCGTCGGGTGATTCTTCGCGTGGTCCACCGAAACGCTCGAGACGTTGGGCATGCCGAGATTCAGCCCGGAGAAGTACGTTTTCAGGTCGGACATCGAGTAGCCGCCGCCCAGCTCGATGATGGCGATGCACTGACCGGTCCCGTCCACATTGGTGGGGAAGTCGTAAAGGCTGGTGATCTGCGGCGGAGTGAACTGCGTCAGATCGGCGCCGGATTTCGGTGTACGACCCTTGCCCTTGCGCGTTCGGAAATGCGGCTTTGCCTGTGGGCGGTTGTCCAGCCCGAAGACGCCGACGATCTTACCCTCGAGGTCGGCCGGGATCATGATCGGCCCCGACCGTGCGCGGTAGGAGCCGCCTTCGGGATGGGAATACTCCTCGAGCGTGACTCCGAAGGCGGCGGCGACGGCGGCGGCGTGTCCTGAGAGGATCACGCTGCGACGAGGGATGCTCGACTCCACGACGGCCAGCTTGTGGGACCGGGCGAACGCCTCGACCTCGGCGATGTCCTCGGGGGTGGCCCCGTGGGTATCGGCGAACTGCTTGTGCGTCAGGTAGTGGCGGCCCTTGACCGACCTGGCGGTGAACGCCTTGGGGTGGGCGGCCTCCGTGAGCGGCGTGCGAGGGCGGAGCCTGACCGTCACCTCGACCCGTTCCTCCGGATTCATCGGGCCGATCCGGTTGGAACCGGGCATGGGGGAGCGATGACTGCCTGCGAGTTCGACGTGCTTGGTATGCATTGCCATTGACGGGACTCCTCGAGAAAGGGTGCGAAGGCGAACGCATTCGCGATCGATCGCAAGCCTCCTCATCCGGGCCGGGCGCGTTCGCCGATATCCTGTCCGGCGACGAGCACAGACCTTTGCGGGTGCCCGGTTTCGACGAGAAGGCGGTTGGGGGAATCTTCCGTCTTGCCTCGAGAATGACGTTCGGATTCCCTTCCCACCTTATATATCAAACTCCGGGGGATCAGAGCGCAAAGAAAAAAAGGCTCTTCTGGAAATCGTGTGGGTCGTTTTCGCGGTTTTGGACCCACGCGGACACTGAAACCAGGGCCGATAACAAATTCCATCGTTGAGCCGTAAGCCTTGAATCCGGCGACGGGAACGATGTTATTGCTGTTCCTGAGTCTCTCAACAACAAGACAACTCTCGTTCTCCTAGCTTCAGGGCATCGTGACAAGTTCTCGATGGCGTCGAACGTGCGTTTCGCCCTGAAAAACAGGCGTTCCTGGCCTGCCGGCGTGAGTTTCTACCCACACGATTTCCAGAAGAGCCGAAAAAAACTAGGATGGCAAAAGTTGCTGGGAATCGCCGTAAGTCCTTTGGCGATGGTCGGAGCTCCGACCGAGAAATAACGACTTACGTCAAATGCAAGCTACCTTTGCCATCCTAGAAAAGAAGACGTGCGAAGACGCCGGATCCGGAGGGGTCCAACAGGAGGATCTCAGGCGATGATTTCGAGGACGACGCGGCCGTGGACGTCGGTGAGGCGGAAGTCGCGGCCCGAGTAGCGATACGTCAGGCGGGTGTGGTCGAGTCCCATGAGGTGCAGGATGGTGGCGTGGAAGTCGTGGACGTGGACGGGGTTCTCGGCAACCCAATTTCCGTAGTCGTCGGATCGGCCGTAGCTCAGGCCGGACCGGATTCCGCCGCCGGCGAGGAAGCAGGTGAAGCAAGCGTTGTGGTGGGCGCGGCCGCGGGGCGTCAGGTCCTGCCAGGGGGAGCGGCCGAACTCGGAGCAGCCGACGATCAGCGTCTCGTCGAGGAGTCCCCGTTGCTTCAGGTCCTTCACCAGCGCGGCGATCGGCTGGTCGACCCGGCGCGAGAGCTTGCGGTGGTCCGAGATCTCGGAGTGGCTATCCCAGTTGTGATTCGAGCCGACGTCGAACAGTTCGATGACGCGCACGCCCCGCTCGATCAGCCGTCGGGCGACCAGGCACTGGGCGCCGAAGGACGAGGGGTCGTCGGACGTCGCCCCGTAGAGATCGAGGATATGGGCCGGCTCCCGGCCGATGTCGAAGGCCTCGGGCGCCTGGCGCATCAGCCCGCGGGCCGTCTCGATCGTGCTCAGCCGGGAGGGGAGCATCGGGTCGCCCGGTCGTGCGGCGAGGTGCGCCTCGTTGAGGTCGTGGAGCATCAGACATTCGAGCTCCTGTCGACGGACCGACTCGACCGGGCTCGCGACGTTCGGCAGCGGCTCCTTGCCGGGGGTGAGCCGCACGCCCTTGTGGCATGCCGGCAGGAAGTTGGCGTCCCAGACCTGGAACCCGTTGTACGGGTCCTTGGCCGCCAGGACCACGAACGATGGCATGTCCAGGTTCAGGGTGCCGAGGCCGTAGCTGATCCACGAGCCGAGGCTGGGCATCGGGATCGTGACCGAGCCGGTGAGCATCCCGAGCGTCGCCGCGGAGTGGCCGGCCGAGTCGCCGTGGATCGAGTGCACGAAGCAGAATTCGTCCACGATCGATCCCACGTTTGCGAACAACTCGCTGATCATCTTGCCGTCGGCTCCGCACGGCCGGAAGGCGTAGGGCGAGCCCAGCAGCTTCTTCTGGCCCTTGATCATCGCCTTATCGTGATCGCGCTGGAGCCTCGGCTTGTAATCGAAGGTGTCGACGTGCGAGAGGCCGCCCGTCATGAAGAACACGATCAGATGTTTCGCCTTCGCCGGGAAGTCGCCCGGGCGCGGGGCCAGGGGGTGTCCGCCGTTGAGCCCCGCGGCCATCGCCAGGTTCTGATAGAGCCCCAGCCCGCTCGCCGCGGCGGCCGTTCGGCCGAGGAAGTCCCGACGATTCAGTTGGTTTCGGGGCATGTCGAAAGTCCCTTGTCACATGGCTGAGCGAGAACTCTTGGCCGACGATGCTGCAAGGAAGATGCCTATGAAGGTCAGGCTTTCCAGCCTGACGGGGCCTAGCAGGCTCAGTACTTCCCGAATGAACGATTGCGGCGTGTCAAGTCACAACCGTCTGTGGTACATCCCTTTCGGTTGTTACCCTGAGGA
>JBKQHM010000110.1:0-5096 GCA_052148775.1 Isosphaeraceae bacterium | reverse complement strand
AGGTATCTATAGTTCTTGGGCGCCGATAACGATGCCAGTGAGGGAATACCTGGATTTTAGGGGGAATCTCGATCAGTTTCAAGCCAATTTGTTAGCCGGTTTCCCCTCCATGGGAATCCAGGCTAGGGCGGCGGAGATGGTACCCATCGAGCTATCGAAACTGAGTGCGGAGGCGATCAGTCCCGCATCCGGAGTGATGCCGCGGCGGAGTAGCCGGTCGCGGAGTCGTTCCCGGCCGCGGGAAAGCCGGCTCTTGACCGTCCCCACCGGCCCGCCCAGTTGACGCGCCACCTGCTCGTGGGTGCATCCTTCCAGGTCGCAGAGCACGACCGGCGCCCGGTAGCGTTCGGGGAGCCGGTCGAGCTCCTCATGGAGCAGCCGCTCCAGCTCGTTGATGGATTCGGCACGGGCCTCCCCGACCGGGATCGCCGCATGCCGCTCGTGACGTCGCCGACGAGCGGCCGTCGTGCGCGCACAAGACGCCGTACGGAAGGCCACCTGATGTAGCCAGGGGCCCAGGGAATCCCGAACCCAGAGCGCTCGGGCTTTCCGGACCAGGACGAGAAACGTGGCCTGGAACGCGTCCTGGGTGTCGTGCGGATCATTCAGCACGCCCCGACAGACGCGCAGGACCATCGGACCATGCCGCTCCACCAGGACCGCGAAGGCCAGCTCGGCGGCCTCGCCCCGATCGGTCGCGAACTGCTCCAGGAGCTGTCCGTCCGTTAAGTCCCGGACTGCCCCCACGTTGAAGAGCGTGCGGAGCTGTCGCAGGACAGCCCCATCCTTCCCGATCGCCACGGTTGGGTATCTCCGTCGGCCGGCCGTTCTTCCGAAACGATATGAGTAATGTAACGGCGGAAGCGGGCGGTTCCAGAATTCGGAGAAATTCGTCTCGGAGGAGAGTCAGGGAAGTCCCTCAACCGACCGGAACCGGATGGGGAACATCTGGGATCAGCGGAGTCGTGGCGACTGCATGCAAGGCATGAGCTGCTTCAGTGGAGGTCGATGTTGAGTTCATTCCAATCCGAGGCGACATCGATCTCGAGGCCCGAAGTCCGGGAATCGCGATACCGGGTAGGAAGCGAGGGGCCGTGCGGGTGTGAGTAAAGGTGGGCATAGTAGCGGCCCGGGGCGGCGCCAATGTCATTCCCCGTCATATTGATGAGGCGGAATGAGCCGTCGCGTCCCAGCGACGCGTACGCGTAGTGAACGCCCGGCGACGAATCCAGGCAGAGGGTCATGCCGTTGAGCGGCTTGCCCGAGTAGGTCATGTGACCCGTAACATCCGAGAGCGGGATCTGTGGGTGGGCCGTGGTTTCGAAACAGAGGGCCGAAGGTACGATGGCGAGGATGCCGAGCGCCCAGCCCATGAACTTTCGCCCCGAATGCAAATGGAGAGACATTCCAATCACTCCCCGGGCTGGCGTCGCCCCGTGGTCAGGAATCCCGAAAGAATCGTCGAGGGCAAAGAAGACCGATCACGGAGGCGGGAAGGCGGATGTGCGAATCCCGTCGTCACCCGGGGACCGGGAGGGTTCGGCCGTTCTTAGCTCTGGCGGGGTTGCAGGAGGAGAGGAGTCGACCGACGGCTCCTTCATCGCTCCCTACTATTCTATCAAGCAAGGCGCGCCGATTGTTACCGGGCTCGCGTTCCATTTCGGGAGGATGTCATCGGTTGGTAACTTCTCGATAACCCGAATTGTCGGACAAGTGTAAAGCACCAAGACGTACGATCGCGAATCTCGGTGAAAGAATCACGACATACACTCTACCCGTAGGCGTACGGCCGGGTCGCCGAGGAGGATGTAGTTCTGGGCATCGTTGCGCTCGATCCAGAGCGCGGCCATTTGCGTGGCAGAGGCGTTCTCGTTCGTATTAGTCCCGGCCAGCTGATTGAGTATGCCCACCGAGTAGTTCGAGTATCGGTCGCTGAAGTCCTTGGTCGCCATGCCGACGGGGTCGCCCCTAAGGACTCTGCCCATGAGGTTCCGGAAGGGGAGAAGATGGTTGCCCAGCTTGGGAGGGCGTATTGAATAACCCCAGGCGCGTTCGACGTGGCCGTAGACCGCGAGTGCCCCTCCTCCTGGGTGAGCCAGGAGCCTTTGAGGCAGCGCTGCCACGAATGGTCTCTCCGCAATTGGCACCCGAGACTTCCCGGCGTCCGCCAGAAAGTGGTCATTGGCCGGCGTTCCGACGCCGTAGCAGGCGAAGAGAAATGCGACTAGACCGTGAATCTTGGCATCGTCGTCGATGTCCGCACCCGTCAGGAAGTAGCCTGGCTCGGGCTTCGTTCCCGGGCCGGGCCAATCCTGGCAAAGAAGGGCGCCTTGCTGCGCACGTTGGTTTTCATGCCCTTTCGGCCAGCACATTCCGTGCGAGGCAGTGAAGAGGAACGATGGTCGAGACGACGGGTCGGCGATGTGGAGTTGCTCGATCAGGCTCGATTTCGTGGCCCCCACGCCGAGCAAGCAATGAGAACGGAAGTTGCGAGACGTTGCGATCGGCGGAAGTCCATCCTCATCTTCAGACGGTGACATGCCCTCGAAGAGAGGCTTGACCAGACAGTCGGCGCTCATCTGAGTTGCACGATCGGCGCGGTTGCGAGTTCCCCAGAATGCAACCTCTCGGCTGTGGGGAAGTGTGGCGGCGGTTTCGTAGGCGATCACGCTGTTCACATACTGCCGATAGTCTTCCGGCCGATCGAAATCCAGTCGGCCGACTGCGTACTCGACGTCGAGCTCCGACTGGTATTCGAACGGAATCGACTCGGGGCCACCGATGAACAGGACGTAATACCCCAGTCGTAAGGGATAGACGTCGGCCCTGTGGGCACAGAGCTTGGTGAGCCATTCGTCGAGCGTACTTCCCGACTTGAACTCCAACACCTTGAGCAGGTCGCCGGGAATCTTCGTATGATCTCGGCGATGAGCGATTAGCGGTTCGACTGCCTCGCGAACGCCGGGCGGCAAATCGCTTGCAAATACCACGGCCCAGCCGACCTTGGACGGGTTGTTTGCATCGGGCTCGAGATCGAAGGAAAGGCCGCGTTTACCGAGCCTCCTCCTGAAAGCGTCCCAGATCTCTTCGAAACGGCCGACCGCCTCGTGTTCCTTAGGGAGTGACGGATCGCCCTGAATCGCGTCGTTCAACCTCATCGAGGGCGCGGTGGGCAGGCCCGTCAATGCATCGATCCCGTTCACGTGGATGAGGGCATCGTCAACACTAGTATCGAAATCGTCTGAATTTGCCATTTTTTACCATCTTTTGATCGGGTTTTTTGCTATATCGCGAAATACGCCTTGGTAATCAGCGATTCATCGGCAGCTCATGCACCAGCGGTGAACCAATTTATTTGAACCGTGTACATGTGATGAGATCTCAACCCTGAGAGACATGGGAGGTTCCCCAAAGCCCAATGCATGAACCGGGGTCTTCACCGTGAAGCTCAGGCGACTCAGTGTTCGGGCCGCGAGACATCAGGCAACATCGCCTTCCATTCCCGATCGTCGAGTCCCGAACGCCCGGCGATTGTCTTGGCGGCCTTTGCCCATGGATCCAGCCCAATGTCCCAGACGCGGACATCCGGTCCTCGCCGATTGTCGCCAGCGTGAAGGTTGGCGGCATGCCTGGAGGAATGGTTGAGTCATCCAGGGGCCGGAAGTCGGCAATGACCACGCCCCCGCAGTGGCCTACGAGGCTAGACCCCTGAGGAATCTGCCGATGCGTCGCGGGAACGTTCCAGAGCATCAGATTCGAGTCCTCGTCGCGGCTGGCCGTGACCAGCCAGTGTACTGATGACGTCGGGACGGGGCTGAACTTAACGGAGACTACCGGTCGGTTATGGCCGCACAACGGGGGGCCGTGTTGACGCATCTCGTCATCCCAGAGGTAGACCAGTCCATCCATACCTCCCGAAGCGAGAAACTTGCCGTCCGGGCTGAAGTCGAGAGCGAGCACCGCACCGACGTGCCCGCGCAACACCCATGTCTGCTCTATATCACCGTCGATCGTGAGCTTGAGGATGTGGATCGCGCGGTCCCAATCGGCAACGGCAAGGTGCGAGCCTCTAGGGTGAAGCGCGAGCGCCGAAATCTTGGTAGGGAAGGCGATTGGCAGTGGCTCGATCGGGCGGCTCAGGTCGTCGGTCGACCATCGATAGATCTCATTATACTCGCCGAACGAGATGACAAAGCGTCCGTAAGGGTCCCAGGCCAGTCCATTCACCCGGCCCTTGTGAGCGGGAATCGAAGCTCTGGCCACCTCGCGAAATGTGGGGCTTTCGACGACCGACGAATCCTTGCGCCAGAATCGCACGTTCCCCAATGTGTCGCCCGTAGCGAGCAATGTTCCATCGGGGCTGAATGACAAACTCACCACCGGCTCGCCGGTTTCGATGAGACTGAGTCGTGTCAATTCATAGTTCGCGGTCCCGTCCTTGGAGGCATGGCCCACGTACCAGAGAATGATCTCGCCTTCGCCTTTGCAGACCGTGGCCAGGATGCCCTCGTCGCGGCTGAAGGCGATGGCCTTCGGTTGCTGGGCGAGATGTACCAAGGCACGGGCCAAAGGGCCTTTAGGGCCGAGCTTCCAGCGAATTACCGACTGGTCTAACGCCGCCGAAAACAAGGTTTGGTGATCGGAGTCGAGCCACAAGCTCCTGACCACTCCCAAGTGGCAGGTCATCGGCTCATCAACCGCGCGGGGCGAGCTTGCATCGGTGACATTCCACAGTTGCACGGTTTGTCCGCTCCCGACGGCGAGATAGAGGGCTGGGTCCTCAGCTGCTCCCGTCGGGTCGGTGTAGAAGATCAAGGCGCCCACGGGTCCTTGCAGTCGGGAGATCTCGCCGGCCCGTACCAACTCCAAGTCCTCGCCGTCAAACACCATGACTGACCCTCCGATCGTGCCGGCCGCGAGCTTTGTCTTCAACCCCGACGGTGTGAAGGCCAGTTCGCAAACAGCTCCGCTGGGTTGTGCGGCAGCGGGGCGCAACGGATCCCTCAGGAAGATCTCGACGGTCCGCCGAGGGACGGCGAGGAGTTCGCCACTGGCAACGCTCCAGAGCTTGACCTCGCCCCGATCGGAAGCGCCAC
>JBKQHM010000109.1:0-32879 GCA_052148775.1 Isosphaeraceae bacterium | reverse complement strand
CTCAACAAACACTCGTTCCCTCCACGACGCTCTTCCTTTCTGGGTTCGGGAGAAAAACGGCCCGAATCCGTGATAGGTGCATTCATGAAATTGCAAAATCGCGCCATTCTAACAGTATGCGGTTCATGCACGATCGATTGCCGGCGAGGTGCGTCCATGACAAGCTGTCCGTTTGGATATCAAACAGGCGAGTCGGGTCATCAACGGCCGCGAGCGACGACAACAGGCGTATTGCCCCCCGCGTCCCGCCTCGTCCGGACCGTTCGTGGATGCGACGCCAACTCCCGACCGTCCCCGGAGATCGGGAAGGGCGACCCGTCGAAATGTTGCACAGGAGTGCAAACCAGCGCAATGCCTGTGGTGCGATTTTCCCTCAAATCGCGGGCTCACGACCCTCGCAGATGGCACAACGTACCCCGTCCCCTGAGCGGCCCGGCCCCGGATTTCCGGGTGGCGATCGGCGAGAACTCTCATAATAAATCCGTTATTTGCCAGACCCGGCGAATCCCGATCGTTGCCCCTTCGTCACGGTCATTGCCGATCGGGCCATCGGGAGATTATCCTGTCACGGACTCGCTTGCCTGGTCTCGAACTGATTCCCACCCGCCCGGAAAGGATCGCGTGCGATGGAGGTCTTGGCGTGTCTCAATGGTGAGACGATGCCCGTTGAGCAAGCCCGTGTCCCGGTCTGGGACCGCGGGTTCCTCTTCGGCGACTCGGTCTACGAAGTCTTCCGCATGTACCGGGGTCGGTGCTGGCTCGAGCCGGAGCATTTCGCCCGTCTGCGTCGGAGCCTCAAGGAACTCGAGTTCCCGCCTTACGACATCGACGGGCTCGCCGACCGCATGCATCGCACGATCGCGTCCAGCGGCATCCAGGACGGGACCGCCTATATCCAGATCACCCGCGGCGTCGCACCCCGGTCCCACGCCTTCCCGGATCCCCCGGTGACCCCCACCGAGCTCATCATCGTCCGGCCCTACGACGACGGGCCGACCGCCCGGCTCCGGGAGACCGGGGTCAAGGTCGTCAGCCATCCCGACCTGCGCTGGAAGCGTTGCGATATCAAGACGACCAACCTGCTGGGCAACTGCATCGCGACCGAGGCCGCACGGCGCGCGGGGGCATTCGAGGCGATCCTGGTCGACTCCGCGGGGTATGTGACCGAGGCCACCCACACTTCGCTCATCTGGGTTCGTGACGGCCACCTCGAGGGGACCCCCGAAGGCCCCGAGATCCTCCCGGGAATGACCCGGCAACTCGTCCTCCGACTGATCGAGGAGCTGGATATCCCGTTCGTCCCCACCCGCGTCACGTTGCCGGAATTGAAAGCGGCCGACGAGGTGATCCTGGTCGGGACCACCAGCGAGGTCGTCCCGATCGTCCAGATCGACGAGGACACGATCGGATCCGGTCAGGGAGGTCCCGTTTCGCGTCGCCTTTGGGATGCGTATCGGCAGGCCGTCGAACGCTGGCTGGCCGGCCCGCCACAAACCGATTGATGGATCGCTCCGTTCACCGCCGCCTGGAGCAGGAATGACCACGACCGCGGACATCGGCGACCCCCACTTCCACCGCGAACCGCTCCCCAATGCCGGGATTCGAATCATCCTGCTCACCGAGTTGCCTCCGGATCGTGCCGAGGCGATCGTCGCGTCGTTGGCCGATCGGATCGCGGCGATGGGCCGGCCCGCGGAATCCCGGATCGTCCCGGTCGCGGGGTTGGCCCTCGGCCGGGCACTATCCCGGGGACTCGAGGGAGCCCAGCAGCCTCTCGTACTGGTGACCACCGCCGAGGAGCCGTGGACCGAGGAACACCTGCAACCCCTCATGAAGGCGATCGACCACTGCGATCACGTCCTGGGATGCCGCCCGGCCGGTCCCGGCGCATCCTGGAAACGACGACTTGCTACGATCCCGCGGAGCCTGGTCTTCGCCGTCCCGTTGCGCGACGTCTACTCACCTTGCCGCCTGCACCGCCTCGAGGCCCTCGCGGCAATCCCGTTCCAGTCGGCGTCGTCCTTCCTGGACCTGGAGATCCTGGCCAAGGCGACCTTTTATGGGCATCTGCTCGATGAAGTGGACGTGCCGCCGCTCAAGAGCTACGTTCGCTCGCGCGGCTGGCTGGCGGATTGCCGGCGGATCCTGCGAGACCCGGAATTCAAGCACGCATCAAGTCCATCGGAAGACTCTCAAGGCCAGGACGAATGTGACGACGGCCCAGACAGTGAGGATCACCAGGGACGGCACGACATCGACGATTCCCGCCCCCTCGAGGATGACGCGCCTCAGCCCACCGACCAGTTGGGTCAGCGGGAGGGCCTGGATGAACCACTGGGCGGAGTCCCCGAACCGCTCCGTGGAGAAGAAGACGCCCGAGAACAGCCACTGCGGCAGCATGACCAGGTTCATGAGCCCCTGGACGGTCTCGGTCGTCGTCGCCCGGCTCGCCACGAGCAGGCCGATCCCGGCGAACGCCAGGGCGCCCGCGATATCGACCAGGATCAGCACGGCCAGATTGCCGCGGATCGGCATGTGGAACATCAGCGTCCCGACCATCAGGAGCACGGTCAGGTCCGGAAGGAGGAAGGTCAACCGCGCCCCCAGGATCGCCAGGAGGAAGTCGCGCCGGGGCATGGGCGTGGCCACGAACCGTTTGAGCAGCTTGGCGACCCGGAAGTTGACCAGCAGGAAGCCGATGCCCCAGAGGCCGCCCCCCATGGCGTTAAGGCCGATCAAACCCGGGATGAAGAAGTCGATGTAGCGTGAGCCCGGCTCCGTGACGTACGCGTCCTTCGTGGCCCTGGGATCCTTGCGACCCGCGGAGCGCTGGAGGATATCGTCGATCATCTGCCGAGCGGCGACCGCCTCGGGCCGCGTGGGGTCATAGTGGTAAACCCACGAATCCGAGCCGATCGGCTCGATGACCAGGGGCGTCTTGCCGGTGTTCAGTCGCTTGAAGGAGCCGGCCTGGTCCTCCTCGTGGACCATGACGGCGGGGATGTCGATCCGGGCCTTACCGGCACCTTTCTCTTTCTCGATGGTCGCGTTGTGGGCGTCGAGTGCCGCCTTGATGCCGGAGGCGCCGGGATCCCGGACCAGGTCCACGAGGATCGGTGCCGGGGGCCGGCTCTGGAAGGCCCACCCCAGTACGATCGCCAGGAGCGTGGGGAAGCCGTAGACCCAGAAGATCCGCGCCGGCTGTCGGTAGAAGTCGCGCAGCCGGGTCAGGTAAAGCTGGAAGAGCGGAGACGAACGCAGCATGAGTATTGGCCAATGGCTAGTGAAGACCGTTCTGTTATCGCCGCCCGCGATTCCTTCGCCCCTTGGCCGGGGCGGGAGGCGCTTCGTTGGTCTCGTCGTCGCGAAGATGGCGGCCGGTGAGGGAGACGAAGACATCCTCGAGGCTGACGTGCCGCGTCGTGAGCCGGGCCATCGGCCGTTCCCGACGCTCGAGGTCGTCGAGCAGGGCCGGGATGGCGCGGTGCGGCTCGGCGACCGTCAAGGAATAGCCGTCGTTCTCGCCCCGGGCCGCGAGTACCGAGTCGAGCCCGAGGAACGACTCGGCCGCGAAGGCCGGCTCGCTCCCTTCCAGCGCGAACTCGACGACATGGTCGCCGCCGAGCCGGGCGATCAGCTCGCTGGGCGAGCCCAGGGCGATGATCTTCCCCTGATCGACGACCGCAACGCGGTCGCAGAGCCGCTCCGCCTCGTCCATGTAGTGGGTCGTGAGCACCACGGTCCGCCCACGATCCCCCAGGTCGCGGATCACGTCCCAGAGCTGGCGTCGGGATTGCGGGTCCAGGCCGGTCGTCGGCTCGTCGAGGAAGAGGATCTCGGGATCGCCGACCAGGGACAGCGCGACGGCCAGCCGCTGCTGCTGGCCGCCCGAGAGCTGCTCGATGTAGGCATTCGCCTTGCTCTCGAGGGCAACGCGCGCGATCACGTCGTCGGGGCTGATCCCATTCTTGTAGAAGCTACGAAACACCGTGACGATCTCGCGTACCGTCTCCTTGTCAGGTAGCCGGGTCTCCTGAAGCGTCACGCCGATTCGCTCGCGGATCGCCGTCGCGTCGTCACGCCAGTTCAGGCCGAGGACCTTGACCTCGCCCGAGGTCGGCCGGTTGAGGCCCTCGAGGATCTCGACGGTGGTCGTCTTGCCCGCCCCGTTGGGGCCCAGCAGACCGAAGCATTCTCCTTGCGAGATCTCCAGGTCAATCCCGTTGACTGCGTGCACAGGCCCGTTCCGGCCGGGATACTCCTTGCGCAGGTCCTTCACGCGAATCGCGATTTCTGCCATGCTTTTGGATCCGTTGTCCGCGTGTCGATCGTCCCTTCGATGCGATCGAGCCAGGCTACCACGGACGACGGACGACGGACAACGGACAAAAGAACCATTCAGATCAACGAGCCGTCGGGCAAGATGACGGACTTGTGGGTCACGACGATGCCGTCGCGGATCACGTGAGTGGTGGCATCCTCTGAATGGATTTCGCCGGTCTTGTTGACGATCTTGACGTTACGGCCGATCCGCGCGTTCTTGTCGATGATGGCCCGTTCGATGACGGAATTCGACCCGACCCCGAAGTTGGGACGGTTGAGCCGCTGATTCTCGGCCTGATGCTGGGGATGCTCCAGAAAGTCGATGCCCATGATGTAGGTGTCGCGGATCGTGACGTTCTCGGCGATGCGGGCGCGGACGCCGATCACGGAGTTCTCGATGACCGAGCCGCGACCGATGACCGAACCGTCGCAAATCAGGCTGTTCTTGACCGTGGCACCGGCGATCCGCGAACAGGGGAGGAAGCGGGGCCTTGTGAAGATGGGCCCGGCCTCCGACGAGAAGTCGAAGGGCGGGTTGTCGCGGGTCAGCTCGATATTCGCGTTGTGGAACGCGCCGACGGTCCCGATGTCCTCCCAGTAGTCGTCGAACAGGTGGGCCTGGACGCGGTGGGTATGGATGGCCCGCGGGAGGAGTTCATGGCCGAAATCGGTGGCGTCGCTGTTGCGGAGCAAGTCGACCAGCAGCGATCGATTGAACAGGTAGATCCCCATGCTGGCCAGGTAGGGGCGTCCGGTCGCGTTCAGGCCGAGTTTCTCCAGCCAGTTGGGATCGGTCCGCACCCGTTCGAGTTTCTCGGCCGTCTTGGGCTTCTCCTCGAAGTCCACGACCCGGCCATCCGCCTGGATCCTCATGATGCCGCAGGACGTGGCCTCCCGTTCGGCCACCGGCAGCGCCGCGATCGTGACGGCCGCCTTGTTCTCCTGGTGCGTACGGATCATGTCCTGGAAATCCATCCGGTAGAGCTGGTCGCCGGACAGGATCAGGACGAGGTCATACGAGCTCTCCGTAAAGTACGGGATATTGCGGCGGACGGCGTCGGCCGTACCCTGGTACCAGGATTCGTGCTCCATGGTCTGCTGGGCGGCCAGGATCTCGACGAAGCCCCCGCCGTACGGGTCGAACTTGTAGGTGTTGTAGATGTGCCGGTGCAGGCTCACCGAATTGAACTGGGTCAGGACGAAGATCCGATTCAATCCCGAATTGATACAGTTCGACACCGGGATATCGATCAGTCGATACTTGCCGGCAATCGGAACGGCAGGCTTGCTCCGAGTCTTGGTCAGCGGGAACAGTCGAGTGCCTCGACCTCCGCCCAAGATCAGCGAGATCACCCGAGGCATCGCATTCCTCCCCGTATCAACGCATTTTTTCTCGTGGCGAACCGGTCATCACGGGGAACATCCCGCGGATCCGCGCGACCCGACGCGCATCCTCTATGACGGCTCGTGATACCATCCTACAGCCAGCCTCGAGCGGTCGACAGAGGGTAGTCGGAGAAAACGGCGACCGACCTGATGACTCGATCGGAGGTCCTTCGGTCCGTCCCGAGGCGGCGTGAAGATACGCATGCCCGGCCAGCCCGTCAATCGAAGGTTCGCCCCGCGCGGCTTACCAGCCGAGGGCCATATTCGATTCGATCACCTTGCGGGCCCCATCGAGGTCGGTCCCCGTCGATTGCATGTAGAGGCGCACCGCGTGCAGCTTGTCTCCGTGGGCTTTCGACAGGCAGTCGCGGGCGACGGAACAAGGGTCTCCCTTGGAATCGATCCCCAGCAGCCGCTTGGAGATGACCCAGGCGTCGCGCGGACGGTGGGTGATCCGCAAGATCTCCTCGCTCGGGAATTGTGTCGTCGCGAAGTCCCGCGCGGCCTTGTCGTCAGCCACGCAGGCGATCATGATATGTGACGTCGTCTCGACTTCAAAGAGGGGCATGGGCGGTCCCTTTCCAGAAATGAGGATTTCCCCTGATGCAGCGCGCTTGGAGACGCTCGTAGCAGGGAACTCTCCCGATACTGGGGATGGTAACCTTCGGAAAGCGTCGGGTCAAACCTCCGCCCCGCTTCGACGGCCGGCTCGCGGGGGAATCGTGAGGGCTTTAACTCCCGGGGCAGACCTTGCCTGGCGGCAGCTCGGCTGAGACAATCAATACCATCGTACGCACCGGATCCATTTCATTTGGCGACCCGGATCGGATTGGATCGGTCCGGAGCGAACTTCTCTGTGGTTTCGTGTGTCGGAGCGGAACCGTCATTGCACGAAAACGGATCGGGTTGAGAGGGCCTTTAACCCGCGATCATGGTGCAAGCCTGCCGGATGCTCAGCCTTCGAGGTCGATTGGGAAATGCCTGAGACACTGTTCGAGAAAGTTTGGAATCGCCACGTGGTCGCCGCGACGGAAGAGGCGACGCTCCTCTACATCGATCGCCACCTGGTTCACGAGGTGACCAGTCCCCAGGCATTCGATGGCCTCCGGCTCGCCGGTCGCCGGGTTCGCCGCCCGGACCTGACCTTCGCGACCGTCGATCACAACGTCCCGACCGACAACCAGCTTGACATACGCGATCCTTTGTCGCGCCGGCAGGTGGAGACCTTGCGGGCGAACTGCCCCGAGTTCGGCGTCACGCTCTACGACATCCGGAGCGGCCATCAGGGGATCGTCCACGTGATCGGGCCCGAGCTCGGGCTGACGCTCCCCGGCACGACGATCGTCTGCGGCGACAGCCACACGAGCACCCATGGCGCGTTCGGTGCGCTGGCCTTCGGGATCGGGACCAGTGAAGTCGAGCATGTCCTGGCCACCCAGACCCTCTGGCAGGGCGCGCGGCCCCACTCCCTCGGGGTGGAAGTCACCGGTCAGCTCCGTGCCGGCCTGGAGCCCAAGGACATCATCCTCGCGATCATCCGGCAGATCGGCACGGGCGGGGCGACCGGCCAGGTGATCGAGTATTACGGGCCGGCGATCGCGGGGCTGTCGATGGAAGGACGGATGACGATCTGCAACATGTCGATCGAGGCGGGCGCCCGGGCGGGACTGATCGCCCCCGATGACGTGACCATCGACTATATCGCCCGCGGCGACCGGCCGTTCGCACCTCGAGGCGAGGCGCTCGACGCCGCCGTCCGGGACTGGAGGGGGCTCCGGACCGACGACGCCTCGGCCTTCGACCGCCACGTCACCATCGACGCGTCCGCCCTGGTGCCCCAGGTCACCTGGGGGACGAACCCCGCCATGACCGTCGACGTCACCGGCGTCGTCCCCGCCCCCGAGGCGGTCCCTTTCACAGCTCCGGAGGATGCCCGACGCGCGCTGGCCTACATGGGCCTCGCCCCCGGCACGCCGATCGTCGAGATCCCGGTCGACGTCGTGTTCATCGGCTCCTGCACCAATGGCCGGATCGAAGACCTCCGCGCCGCCGCCAAGGTATTCCGCGGCCGAAAGACGGCCCCCGGCGTCCGTGCCCTGGTCGTCCCCGGTAGCGAGGAGGTGCGCCATCAGGCCGAAGCCGAGGGGCTCGACCGCATCTTCCTCGAGGCCGGCGCCGAATGGCGGCAGGCCGGATGCAGCATGTGCCTGGCCATGAATCCCGACAAGCTCACGGCCGGCCAGCGATCCGCCAGCACCAGCAATCGCAACTTCGCGGGCCGACAGGGCCCCGGCGGACGTACCCACCTCGTCAGCCCCGCCATGGCCGCAGCCGCCGCCGTCACGGGCCATTTCGCCGACGTCCGCCAGCTCCTCGGGTGACGGATGGCGGGTGATGAGTGGCGCGAAAAGACCGATCTTGATTGGACACCGAGCACCGAACACGGATTATCATGCAACCCTTCGTGAGCCACAAAGGCCGACTGGCCGTCCTGGACTGGACCGACGTCAACACCGATCTGATCATCCCCGCGCGTTACTTGAAGCGCGTCGAGCGCACGGGCTTCGGGCCTCTGCTCTTCGCCGACAAGCGATACGCCCCGGGGGCCGCCCCCGAGATCGATGAGCCGGATCGACACGGTCCGGAGAATCCGGACTTCCCGCTCAACGCCCCGGCCTTGCGCGGGGCGACCATCCTGGTGGTCGGGCGCAACTTCGGCTGCGGCTCGAGCCGCGAGCACGCCGTCTGGGCCGTCATGCAGGCCGGCTATCGGGCGATCATCGCCCCCGGGAAAGGGGAAGGATTCGCGGACATATTCGAATCAAACGCCTTCAATAACGGCTTGCTCGTCATCGAACTGGATCAGAAGGATTGGCAGACGATCGCCACCGCCGGCCAGGAATACCCGGGCACGGCCGAGGCCAGCATTGATCTCCGCGACCAGACGGTTACCCTCTCCTGCCGAGATGGGAGCGACACGCAGCCGGACGCGCCGACATTCTCCTTCGAGATCCCCGAATCCCATCGCAATCGAATGCTCCGGGGCCTCGATGCCATCGCCGAGACCCTCCTCCACGATCCGGAGATCCGGCGTTACGAACAGGGTGTCGCCTCGTGGGTCCTCCCGCGGCCAGTCGCCGGCTCGCCGAATTGAGCCTCGATCGCGGCGTGTCCGCGATCGTGAGATGAGAATGCCCAAGACTGATCGCTCGACCGGGCTCGCCGCGTTTCGGAGGCCCCGACCGGGCGATCGTATCTCGTCGACGCGAGCGAGGCCGCGATGGCCTGCGGCTGCTCGCGGTACTCGGGCACCACGGTCCCCCGTCTCCCCTCACGCCTCTCCTCCGAACGACTACGCGCGGGCGATCATCTCCCTTCCCTCGGCGGAGAGCCGCCATGATCCGCGGTATTACTACGTAAATCCAAAATCGTGACTCAAAGACCTGATCACGAATTCCTTCAGATATCGGAAAGAATCCGGACAAGCGAAAAGCATTGGATTTCGAGCAGAGTTGTCTTGACGAGCAAGGCTTTGCACAACGATTATGTTTCTTCAGGATCGAAATAACGGGGCGCTTTGAAAGCGAATCGTACGACTACGCCGACAATTCGAGGTGACAGAAGCTGCCGGAGATCGACCTATTGGCTACCTCCACCTCTCCGCCAGGTCATCGTCAGTTGTGCTCCCTGGTTTGATTGACGAATGGAAGACGACGCACTCGGGAGGATTCCGGAGTTTGTTTTCGGCGTCGCGAGCGATTTGCGGATCAATGAATCATCGAGCGACCCCCGTCGCTTCGAATGACTGGCACCGGGCGTCCGAGGGAGACTTGCCTCTGTCCTGAGATGATCTCATTGTCGCGATCGATGACCTACAATTCAGGGTGCCTCCGCGGCTGGATAGCTCCGAGACGACTGCGATGGTCCTCGCCGCGTGGTGCCGCTCGCGAATTTTGCGCATTGGGCTCCCGAGAGGCTGATTCCACAATGCCTTGCGGTTATTCTATGAAAGCTTGTCACAGGATGCAGAATCGATGATACAGCTAATGTCCCGTCGATCGGCGTTGAAGCTCGCCATGGGTGTGAGTTTCCCGGCCGCGCTGTTCGTCTCCGGTTGCTCGGAGAAATCCGAGGTCGATCCGACAATCAAGGTCGAGGCCGGTAAGACGGCCGAAGAATCGATCCAGGGACGGTTTCGCGAGGGAAAGCCCAAGGCCGATCCCTCCCCGACCCAACGGGTCAAGGGTGGCCCGGGCTGAGGCTGGGCCTCTTGGTCCTCGTTCCAGTCACCCCGAATACCCGACAAGTCCGTCTCGATGAGTCGCCTCGGCAATGTCATCTCTCACGAAAGAGGAGCTTCTCATGAGGAATCCCATTCGTCGTTCCACGTCGCGCGGATTCACCCTGATCGAATTGCTTGTCGTCATCGCGATCATCGCCGTCCTGATTGCACTGTTGCTCCCTGCCGTCCAGTCCGCTCGCGAGGCGGCCCGGCGCGCCCAGTGCGTCAACAATCTCAAGCAGATCGCGCTCGGAGTGATGAACTACGAGTCATCCAACGGCTGCTTCCCGCCGGTCGAGCTGGACTGCATGTGCGAGACACCCGGCACGATACACAACGGGCCATCCTGGCTGGTCTCCATCTGCCCCCAGTTGGAACAGGCCCAGATCTTCAACGCTTACAATTTTTCGATCACCTGGCGGTCGTACCCCAACATCACCGTGACCAACGCCCAGATATCTGCGCTGATTTGCCCGAGCGAGACCGTCCCGGATCGGACGCCGCTCTGGGCCGGGGACTACCAGAACGCCCCGATCCCTCTCCCTGCGAGCGCCCCTTTCCTGCAAGCCCACACCACGTATGCCGGCTGCAGCGGGATCTATTACTCCGACTATCGTAGCGGATCGAGCCTCACCGACCCGTGCTATGCCACCTGGGCCGCGACCGAGAAGGGGGTGATCGTCGGCGACAACAAGATCACGATCGCCTCGATCACCGATGGCCTCAGCAACACGTTCATGGTGGGAGAGACGGCTATCGGTATCCTCACGACCAACACTGCCAGCTTTATCAGCCAATCGCAGGCGCGTTGGTGGCAGATCGGCTTCTGGTATAGCGGCGAGTTCGACTGCGAGTATCCCATCAACGCCTACAAGAAGCTGCCGTTGTCGACCTTCCCCGGGGGCATCCTCACCAATGGAGATTGGGCGACCGCCGAAGGGTCCTCGAGCTTCCACCCCGGCGGCGCGAATTTCGCCTTCTGCGACGGCTCGGTGAAATTCATCAAGGATACGATCGCGAGCTGGGGACCTTATAACACCTCGACCGGCGATCCCGTCGGATTCGTTTACGGTGCAACCTGCGGCGAGAACTATATCGGGACCGCCCAGCCGCTGGTTTACCAGCAACTCGCCACCCGCAACGGCGGCGAAGTCGTCAGTTCCGACTCTTACTGAGTCGGCAACCGCGAGTCTCATTCGGCGTCTACGGTCCTGGGCATGCCTTAGATTGGTCAGTCACCGGGCCTGCGTGCCAACTTCTCGCATTCGACACCCTCAATCGCGGCGAGCCTGCCCCTGGTTCGCCGCGATTGTCTTTTTGATCCAGCCGATCGGCACCAATAAGACGGCGGCTTCACGCGTGGACGGCGCACGTCCTTAGGGTGCTCTGCGAGCACCGATCCTTCGGGCCGTCTCGAGATGGTGCTCGCAACCCTACAGCACCGTCCCAGTCCTGTCGCGCGTGCCCGATCCAAATAGCTTTACGCGCTCAAGTTCACCAATCACCACGCACGCTTGACTCCCGAGTTGAAGCCATCCACGCCGCCGTGGGCCGCCAATCGGATCGCCTTGGAGTCCAGGGAGCGCCGTTCGCCGTGGCCCTTCTTACCAACAGGAACAGCCTGGCAAGATCGCCCGCCCAGCCGAATCTTGACCTTGGTTAGTGGGGTATGTAAGATTGACTCGATCCTCGGCGAAATGAGCGTCAAACTCCGGGGATGCATGGTACCTCGTGTGATGGGAGCTTGAGAGCGTCATGACGGCTGTCGAAACGCTGACCATGGAGGAGTTGACGGAGGTCAACGAACATCTGAAGGGGGCGACCCCCCGTGAGATCCTCCGCTGGGGTGTGGAACGATTTTATCCCCGACTCACGATGGCGACTGCGTTCGGCGCCGAGGGATGTATCCTGTTGCACCTGCTGGCGGAGATCGAGCCGCGGGTGCGCGTCTTCAATCTGGACACGGGCTATCAGTTCCCGGAGACGCTGGAGCTGCGCGATCGCATCGCCGAACGATATGGGATCGAGGTCGAGCTGATCCGGCCGGAAACAACCGTCGCCGAATATGAAAAGCCACACGAGAGCCCATTGTATGTGACAAATCCGGACCAGTGCTGCTATGATCGTAAGATTGTACCGTTGCGACGCGCGCTGGTCGGATATGACGCCTGGATCACGGCGATCCGGGCCGACCAATCGTCGCATCGTGCCGCGGTCAAGATCGTGGGTCCGGACCCGAAGTTCGGCCTGGTGAAGATCAACCCGCTATTGAGCTGGAACCGTCGCGATATCTGGGCGTACATTGTCACGCACAAGGTGCCATACAACCCGTTGCACGATCGGGGTTACGCGTCGATCGGCTGCTGGCCATGCACACGCCCGGTGTCCGCGGGCCAGGACGAGCGCTCCGGCCGCTGGGCTGGGCAGGCGAAGACCGAGTGTGGGTTGCATTCGCTGGATAGTAGCCAGCTCTGAGGTTCAGCGATCGCCCCGGCTGGAGACCTGCGGCTCGATGAAGATCTCCGCGAAGGCTGAATATGCGTGTCTGGCCGTGCTCGCCCTGGCACGGCACGGCCTCGACGCACCCCCGATGCGGATCCGGGAGATCTCCGAGTCGTTCGCGATCCCCGAACGGTACCTGGTGCAGATCCTGCTCCAACTCCGCGGGGCGGGGCTGGTTGCGAGCACGCGGGGGGCCTCCGGCGGCTACCGACTGGCCCGCCCCGCGACGTCGATCTCGCTCGGCGAGGTCCTCAATGCGATTGAGGGCCCCGAGGTCGCCGCCCGCGAGGGCTCGGCGACCAGGCGGACGGCGGCCTCCGTGCTCGATCCGGTCTGGGAGAGCATCCGGGCCGCCGAGCGAGCCGTGCTCGATCATACGACCATCGCCCAGCTCGCCGATCAGTGTTCGCCCCATGAATGGATCATCTGAATCGTCGGCCGTGGGTCGCGTGGGATCGTCCCGACGCCTCCTGCCTGATCTCGACTGCCGACGACTGACTTCGTACTCCCCAATGTCTTCCAACACTTGCTGCTAACGAACGACTGAACCGTGAAAGGAGCCCGACTATTCCTCCCGCGACCAAGAATGGCACATTGAATGCCCCCTACGGCGGCCCACTCGTCGACCTGATCGTCGGCGATGAGCGTGCGGCCGAGATGAAGGCGACCTCGAAGGACTTCACCAGTCTCACGCTCGATGAGCGGGGCCTCTGCGACCTGGAGTTGCTCGCTGTCGGCGGGTTCTCTCCGCTGAAAGGCTTCCTGGGGAAAGCCGACTACGAACGGGTTGTCGGAGAGATCAGGCTGGCCGACGGGACGCTCTGGCCGCTGCCCGTGACCCTGCCGGTCAAACCTGGCGACGGCGTCGCCGAGGGGAAGCCGCTGGCCTTGCGCGACGTCTACGGCAACCTGCTGGCATTCCTGCACGTCGAGGAGATCTATGCCTACGACAAGGAAAATGAGGCGCGAAACGCCTATGGATCGCTCGACGCCAAGCACCCGGCGGTCGCCCACCTCAACCGACAGCCGGGGCATTACGCCTCGGGCCGGCTCGAGGTGATCCGGGTCCCGCCGCACTACGACTTCGTCGAGATCCGCCGCACCCCGGCCGAGCTGCGCGACCACTTCCAGTCGCTGGGATGGAGCAAGATCGTCGCCTTCCAGACCCGCAACCCGCTGCACCGGGCCCACGAAGAATTGACCAAGCGCGCCGCGGAGCAGATCGGTGGCGGCCTGCTGATCCACCCGGTCGTCGGCGTGACCAAGCCGGGCGATGTGGACCACTACACCCGCGTGCGATGCTACCGGGCGCTCGTGGACAACTACTACGAGCCGGGGACCGTGGTGCTCAGCCTGCTCCCGCTGGCGATGCGGATGGCCGGCCCGCGCGAGGTGCTGCTCCACGCCATCATCCGCCGGAACTACGGCTGCACGCACTTCATCGTCGGCCGCGACCACGCCGGGCCGGGCAACGACTCGACCGGCAAGCCGTTCTACTCGCCGTATGCCGCCCAGGAATCGATGGGCAAGCATGCGGACGAGACCGGCATGCAGATGGTCGACTTCAAGCAGATGGTCTTCCTGCCGGACGAGAACCGGTACACCTCGGTCGACGAGGTCCCGCCGGGCGCCAAGACGGCCGACATCTCCGGCACGGAGGTCCGCGACAAATACCTCGCGAAGGGGCTCCAGCTCCCCGAGTGGTTCAGCCGGCCGGCCGTCGCCGAGATCCTCAACGAGACCAACCCGCCCAAGTTCCGCCAGGGCGTGACCATCTGGTTCACGGGCCTTTCCGGCTCGGGCAAGAGCACCATCGCGCATGCGACGATCGAGCGGATGGCCGAGTTCGGCCGGAACTGCTCGCTCCTCGACGGCGACGAGATCCGCACGCATCTCTCCAAGGGCCTGGGCTTCAGCAAGGAAGACCGGGACACCAACATCCGTCGCGTCGGCTACGTCGCCGGCATGGTCACCCAGCACGGCGGCACGACCCTGTGTTCGGTGATCAGCCCGTATCGCTCCATCCGCGACGAGGCCCGCAAGATGTCCAAGGGCAACTTCGTCGAGGTCTATTGCGATACCCCGATCGACGTCTGCGAGCAGCGCGACGTCAAGGGGATGTACTCCAAGGCCCGCGCCGCCGTCGCCGACGGCAAGCCCATGGGCTTCACCGGCGTCGACGACCCGTACGAGCCGCCGACCAACCCCGAGGTCACGATCGACACCAGCAAGCTCTCGGTCCAGCAGTGCGTCGACGCGATCATCAGCAAGCTGCTCGAGCTCGGCTATGTCCTGCCGCACGGGCATATCGTCGAGTAATCCGATCGCCCATCTCGGGTTATGAACCCCATTCCATCCGGCCCGGCCACCTCGACTCGCTCGAGACGGCCGGGCCGCTCGTGTCATCTCGCCTCGACAATATCTGACGAATTGAAAAAGTCCAGCGATTGCTTGACGATAGATCTTCCGGCATGGAGGTAGGGAAGATGACGCTTTCGCCTTCGAATTCACCTGTGTTGGGCGGCCGATGGATGCTGGCGATCGTCGGGGCTTTGCTCTGGGTGATGGGGTTCGACAGGGCGATAGGCGCCCAGGAATGCAACCCAAGTCCGAAGGTGGGCGTCTCAGACGTTCGGCCGATCGATCATGCCGGTGATCTCCCCGACGACCCGTTCGCACCCGATCTCGTCACATTGGTCGGGACACTACCAACGAAAGATGGCGATGCCAACGACGCTGGCGGTCTCGGACTCGTTGACCCGCCGTTATCGGGGACTCTCCTCGGACCCGATGCGCCGAACACCTTGTTCCCATCCTCTGATGTTCAAAGCCAGAAGTGGACTTTCGAACCGCAGGACCTGAATCGATACCTCAAGTTCGCGGAGGTCCATCGCAATCTGGGGAACCTCGATCGGGCTCTCTGGTATTGTGAAGCGGCGATCCGATGCGGACCGAAGAGCGTGCCGGCGCGGATCGAACGCGTTGCGATCCTCTTTGAAAGAGGGAATTCGCGAGAGGCCCAGGAGGCCCTCGATACGATCATCGAAGAGCATTGGGACAATGCAACTGCATTCGCGTGGTGAGCAGTCATCCGTGCGGCGAAAGCGAAAGTCGCGGACGCGGATTCACTCGAAAGCGCACGGGCTGACGTCGAGATCTCGCTGAAATTGAATCCCGATGAGCCCGCCGCGCGGATCGCACGGGGGATGATCTCGGGCTGGTATGAGGATTTCGTCAGTACGAGCGCCGATTTTTCTTGGGCGATCGAGCATGGGGAGGACCGGCCCTTGGTGCGGTTTTTTCGAGGAGCTGCTCTCCTGAGGGCCGGTGAGAACGCGCGTGCGCTGGCCGACTTCGACCATGCCCTTTCGCGTGATTCGGGTCAGATGGAATTAAGTATCCGCAAAGAACGAGCTTCGTGCTACGTCGCCATGACGCAGTTCGATCGAGCCATCGCCGAGCTCACCGAGTTGATCGAAAGGAATCCGGAGGGCGGAGACCTGTACCAGAGACGTGCTCAAGCCTATCAGGGGAAGCACGAAATCGGCCTCGCGATCGCAGATTGTGATCGAGCGGTTGAGCTCAGCCCCGATGATCCCGGACCTTATTTCTATCGATTGATTCTCCTGTACATGAGGGAGGAGTACGATCGTTTTCAGGCAGATCTGGATCGCCTGGTCCAGCGATATCCCAAGGAATGGGGGCCATACGTCTTTCGGGCCGTGGGGATGTCGCTTGCCCGCCAGGACTGGGATCGGGCCATCGCCGACATGGACAAGACCCTCGCTATCCAGCCGACTTATAGCCCATTCTATCTTTTCAGGGCCTTCCTCCATACCAAGGAAGCCCGGATCGTGCCCATCTGCCGGGATCTCGCCGCATTCTTCCTGACGCTCGATCAGATTCAATTCCATTTCTACGTCAGGCTCTTGCCCCGTACCGAAACAAAACCGTCTCGTTGGGAGTTCAGGATGACCTGTGAGTGCAAGAACCATCCTACAAATCCACGACCCGAGCGCCCCAAGTCCGACATCAACACGCAATGCATCGAACTGGGAATCGAGCGACTGGCCTCCGCAACGTTCGGGCTTTCACATTAGTGGACATAGGCATTCGTCAAGATTGTGCGCGCCCCGCTCAGCGTTTGGTGCGCACGCCGGGCGGCTTGCTTTCGTTTTAGTACCGTGCCATATTCGGCTGATGAATTCCTTCCGCCGTTTCCTCAACCGCTTCCGCAAGCCCCTCGGCATCAATGTGCCTGCCGACCCCGCAGACCACGCCGAGGATTTCGCGCTTCGCTATGCCGAGCCGCTCGACTGGCTGGCCGGAATCCATCTGGAAGAGCGAGGCATCCCCAAGGATCGCATTGGATCGAACGATCACGACCACGGCCTCGCCGGAGCCGCATTCAACCCATTCGAGCGGCATGGTGGAGGCATCACTTACTCTGGACAGGTCAATCTCGATTCCGGGTCTTTCAACCCTGATCTCCTGACCAAGGACTACGGCAAGAAGGCCGGGAAGCTATGGGCAGGATCGAGGATACGCGACCGATGGGATGCCCTGACCGCCCATGAGGATATGGAATGGCGCATGGGCGGCGACCATGAGGCGGCCGTGCAGAAAGCTCCAGAAACGGATTTACCGATCAGCGACCGGGCGAGGCAGATTCTGGTGGCGATGAGGAATGGGTAGCAGGGCGGCATAGGAGGGTAGGTTGCGGGCCGAGCGGCTTCATGCTGACTGGTCGCAATCCTGATAACCGCCCGATTAACGGCACCGTCTTGTCGCCGCAGCCATACACGCATCCTATCGCGCTTCCGCCTTGGCGCAGCCGGAAAGCTCAAACCGCCGTTCCCAGCCTTCATCCGTGAATCGAAAACTGGCTTCCGGCCCCGTGGCGAAGCCGGACACGGCGAACATGATCCCTGCCCGCACCAGCTCGCGGTAGGCTTCGAGGTTGGCGGCGGTGACCCGGTTGTCCCGCGTGGCGAGGCGATGGCGCAGCAGGGTCAGGGCGGCTTCGGACAGGGAAATCGTCTGCATGGCATCCTCCTGGCGGCATTTTACTGAGGAGGGGAGTTGGGTGAAATGCGAATCGACCTGCAAGCTGGGGCACCTCGAGTGCCGAGAAAAGTAGCCGTTCCCCATGCATGATGATCAGCCGAGTCGACTCAAGAGCCTTTTCGTCGTCTCAGCGCCTCTTTGCCCGATCATCTCCTTCTCAACTCGCGCGAAGAACGAGGCTCGTTCCTTGAGTTCTTCCGTTGCGGCCGCCGTGATGGTGAGGAATGAGCGCAACAGTGATGTCGAGAACTTGCTGACGTCGAGCTGCAAAAGATCTGGTCGCAAGTCTCGAGGGCTCGCTCAGTGAGCAGCCGATCGAACAAGTCGTAGACTTGATCGGTCGCCGCCTGGACTTCCTTCGAACGATCCAGCCGTAGGACGCGGTCGAGAAACCGGGCGATCTCATCGGCTTCGAACTGCGCAAGCGTTTCTGTTTGAAGGACTTGCCCCATCGCACCCGCCTCCAGATTCCGAGGTCCCTGTTCGGGAGTCTCGCGGGACTGGCCGCCGATTCGGGACGGCGACTCTTGACGTTGTTCCGTCAGCGTGCTCGTTCTCGATAATGACATGGCGGGTCCACCTCCAGCGAAGGATTATACCAGACCTCGCAACGGCCTGTAACCCAGCGATTGGCCAATCACTGGCTCCCCGCGATCCTTCCGCTACAATGGGTGCCATGAACGTCATCGTCGTGGTTTGCAACAGCCTGCACCTGGGCTTCCTGGGTGCTTACGGAAATGCCTGGATCGACACGCCCACCCTGGACCGCCTGGCGGCCGAGGGGGTCGTCTTCGACCATCATTTCCCCGAAAACTTGACCACCCTGCCGACCCGCCGGAGCTGGTGGACCGGCCGATATGGGTTCGCCGACCCCGATCAAGGCTGGACCGCGCTCCGGCCCGAGGAACGGATCCTGCCCGATATCCTCGCCAACCAGGGGGTGCGCACCGCCTTCATCTCGGACGTCCCGCTGCTCCGCGAGACCGGCATGGGCTTCGGGCGCGGGTTCGATGAGGTCATCTGGGTGCGCGGCCAGGGTTACGACCCGTACGTCCCCTCGACGGATCCCCGGGCGCGGAAAGTCCGGCTCGCCGACGAGCCGGGTCTGCGACTTCCCCCGGAGGACGATCCGAATCACGCGCTCTGGAAAGCCCGATGGGAACAGCTCTTGCGCAACCGGGCCGTGCTCCATGGTGACATCGACGAGGCGAATACCGGCGTCGCCCGTACGGTGAAAACCGCCATCGACTGGCTCGAACGGCGCGGAGGCGAGAAAGACCCCTTCGTACTCTGGCTCGACCTCTTCAGCCCGCACGGACCCTGGGATCCGCCCCAGCCCTATCGCGACCAGTACGTCACGGTTGAGCCTGATGAATTCGAGGCCGGCGAGGAAGGGGACCTCGTCGATGAGGAGCCCGGGGATGACGATGAAGAGATCGCCATCGAAGACGTCGCGGCGTTGATCGACGTACCGGCCGGCGCGGTCGGCGACGTCCTCAGCGAGGCCGAGCTGTTCCGGTTGCGGCGGACCTACGCCGGGACCGTGAGCCTCGTCGACCGATGGCTGGGTGAACTCTTCGAGGCCATGCGCCGTATGGGTCGCATGGATGATACCCTCGTCATCTTCACCAGCGATCAGGGCGAGCCGCTCGGCGAGCACGGATTCGTCCGACGATTCCGTCCCTGGCTCTATGAGGAGTTGATCCACACGCCATTGATCATCCGGATGCCCGGCGGGCGGCACGGCGGAATCCGTCACCAGGCGCTGGTGCAGACGGTGGACATCCTGCCGACGATCGCCTCGGCCCTGGGCCTGCCCCCGATCGGCGATGACCTCTTGCCGATCCACGGGCATGACCTGCTCTCATTGATCCGAGGCGAACAGACCAAGGTGCGTGACTTCGCCTGTCTCGGCATGGACGTCGCCGAGTTCGCGATCCGGACCCATCTCTGGCACCTCATCGTCCCGGTGGTCGAGTCCGACCCCGAGGAACCGCGGTCCCCGGAGCTCTTTCGGAAGCCCGAGGACCGCTGGGACCAGAATAATGTCATCGAGCAGCACGTCGAGATCGCCGATCACCTGGAGCTGACGCTACGTCGGTTCGTCGAGGTCATCGGCCGCGACGGCGTGCACGAGCTCCCGTTCCTCCGCGACATCGTGCGTTTCGGGACCGGTTGAGCGACCGATCCCGAGACCGTTTCGAGCCGTGATCGGGACGGCTCCCGAGCCTCAGTACTGGGGCGTCGGCAGGGAATCCTGGGGGGACGCCGACATCACGTGCGACTCGCAACCGCCATCCCCCGCGCACCCGCACCCCTTACCGGGACAGGTCTTGTGGTGGAGGAAGGTCTTGAGGAAGCAGGGCTTCTTGACCTTGACCGTGGCGACGGTGTCGCATGTCTGCGACTGGGCCGTTGGCATGGCCTGCGCCGAGGCAAGCGGCTGGTGATGCTTCTTGAGCGGGCAGATTTTGGCCAGGAGGTTGCATTTCTTCCCCCCGGATTCCACGTAGGTCGGCGACTCGTAGGCCGCCTGGCCGGAGGTGGCGATCAACTGCCCCGAGCCGAAGCTGGAGGCCGGCGTCGGGCTCCACGATGAGGAGGACCCGGTCTCAGGCGGCGGCATCGCGCCGCCGGAGGCCGGCTGGTCCGTCTCGGGTGAGACCGACGGCAACGCCGGCTTGCTCGAGGAAGGAATCGATGGGGCCGTCGGGGGCGAGGTGGCCGTCGGCTGGGAAATCGGCGCCGGAGGCATCAAGTCCTGATCGGGGGCAGGTCCCGGGGCGGGACGTGCCGTCGGTGTGTTTTGCGAGTCGGCGTCCGGCGCGAACGGGACCGGAGGCGCGGACTCGGAGTTGTCCGCGGATGAGGAGCTCGTCCCCGAATGAGCCGCCGGGATCGCCTCTACGTCCAGTTGCGGCTTGTTGGTCGACGCATGGGATGCGACCGAAACCGGCCTGGCGGAGGGCATCGCAGCATTCGATCCCGATGCCACCCGGCTCGAAGCCGTCGCGGTGTAAGCCGTGCTGACCGGTCCCGCGGCCGGTGATCCCAGCTTCCAGGCGGGCGGGGTGGCCAGTTCGGAATCGTCGTCCTTGCTTCCCTTCAAGCGCTGGCCCAGCAGCGTGAAACGACGCAAGAGGCTGGGCCGCTTCGATGAGGCATCCGACGAGGATGCCGGGTCGTTCGCCGTCAATCCGGTCTGGCCCGGATCGATCGTCCCCGACTGATCCGCCGGGACGGTGTTGGAATCGGCCCTGGGCCGACGCCAGAACGCGAGCCGGGCGAGGGGGCGTTCATCGGCCCCGGGCCCGTGGGCGCTCGTCATCACGGGCGACGTCCAGCCCTCTTGCTGTTGCATCCCGGCACAGCCGGAGAGCCCCAGCAGCATCACGATAATAATCCCTACCCCCCGTGGCCGTCTCATGGCGGTTCCTCCCACCAGGTCCTTGTCTTAGCCGGATCGGGGAAGCTCGAGCCCCCCTCGGTCCGCTTCCGTCCGACATTGCATCGGCATCGTGGTCATCAACATCCGACCGATTCGGCCGGTCTCCTTCGCCCGGTCCCCACAGGATTGCTCGGTTCAAAAAAAACTTCCTAATTGCCGCACCCCACACAATGTGAACAATGAGGACAAAGGCTATGGGATGTCCCCCTCTCCCCCTATTCGGGTCGTCTGGACCGCGGGGACCGGTATCGGTCGGTCGATCGAAGTTCCGGCCCGCAACCCCGGCGCCCGCGCCACGGATAACGAGGTTGGCCGAATGATTGATGCCCAAGCAACCGAACGATTTATGTCTGCACCCTGGCTCGCCGAGGTCCCCCCGGAGACCAAGATGGCCATCCTGGGAGCATTGGTCGAGGGACGTGCGCCAGTCGGTGCGACCCTCCTGGAGCAGGATCAGCCGAACGATCATCTGTCGTTCCTGATCGATGGAACCGCTTCGATCCAGAGGACTTTCGCCAACGGTCGGCAAGAGATCCTCACCACGTTGGCCGCGCCTTCGGTCTTCGGGACGACATCCTTTTTCCGCCCCCAACCGCCGGCGGTTTCCGTCCGCGCGACGTCGGACGTCTGGGTGCTCTCGCTCTATCATCCGGCGCACGAGTCGCTTCGCGCGGCCGACCCCCGGGCCGCCGAGGCCCTGGCGCTGGCGGTCCTCCGCGCGCTGTCCGAGCGGTTCGATCTGATCGATCGGCTGTTCTCCGATTACATGGCACGCCATCCGGATGATTCGTCGAGGATGTCCGAGTGGGCCGGCTTCCGCGCCCGCCTCTTCGACGAGACCGGTCTTTGATAGAGAACGCCGCCCAGAGGGTGCAGGATTCCCGGAAGGCGAGGCCCCGCCCGATCCGAAGCGAAGACCGGAAGCGGTTCGGGCAGGAGCTCGCCCTCCCGAGTTTTCGCCCTCATTTCTGGCGGGCTCTATCGGAGTGCTGCCGCATGTCCATGCGCCCGGAAGCCCGTCGCCTGAGGGCCGCTCTCGAACCGGCACAGAGCTCAAAACGAGCAACGGATGAGACGCGAGGATCGACGAAGTGGTTGACGCGAGTGGATTCGCATCGGACAATGCTTCTGGGGTGTTCGCGGGAAGACACATAAGATTGCTACTCGATGAAGGCCGACGCCGACGCTTGCAGGCAATCCAGGCCATCCGACATGGTGACGCGATTGCACTCGTCGGAGTTGTCCAGGTCGGTGTCTTCTCAACGCGCGTGCGGGACCATACCCCTCGCCGGTTGACTCCACTGACCGAAAGCCTGGTCGATCGATCGCGGTGACTTCCACCGAAAACCGCGGCGTCGATCACCGGCTGTCGCCGAGATTTGCTAACTCCATGAATACTCATACACGGTCCGCAACAGGTTCCAATCTGAAGAATCGTGCATACGATCAGTTCCTGGCCACGGTGCGCGATTGCGGGTCGCACGGTCAGTTGGTCGACATCCGCGAAACGCTCCGCTCGGTGATCGGGCCGGATCGCCCGCTGGTCATGCTCTGCCCGCACGCCGATGATGGGGCCATCACCGCGGCCTGCTTGATCCACGAATACGCGGTGCGCCGCGGCCTGCCGGTCATCGAGGTCCTGGTCTTTGCCGGTGAGCGGAACGTGGCCGCACCCTGGCTCAACGACCAGAAGAAGATCAGCGTACGCGAGGGCGAATTCCGCCTGGAATGCAACGTCCTCGGTGCCGAGGCGGTCTGCTGGAACCTGGAGGCGTACAACCGGAAGGGCTATCAGCCTTCGGACGCGGATATCACCAAGGTGGTCGACTGGTTTACCAAGCGACGCCCCGGTGCGGTCATCGTACCCCCGGCCAATGACGCACACGTCGCCCACCGCGTCACCCGTGCCCTGACCGCCATCGGCCTCTTCGGTGCCGAGCTGTCCGATACCCTGGTCTTGAGCGGCTGGACCCCCTGGGGGCCGCTGCCCCAGCCGAATGCCTACTTCACCTACGATGGCGAGGCCGAGCGGACCAAGGAATGGGCGATCCACTGCCATGCCTCCCAGGTCCTCTTGACCGACTACACACAATACTGCTCGCATCTCGGCCGGGCTTACGCCGCCCTCACGCGCGAGTGGGCCGAGGGGCATAGCTTATCCGGCCGTGCCCATCGCACGGATGATCGTTTCGTCGGTGTCGAGTTGTTCCAGATCGAGTCGTACGACCCGACTCGATGCAAAGCTTACCCCCCGGACCCGATCCAGATCGTACTCGGGCTCTTGAGCGGGAAGCTGGAACTCGATTCGGAAGAGTCGTCGGAGAACGTAGCCGAGCTGGCAGCGTTCGCCTCGGCCAAGTAGCCGTCGTCGCCCCGTCCCGACCGTTCCCCCCACCTAGCCAGCCAGCCGATCGAGGAGCCTTGCCCTGATGTCTGCCCAGGCCCGAACCCTTCAATACGCCGGCATGGCCGTATCGGTCTTGCCCGATGCGGAATCGGTCTGCGCGAGAGCCGCTGCCATGCTCACCAGGACGATTCGTGAGGCGATGGGACGGCGCGGCGGGGCCGTCCTCGGACTGGCCACCGGCTCGACCCCCGAGCGTGTCTATGCTCAACTGGTCGAGCACCATCGGTCGGGTCTGGTCTCGTTCCGCGACGTGACGACCTACAACCTCGACGAGTATTACCCGATCAGCCCTCTCGATCCACGGAGCTATCGGGCCTATATGAACCGGCACCTCTTCAGCCACGTCGACCTCGCGCCGAATCGCGCCCACGTGCTCGACGGGACAGTGCCCGAGGCTTTCACGGCGGCACACGCCGCGGAGTTCGATGGCTGGATCGAGGCCGATGGCGGCCTCGACGTCCAGCTCCTGGGAATCGGACGAAACGGCCACATCGGCTTCAACGAGCCCAGCGAGCTGGACATTGCGGAGATGCTCCGATTGCCCACCCGGCTGGTCGAACTGCATCCGGTCACGCGCGCCGATGCGGTAAAGGAGTTCGGCGGCCCGGATCGGGTGATCCCGCGGGCCCTCACCATGGGCGTCGCGCCGATCCTGGCCGCGCGTTCGATCCTGATGCTGGCGACTGGCCCGCACAAGGCCGAGGCCGTCGCCGCCGCGCTCAAGGGCCCCATGACCGCCAGTCTGCCCGCCTCGCTCCTGCAATCGGTCGCGGCCAAGGTCACCTGGCTCCTGGACGAGCCTGCGGCTCGCCTGTTGGCGGCTGAAGGGTGACGCGTTGCGGGTTGGAAGGGGCGACTGATCCTCATCGGCTCCGTACGCAAAGGCTTGCGTGGATAACGCCAAATTCTTCGGGGCGACCGGCCTTTTCTCGCCACTCGCCACTCGCCACATGCCACCCGACTTGATTCGGCAGTAATACTCTGATCGAATGATCTAGCGCGAGGCGTCGGGAATTGCCCGGGCCGTCGCGGGACGAACACATGACGCACAGTGGGTCTGGGGGATTGAGGGGATGATCGTCGGGGTGCCTCGGGAGATCAAATCGGATGAGTATCGCGTCGCGATGCTCCCGGTCGGTGTCGAGGAACTGACCCACGCGGGCCACAAGGTCCTGATCGAGGCCGGGGCGGGGCAGGGCAGCGGGATCGCGGACGGACAGTACGAGGCGGTCGGTGGGTCGATCGTCGCGACGGCCGCCGAGATCTGGTCCGCGGCCGATCTGATCGTGAAGGTCAAGGAACCGCAGCCGTCGGAGTGGCCGCGGTTGCGGACCGGCCAGACGGTCTTCACCTACTTCCACTTCGCCGCCGACGAGAAGCTGACGACTGCCATCATCGAGAGCGGGATCACGGCCATCGCCTACGAGACCCTGCGCGACGCGCGCGGCGGCCTCCCGCTGCTGACCCCGATGAGCGAGGTCGCCGGGCGCATGAGCATCCAGGAGGGAGCCAAGTACCTCGAGCGCCCGCAGGAAGGGCGGGGGATCTTGCTCTCCGGCGTGCCGGGGGTCGCACCGGCGGAGGTCGCCATCCTGGGCGGCGGCGTGGTCGGCTCCAACGCGGCCAAGGTCGCCGCCGGGCTGGGGGCCACGGTCCGCATCCTCGACATCAACCTCGATCGTCTCAGATACCTCGACGACATCATGCCCCCGAACGTGACGACGCTCTATTCCGACCGGCACACGATCGTCGAGTCGATCGAGCGCGCCGACCTCGTCATCGGTGCCATCCTGATCACCGGGGCGCGGGCGCCTCGCCTCGTACGCCGCGAGGATCTGGGACGGATGAAGAATGGGGCCGTCATCGTCGATGTCGCGATCGATCAGGGGGGATGCATCGCGACCAGCCGCCCCACCACCCATCAGCATCCGACTTACGTGGTGGACGGCATCGTCCATTATTGCGTCACCAATATGCCCGGTGCCGTGGGGCGCACCAGCACTTACGCCCTGTGTAATGTCACCTTGCCTTATGTCTTGCAACTGGCCCGGCTCGGGTGGCAGGGCCTGGCCTCCGCCGATCCCGGCGTCGCCGAGGGCGTGAATATCACCCAGGGGCGCGTCACCAATCGGGCCGTCGCCCACACCTTCGGGCTGCCCCTCCACCCGCTCGACGCCAAGCTGGCAACGGTGGCCGTCACCGCGCCGGCGTCGTGCACCTGAGCCGCTGAAAAGATCGATCCCTTACTGATTCGGAGGACTCCTCTCCATGAACCCGAACGACTTCGACGTGAACACCGGCCACGATCACGATCACGACCATGACCACGAGCACGAGCACGAGGTGGAGGAAGCCCTCGGGGAAGCCCTCGAACTCGACACCCAGAGCCAGATCTTCCTCCAGATGCGGCGCCAGAACCTCGACCTCCTGCGCCTCGCGACCGAGGTCGCCGGCTATGCAGGCCCGCACGCACCGATCAAGAAAGACGACCTGAAAGGCGCGTTGCAGAACATCTGGGAAGTCTTCTCCGAGTTCTACACCTGGATCGATCCCGAAGAGGCCGAAGAGGACGACGAGGATTAGTCATTGGTTATTGGTTATTGGTCATTGGTGAATGCGAGATCCTTGACGGTTGTGAACGCGCGGAATGACCGACCGAAAACAACGGCGAACGGCATGATGTCGTTCATACAATGACCAATAACTAATGACCAATAACTAATGACAAACGACCAGACGATCCGATGGATTGGGGACGCAGCCACAGGGTGGCTGCGGTTGATCGACCAGACGCGACTACCGTCCGAGTATGTCGAGATGGACTGCCGTGACGTGGAGGCGGTCTGGGAGGCGATCAAGTCGTTGCGCGTCCGCGGTGCGCCGGCAATCGGAATTGCCGCGGCATACGGGGCCGTGATCGGGGCACGTTCTGAAGGAATCGGTGACGCGGAGTCAGTCCGCAAGGCCCTGTATTCGGCGACCGCCTCTCTGCGGACCAGCCGTCCGACGGCCGTGAACCTGTTCTGGGCCCTTGACCGGATGGACGCCGTGGCCGCCGGAGGGCAGGGGGGTGGCCAGTTCCTCCTGGATCGGCTGCTGGCCGAAGCGAGCCGAATCGAGGATGAGGACCGCGCCATGTGTCGGGCAATCGGGCGTCATGGCGCGGCCCTGGTCGGGGCCGGCCAGGGAATCCTGACGCATTGCAACGCCGGGGGCCTGGCCACCGCCGATTATGGGACCGCCCTGGCAGTCGTCTTCGCCGCCCACGAGCAGGGGGTCGCGATCCGCGTCTTCGCCGACGAGACCCGACCTCTCCTCCAGGGCGCCCGGCTCACGGCCTGGGAGTTGAAGCGCCGGGGCATCCCCGTCACGCTCATCTGCGACAACATGGCGGCCCAAGTGATGCGGGAAGGCAAGGTCCAGATGGTCGTCGTCGGCGCCGACCGGATCGCCGCCAATGGCGACACGGCCAACAAGATCGGCACATATGGTGTGGCCCTGCTCGCGCAGGCGCACGCCATTCCCTTCTATGTCGCCGCGCCGTCGAGCACCTTCGACCTGTCGATCTCCGACGGATCGGCCATCCCCATCGAACAGCGCGATCCGCGTGAGATCACCCACGGCTTCGGCCGCCAGACCGCCCCGGATGGGATCGATGTCTACAACCCGGCCTTCGACGTCACCCCCGCCGGCCTCATAGCCGGCATCATCACCGAGAGAGGGATAATCCGGCCAGTGAATGCCCGGACGATCTCCAAAATGTTCGAGGCGATTTGACTCCGCTGGTTGCGTCAATGCGCTTTTTTCGAAGCAGGCCGTCCTTTTCAAGAGAGCATTCTTGCGTTGCCCATTCTTTCCGAATAGATTAGGTATTGACGCGTGATGGTCTCATGTGATCCCCCAAACATCCCCGCGATTCCTGTTTAGGGAATTGATCCGAATGGGATGATTCGGGCGAATTTGGGACCCTTCGTCCGCCGTTGTCGCCTATCGAAGAGGGCCGTGCGAAGGTCGGTGGCTGCCTGGAGACAACTGCTCGTCCCGTTAACTCTCCTGCCCCCCCTGGATTCGATCTCCCAAACTTTTCCGGTCGGGATACCCCCTACAGTCATTGTTGGGGAGTTTTGGGACTGGCGAGTGGGTGCGGCATAGAGGTCAGAGGAATCGCTATCGATCACTCTTCCGGATCTGGCTTTTCGGGGACCGTGCCGGTGGTTCTCGGAGGGCTTGCGGGTCGTGTTCTTTGAAGGAAGCCGGTACGATCGGGGATCGAGTCCCATCCCCGATGATGGATCGGATCGAAGCCCGAAGGGACTGTCGTGCGGTTCGCTCGTCGGAGGGGTCTGCGTCCGGTCGAGCGTTACTCCGGTTCAAATTTGTTCGACCAGGATCACTTCTGCCTTGTCACGATCCTGACGTTTCGGAGGGCAAGGAACGATGTCAGTCCATTCGCGTCGTGCGTTTACGCTGATCGAACTTCTCGTCGTCATCGCTATTATTGCAGTCCTCATCGCCTTGTTATTGCCGGCGGTGCAGGCGGCCCGCGAGGCCGCTCGCCGTGCCCAGTGCACGAATAACCTCAAGCAGTTGGGCCTGGGCGTCCATAACTACCATCAGACCAACAACGCGTTCCCGCCGTTGTTCGGCGCCTTCGGGAACCCGAGCCCTCCCAGCGGCCCGAGCGCTCCCAACGGCGAATGGCCCCTGGCCTGGGCCGTGGCCATCCTCCAGTACATGGAGCAGTCGCAACTCTATAACGCGTCGAACTACTCGGGTGGCGCATTCAACGTGATGAACCAGACCACGGTCAGCTCCCTGAAGGTCGCGACCCTGGTCTGCCCGTCCGAGACCGTCAAGGTCGGGCCTTGGATCGGCACGACGTGGACGAACTATCATGCCAACTTCGGCGGCCCCGAATGCATCTCGCCCTGGTCGGGCCCGATCGTCCCCCTGCCCGGCGACCCGAGTGGCTACCCCGGCACCTCCAATGTTTACCCCTATGGCCAGAGGAACCTCGGGGCCATCGATATCTCGACCGTCACCGACGGCACGAGCAACACGGCCATGTTCAGCGAGAAGCTGATGGGCTTGAACGGCTATATCACGGTCTATCCCGGCAATCCCGACGCGAGACGGGTCTCGTATGCGACCGGCTTCACCACGGATGTCAACGGGAACTCCGCGTCCATCGGAACCGGTGGAGTGACCATGGCCCTGGCATTCCTGCAGACCTGCAAGGCGATTTCCGGAACCACCGCACCCACCAACCCGACTCAGTGGTCGGGGGCGTGCTGGAACGGCAGTCATGCCGGAACCTTGCACTTCAACGCGTATGACCACTGGAATACGCCGAACGGCCTGTCGTGCGTCGCCGGCAATTCGTGGGGAGGGGCTCCCGGCGGCATGAACGATATCATCACGGCGACGAGTGCCCATCCCGGCGGCGTGAATGTCTGCTTCGCCGACGGCTCGGTCCACTTCGTCAAGGACAATGTCTCCCCGAACATCTGGTGGGCCCTCGGTAGCCGGAATAACGGCGAGGTGATCAGCTCGGATTCCTACTGAGCGATCCGGCTCCTTCCAGCAACCCCCAGGCCGATTCCTGTGCCGACCCTCCGGGTTGGTTCAGACTGGCCGATCAACGACATCCATCGGGCGTGCCCTCCTCGCTTTCCTGCAATGCAGGAGGATCCGCGTTCACAAGAATCCGGATTCCATCCGGAACAAGTCTCTCCTCAGAAACCTGGAGGCCTTTCGTATGAGCCGTTTGCGCAGCATGGTTCTCTTGGCGTTCCTCTCCGGCGTCATCGCGGGATGTGGCGGCGAAAGCCAGCCGAATGCTCCCGCCGAACCCGCGGACCTCGGGCCCGATTTTGCCAAGAAGACTGCGGATATGATGAAGAACGCGAATTCGGGGATGGATCTCAAGGGGGCGAAATCGGCCAGCAAGAAGCCGTAAGGTCGATAGCATCAAGGTGCACAGTGCCCGATGGTTCCCGGCCCGTTGGGCAGTGCTCCCTTGCCGTCATCCGATTGGTTCGAGTTCTCAGGTCTCGCAGGGGACGAGATCATACCGATCCTGGCGACCGTCGGCCCGATCGGAGAGATGAGTCGACTCCACCCCGGCGATGTCTTCGTCCTCCGCGAGAACCCTCCACATTCCGGAATCCAGACTTAGGATTCGGGATTCCAGAGTCCAGAATCCGGATCCCCGACCCCAGAAAATGATCAACCAAGGCAAATCTCGATCTGGAAGATGGCCCCGGGTCATTTGCCTGGCGATCGCTTTGGGAATGCTGAGCTGGGGCACGTGGCTGGTCGTTTCAGGCCGGAGATTCCAGTCCGGACTGGCCGAGGCGCGGCAGCTGATGGATGCGGACCGGTTCCCTGAGGCTCGACGATTGCTGATCAGCCTGCCGTCGCGATGGTCGAACGACCCCGAATTCGCCTATCGTCTGGGGGTCTGTTCGCATGCGGGCGGGGATATCGCCGCTGCGATGGCAGCCTGGTCGCGAGTCGAGCCCCGCTCGGCCTGGGGGCCTCGCGCGGGCCTGGCGCGAGCCCGTACGCTGGTCGGCGACCTGGGCCGGTTCGGCGACGCCGAGGTCATCCTTGAAGGCTTGCTGAAGGACGCCGGACCCTCGCGCGACGAGGTGCGACACACGCTCGCGGAACTCTACTTCTGGGAAGGGCGGCGTGATGAGGTCGGCCGGCTCATCGAGAAGGCCTGGCGCAACTCGGCGGACCCGGTCATCGACCTCCGCGATCACTGGCGGGCCGAGACCTCTCCGACCTTGATCGAGCAGGTCCGTTGGGAGGTCGACCGGGCCGGGCGATCGGCGCCGGACGATGATCGGGTCTGGCTGGCCAGGGCCAGCCTGGCCGTCCAGGCCGGCCGGATGGACGAGGCCGCCTCCTGGCTCGAGCGATGCTCGAGCCGACGCCCCGAGGATCCGTCCGTCTGGCATGCCCGGCTCGCCCGCGCGCGAACGGTCGGCGACCTGGACGAAGCGCGTCGCGCCCTGGCGCATCTCCAGGCCGATCGCTACTCGGAGGGCGATCGGCTCGCGCTTCGCGCCTGGATCGCGTCGCGTCGCGGGGATTCCGCGACGGAGCGACGTACGCTGGAGCAGCTCGTCACGGTCGTGCCGGGCGAGACGGAGGCGCTCGATCGGCTCGCCTCGATGGCCTGGGAGTCGGGCGAGCACGAGCGTGCGCAGCAGTACCGCCGTCGCAAGGCCTCGATCGATGCCTCCAAGGATCGCTACCGGCTCCTGCTGGACAAGACCATCACCCCGGCTCAGTTCGCCGAGCTGGGCACCCTCGCCGAATCTTTGGGCCGCTACTTCGAGGCCGAAGGGTGGTGGACGCTCCGGGCCCGTTCCGCGCCTTCGGACCGATCCGCCCCGGATGCCCTCTCCCGATTGCAGCGCCGGTCGGTTTCTCCTCCTCCACCTCGAGGCGTCACGATGGCCCAGCAGCTCGCGGACGTCGATCCCGAGCTCCGGGGCGTAATCGACCGCACGGAGCCGCCCCGCCTCTCGTCGACAAGCCTCGCGCCCCGCTTCGTCGACCGGGCCGATCCCGCCGGCCTGCGGTTCGTCTTCGAGAATGGGCGATCGCCGCAGCGTCAGATACCCGAGACCACCGGCGGCGGCGTCGGCCTGCTCGACTACGACGGCGACGGCTGGCTCGACGTCTACCTCGTTCAGGGAGGTGTATTCCCGCCCGATCCCGCCAGGCCCTCCACAGGCGACCGACTGTTTCGCAACCGACGCGATGGGACCTTCGAGGATGTCACCATCGCCTCGGGAATCGCCCGGCTCGCTCACGGCTACGGTCACGGGATCACGGTCGGCGACTTCGACAACGACGGGCACCCCGATCTCTTCCTCACCCGATGGCGGAGTTATGCACTCTACCGCAACCGAGGCGACGGGACTTTCGAGGACCTGACCGATCGCGCGGGCCTGGGCGGCGACCGAGACTGGCCGACCTCCGCCGCCTTCGCGGATCTCGACAATGACGGTGATCTCGACCTCTACGTCTGCCACTACCTGGTCTGGGATGAGAAGAACCCGACCCTCTGCAAGCGGACCACCGTGGCGGCCCCGAGCGAACGCGTCGAGCCCGGCCAGGACCACAACTACTGCACGCCCCGCCCGTTCCCGGCCCTGCCCGACCACCTGTTCCGCAACGATTGGGGCCGCTTCCTCGACGTGACCGCCGAGGCCGGGATCGTCGATCAAAACGGGCGCGGCCTGGGGGTCGTCGCGGCCGACCTCGATGAGGATGGGTGGGTCGACCTCTTCGTCGCCAACGACACGACCGCCAATTATCTCTGGCACAACAACGGCGGCATGAAGCTGGAGGAACTCGGGGTCGCGGCAGGGGTCGCCTGCAACGCGGCGGGTGCCTACCAGGCCGGCATGGGGACCGCCGTCGGCGACCTCGACGGCGACGGCCGTCCCGACCTGTTCGTGACCAACTTCTACGGCGAGTCCACGACGTTCTTCCGCAACCTCGGCGCCGGGATGTTCAGCGACCAGACGGTCCCGATCGGCCTCGCCGGGCCGACCCGGTTCCTGCTGGGATTCGGCATCTCGATGCTGGATGCCAACAACGACGGCCGTCTCGACCTGGCCATCGCCAACGGCCACGTCAACGACGATCGTCCCGACTACCCCTATGCGATGCCGGCCCTGCTCCTGACCGGGGGCAAGGACGGCCATCTCATCGAGACCACCCCGTCCGCCGACGATCCCTGGGCCGTCCCTCGCATCGCTCGCGGGCTCGCCGTCGGCGATCTCGACAACGACGGCCGGGTCGACGTCTTGCTCGTCGCCCAGAAGAGCCCGCTCGCTTACCTCCACAATCAGACGACGGGCGGCCACTGGCTGACATTGCTCCTGGAAGGGACCGCCTCCAATCGCGACGCCATCGGCGCGGTGGTCACGGTCACGGCGGGGGGCCGGCGACGTCGCGAGTGGCGATACGGCGGCGGGAGCTACCAGTCGAGCTCCGACCCGCGCATCCACTTCGGCCTCGATGAGGACGTCGTCGAACAGGTCGAAGTCCGGTGGCCCTCGGGCCGCGTCGATCGCTTCGGCCGCCTCGAAGCCGACCACGGCTATCGGTTGCGAGAGGGAGACACGAAGCCTTCACCGTTGCCGGGCCTCGGGCGACGTGCCCCGATGGGGAATCCCGGCCCGGGATGAGAGAAGACCGTGTCCGCGACCGACTGACGATAGGCATCCGCCCGATTGCCATGGCTCAGTCGTCGGATCGCCCCGACTGAGCGGGGACTCCGGACCCTTTTCCCACCCGGGCTCGACGAGTAGGATGAGGACGAATCAACGACTGCGTTTTCACCTGGGAGTGACCCCGGACATGTCAGGCTTGCGGTGTTTCCCGTCGCGCGTCCGATTGATGATGACTGCGGCCGTGGGAATGGCGTCGATCCA